>CAXUAZ010000006.1:0-47265 GCA_964249195.1 uncultured Chthoniobacterales bacterium
CGGTTATGGTGGTGGCGGCGGCGGCGGTCGCAGCGGAGGCGGCGGCCGAGGCGATCGTGGTGATCGCGGAGATCGTCGCGGTGGTGGCGGAGGCTACGGCGGCGGCGGGTACGACCGCTGATCAGCTAGGGTCAGACGCTTGCCGGCGGCGGCGGCTCGCTGCCCAACAGATCCTGCCGGGCGACCAGTTGCGCGGCCAGCACCGTGCGGATGACGCTCGATATTTGATCGGTCGTCGCGCCTGGAGCGCCGCCTTCCCCGTCCGCGCCGGACTGGATCGTCACCAGACGCGCGCGCGCCAGCGCCTCGGTGATTGACGGCACCAACTGCGGCAGCAATTCGATCTGGCGGAACCGGAAGTAACTCTCGCCGCCCGCCGTCACGGCTTCATTCACGAGCCGGATGCTCTCCGCAGTCGCTTGCGCAACGGTGGTGATGCGCACCGCTTCCGCGTTCGCGCTCGCTTCCGCGTCGATGCGCAGGGCGGCGGCGTTGGCTTCGGCTTCCGCGAGTTGGGTGGCCCGCAGCTCGCTCTCGCGCTGGCCGGCAAGGGCGTTTTGACGTTTCGCTTCGGCTTCGGCGATGAGGACGCCGTTGGCCAGGCGCGTTTGCTCGACCTCACGCTCCTTGTCGGAGATCTGGCGCGCGGCTTCGAGTTGCGCCTCCTTCGCGCGGCGCGCTTGCTGGGCCGCGACGATGTCTGCATTGGCCTGCGCCTCGGCGGCGGATTGCCGGCGGCGCGCATCGGCCACTTCCGATTGCACCACCTTGATGTTGAGCGAATTGAAGATGAGCCCGAGGTCAGTCAACTCACGCGAACACGCCTTGCGGATGATGATCGCCAACGGGTCATCGTCTTCCTCGGCAATCGAGATCGTGCTGGTGTCGATCTCGTTGGAATACTCCGTCTCGGTCGGCGCCAGCGCGGCGGCGCGGGGGGCGGTGCGGGCCGAGAAGAGTTGATCGTGCGTGAGCAGATTGATGGCGCGGCGGCCTGAAGACGAAAGCAGGTCGGTGAGCGTGGAAAGCTGCTCGTCCTCGCCTTTGGCGAAGTAACGATTGGCGGCGGTCTTGATCAACACGTCGGTGTCGCCGACGGAGACGATCGCGCTGGCGAGCACGCGTACTTTAATGGGCCGGGGAACGCCGTTCTCGTCGACGTCGGCGGTTTGATCGGTGATGTCGAGATCGACGTTGATCGCCTTGCTCGAAAGCGTGGTGCCGTTGGTCAGCAGCGGGACCTCGTACGATTTGCCGGGCCCGCGATAAAAGCGCGTGGTGCCGCCCCACCAACTCACGATGCGGATGGAGCCCGCGCTGACGTCGCGCAAAAACAGCGTGACGATGATCGGCACGAAGACAAAGACGGCGATCAAGACAACGGCAATGACAACAAGGACGGCAATGTTCATGGGTGTGGTTCTTCAGGTTTGAAGAGGGCGCAGAGGCCCACTCAGGGCGCCACGAGGGAGACGGTGCAATGGTTGCGCCGCGGATCGACTTCGCGCACGAAGACGCGGTCGCCGGAGCGGACCTTCCAGCCCGCGGAGCGCTCCTCGCCCCGCAGCCGGCCCAGGAGTTGAACGACCTGGCCGTCGACATCGAGCGCGACGAGGCCATTGCCCGATGCGTCGAAGTTGCTGGCGGCCCGGCCTTCCCCGCGCACGGCCGTTTCGAGCGTGCGCGCCGGACGGGAGGCAAATCCCATGAGCAGACCCCAGAACGGGCGAATGACGAGCCGCTCAAAAAACCAGCCACCCACCAACGCCACCCCAAATACGAGAATAGCCCACGACGCCAGAAAGGTGTGCCCCAGCAACACGCCGGTGGCGCCGAAGCCGAGCAGCAGGCTCAGCCAAGTTTGCGGCGAGGGCCACGTCCAGACGCTGCTCGAAGCGTGCAATGCGCCCGCATGGTGGCAATGACCGACGCCGTGGGAGGTCGTCGAGTGAAAATGACCGTGCCCAAGAACGGCCACGAACGCCAATCCGCCGAAGCCGACGCCAAGAGTGAACCAGTAGAGATTCATGTAGCGAAGGCTATCAGCGCCTCGCTAAGTAGAAGCATAGGCTTGAATCGGACGGGATTCAAGCTAGTCGGTTTACGGCCTGCGTTTGGGCCAGGATTTCCGCGATGATGCCGTCGCTCGTCGCGCCTTCCGCTTCGCCTTCGAAGTTCAGGATGATCCGGTGCCGCAACGCGGGCGCGGCGGCGCGGTCGATGTCGGCCTTGGAAACGTGGTACCGCCCGTCGAGCAACGCATGGATTTTCCCTGCCATGATCAACGCCTGCACCCCGCGCGGGCTCGCGCCATAACGCACGAACCGTTTTGCCAACGGCGTCGCCGCGGCGTTCTCGGGGTGCGTCGCCAGCACCAGCGCGATCGCCCGGGCCTGCACCTCGCGCGTGAGCGGCACCTCGCGCACTGTCCCACGCATGGCCAGGATCTGCGGGCCGTCGATCACGCGGTTGATCCGCGGCGCATCGGTCTGCGTGGTGCGCTCCAGGATAGCATGGAGTTCATCCGCCGTGGGGAAGTCGACGCGCAGCTTGAAAAAGAAGCGGTCGAGCTGCGCCTCGGGCAGCGGGTAAGTGCCCTCCATCTCGAGCGGGTTTTGCGTGGCGAGCACCATGAACGGTTCCTCCACCCGGTGCGTCACCCCGCTGACGGTGACGTGTTTTTCCTGCATCGCCTCCAGCAACGCGGACTGCGTCTTGGGCGTGGCCCGATTGATCTCGTCGGCGAGCAGGATATTGGCAAACACCGGCCCGGGTTGGAAGCGGAAGCCTTTGCGGCCCTGCTCGTCTTCCATGAGGATCGTGGCGCCGATGATGTCGGCCGGCATCAGATCGGGCGTGAATTGGACCCGGGAAAACCGGAGATCGACCGCCTCGGCGAGCGTGCGCACGAGCATCGTCTTGCCCAAACCAGGGACACCCTCCAGGAGCACGTGACCGCCGGCGAAGAAGGCGACGAGGACGGCCTCGATCACCTCGTGCTGGCCGACCATGACGCGCTGGAGTTCTTCCTGAAGACTGAGGAAGCGGGTGCGGAAGTCGGAGGTGGCTTCGTCGGGCATGGGGAGAAGGCAAGGACCTTGAACCTTATTCAGTGGGTCTAATATTCTCAAAGTATCTCCGCACAAAGGCACGCGAGCCCAGCGGAATCTTCTCTTGGTCCACGGCGTTTTGCGCGGAAGGGACGAGACGCTCGAAGCCTTCCCGATACGCCCTTGTGGCACGCGAGCCGTCATTTGCCGCGCCGATGAATTGCTGCATCGATTCTCCTTCGCCTGGCGCGCCGGTCAGACGCGTGGCGGGTCCCTGCGGCTTAACTTTTGGCTCCGGGGAAGCGCCAAGGAGGGGGTCGCTGTGACCGGCATCGTGCTCACTGCCGGGTTGGCCGGTCGGGATTTGGCCGGTTGAAGCATTCGGATTCCCGGATTCGACGATGGCCAGCGCGGCGCCGGCGGCGGGATGGCCCTCGCCGGGCTTGCTTGCGCCGCCGGGGCGGAGGCCATTTTTCATGTTCTCCAGGGCATCCGCCAGGCTTTGCAATTCGCGGTCGGTCATCGGGCGGCCGGGCGAGCCGGCGCCGGTTTGGCCGGCCTGGCGCAGCAGTTGGGCCAGGCGCGAGAGCGCTTGCTGGCTCAACGACGACTGACCGGCCCGCGCCCCCTGGCCGGCGGCTTGCATCTGGCGGGCGATCTCGTTCTTTTGGGCAGCGGTGAGTTTGTCGGCCTGCTCCTGCAGGGATTGCGCAAGTTGTTGGAGGGCGGCGGAGGAGTCGGGGCGTTCCTTGAGGGTTTGGAGGAGCTTCTCTAATTGCGAGGCGGCGGCGCCAAGTTCCCCGGCCCGCACGGCATCCGCGGCTGATTTCGCACCGTCGTTTGCCGCCAGCGCGGCGGCGAGGGCCGAGAGTTCCGCGGGGGAGACCGGTTGATCGCGCGCGGCGCGCATCGCGTTGAGCATCGCTTCGAGGGAGGACATCTCGCGCAGGGCGGCTTTGAGTTTTTCGGAGTCGGAGGATGGCTCGGCGGCCATCAATCGCTGGGCGCTTTTTTGCATCGCTTCGGCCATGCGGGCGAGGTCGGGATTTTTCGCATCGTCCTGCCGCAAGGCGGCGGCGATCTTTTGCAACTCGGCGGCGCGTTGCGAAACGGCGGCGTCGAGCGGGGTGGGCGTCTTGGGTCGAGGAGAGAACGATGAAAGGAGCGCCAGCGCGGCGAGCGGCAGGAGAATCCACGCGGTGAAACGCGGCAGGTGGATGGGCGTCCAGCGGCGCACCGGGAACTCGCGGGCGAAACGCTCGCACTCGTCAATCGCGAGCGTTTCGAACCGGGTGGGCGACGCGCGGCGGCTGAAGTCGAGCGCCGTCCCGAAGCGGTCCCGGGCTCCGGCGCGGACATCGAGGAAGGCGGCGGTCTGCGCCAGGGTGAGTCTGCCCAGGAGGCTCCGCAAGGCGGCGGCGCCGAGAACGATGGCGGTCACCGTGGCAACGCTTGCCCGCGGCGGGAGCAATCCGCGTTGGAATGCCTCGATGAAGCACAGCGCGCTCAACGTCGCGAGCGCCGCCGCCGCTGCGCCGTCGAGCGCGCGCTGCGCCATCAGCCGGCGGCGGGCTTCGCGCAATCGCGGGAGGACGGACATGGGAACAGTTAGAAGGTCAAAGGGCAAAAGTAAAAGGGGTTGCGCTCCGGCCGCCGTACTTTTGCGTTTTGCATTCTGCCGTTTGCCTTTAGCTTCGGCCATGCTCGAAGACCTCACGCGCATTCTGTATCACGAGAGCACGATCCTGAGCCGGCTCGACGAGCTGGCGCATCAGATCACCTGGGATTTTCGCGACCGGGAGCTCACGGTGGTCGCGGTGCTCAACGGCAGCCTGATGTTCATGGGCGACCTTCTGCGGCGCATCCCGCTGCCGCTCGCCATCGATTGCCTGAGCGTGGCCAGTTATGTGGGCGACAAAAGCAGCGGCGTAGTGACGTTCGACCAACTGACGATGCCTGACATCGCCGGCCGGCACGTGCTCATCCTCGACGACATCCTCGACAGCGGCCAGACGCTCTACGCCGTGCGCGAACGGCTCTTTGGCGAGAACCCCAAGAGCATCAAAATCTGCGTGCTGCTGCGCAAGACCGTCACGCGGGTCAAGGAGGTGGAGGCGGACTATGTCGGCTTCGACATCGCGGATGAATTTGTGGTCGGCTACGGGCTGGATTTCATGGAACGTTACCGGAACCTGCCGTGCATCGGGGTGTTGAGCGAGGAGGCGATCAAGCTCGGCTTCGCGAAGGCCAAGCCCAAGCCGAACGCGCCCGCGGCGGCATGAAAGTGCAGGTGCAGTTCTTCTCGCGACTGCGGGACCTGACGGGAGCGTCGCGGATCGAGCGGGAACTCCCCGAAGGTCAGACGATCGACGATCTGCTGGAGTTACTTTACGGCTCGTACCCGGAATTGCGCGAGTGGGACGGGTGTATTCTGACAGCGATCGGCTTGGAATACGCCGACCGCGAGCAGGCATTGCGCGACGGCGACAGCGTCTCGGTGATGCCGCCGGTGCAGGGGGGGTAGGAGCAACGCTACTGATCGGCGAGTCGTACGTTGTTGACCACGATGGTCTTCACTGCGTGATCCGGCCAATACGTTATTGCGTATTTGCCTACCACCTTCACCTGGAGGATGCGTAGAGAACCGTCTTTTTCGACAAAGTCCCCCATTTGATTCGGATGCATCCGCAGGCGATGCAGAAATTCAAGAATCTTCTGACGCTGTAAGCCGCTTCTGGGTACAGAATCGAGAAGACTGACGTGCAGGTAAAGATCGTACAGAGGCGCCCCACCCTAAGCTTGATCCAAACGCCGCTCGAACTCCTCCAGCGACAACCAATTTGCCGGATCCTCGTCCGCCATTCTGGCGTCCACGAGCTTCCGGTTTTCAGGGTCGCAAGAGTGACGCAGATGATAAAGAAATGCCGAAACCTCCTCCTGCTCGGCAAGGGACAACGAGGCCAAGCGGCTTTTGATCTGATCAACGCTCACAAACCGAGGGTAGTTGAAATATCAAAGTCGCGCAAGATTTCTTATGACCTCGCGCAAAGGTCGCAAAGCCGCAAAGGAGGAAGCAAAATGCAGACGCGGCATCGAAGAATTAAATAACTTTTCGTCAATTCTGCCAAAACTCTGTTCTTCCCCCTTTGCGGCTTTGCGACCTTTGCGTGAGGCCCTTATTCAACTTCCTCAGTCACGGAAATTTTGGAAGGCCAGCGACACTTCGAAATCTTTTCCTCGGAGGAACGCGATGACGGCTTGGAGATCGTCGCGTTTTTTGCCCGTCACCCGGATCTCCGTGCCCTGGATCGCGGCCTGCACTTTGAGATCGTTGCTCTTGATCGCCGCCACGATCTCCTTTGCCTTCGCGCCTTCCAGGCCCTGCTTCACGGTGAGTTCCTGCCGGGCATGGCCGAGCGGAGAAATCGCCGCATCGCCGTGCTCGATGTTGCGCAGGTCCACGTTGCGCTTGGCCAGCTTCTGCAGCACGATTTCGTTGAGCGATTTCAGCCGGGAACCGTCCGCCGCGGACAGCGCGATCTTGTCCTTGCCGGGTTGTTCGATCGTAGCGGCGCTGCCCTTGAAGTCAAAGCGGGTGAGCAACTCCTTGCGGGCCTGGTTGAGCGCGTTGTCGACTTCCTGCCGGTCGACCTCGGAGACAATGTCAAAAGAGGGCATGAGCGCAATGAGCCACAGGATGGACGCGCGCGCACGAAATTCCGAAGGAGCGATCGCCGCCGCATGATACTTTCTTCCTAATGTCCGCATTCGCGCAATTCTCGGAACCGGTGTCGGCAACTTACCTCGCCGACCCCTACTGCTTCTTCCACGACGGGGAATATTACATGGTCGGCACCGGACAGCCCGAAGCGGAGGGAGAACTGGTCGTCCCGATGATGAAGTCCCACGATCTGCAACATTGGGAGGAATTGCCTCGCGCGTTGATCCCGGCGCCGGAAGAACGAGGCGGCGAGTTCTGGGCGCCTGAGATCGCGTATGAAAATGGCCTCTTCTATCTGTACTACCATAGCAATGGCAACAAAGGTGGATTTCATGTTCGCGTCGGCAGCAGCAATACGCCGCAAGGGCCGTACATCGATAACTATCCGCCCCTGACGGATCTCGCGAAGACCAACCATTTCGCGATCGATTCCACCGCTTTCCGCGACGACGACGGCCAATGGTACATGTTTTACGCGACGGATTTTCTGGACTCCGACGCCACGACATTTCGCGGCACCGCGCTCGTGATGGACCGGATGACCTCCATGACGCAGCTTGCCGGCAACCCGCAAACCGTCATGCGCGCGCATTGGCAATGGCAGGTGTATGAGCGTAACCGGCTGATGGCCGGCAAACGCGCCGATTGGTACACGCTTGAAGGTCCGAGCGTGGTCAAGCGCGGCGGGAAGTATTACTGTTTCTACTCCGGCGGAAACTATCAAAACGACACTTACGGAGTCGATTATCTGGTCGCCGAAAAAATCACGGGCCCATGGCAGGAGGTCGGACAGGAACGCGGCCCGCAGATCATGCGTTCAGTGCCAGGGAAAGTCATCGGACCCGGACACAATTCAATCGTTTCCTCTCCCGACGGCACGCAGGACTACATCGTTTATCACGCCTGGAATGCTGCAACGACCGGCCGCCAGGTTTGGATCGACCCGCTAGAGTGGACCGCGGGCGGCCCCCGGGTGGCGCGATTTGCCGAGCGGATCGCCGAAGGCTAAGCCGTGTACTTCGCGCCGTTTCCGGCGGTCGCGTCGCTCGCGAGGATTGACGCAGATTTCTGCGGTTGATCGAGGCAAGGCGGCTTGCATTGCCTACTGTGTTCGCCTACCATGCCTGCATAATGAGCATGCAATACACGATTCGGGCGATACCGGAGAACATTGATCGCGCCCTGCGGCAACGAGCCGAAAGTGAATCTCGAAGCTTAAATGCGGTCGCAATTGACGCGCTTGCAGTCGGGCTAAACTTGGGGCCGCGTCAGGTGAAACACCACGACTTGGATCATCTGTCCGGCACTTGGGTAGAAGATCCCGCCTTCGATGAAGCGATGGTCGAATTTGAGCGGATCGATCCGGAGGATTGGAAATGAATGTTGCGCTGGATACCAACGCTTTCAGTGACTTTATCCGAGGCGACCCAAAGCGCCTCGACATCATCCAGACAGCAGATCGCATCTACCTGCCATTTATCACCTTGGGGGAGCTGCGCGCCGGCTTTGTCGCAGGCAACAAGCAGTCAGCCAATGCGTCCAGCCTTCACCAGTTTCTACAAGGGACGCGAGTCTCGATCGTGATGCCTGACGAACAAACGACCTCCTCCTACGCGTCGCTTCACTTTCAGTTGAAACGACAGGGCACACCCATTCCTTCGAACGACTTGTGGATTGCCGCGTTGGTTGTTCAGCACAACCTCGTTCTTTGCACCTCGGACGCGCACTTCAACCACCTGCCGCAGATCCTGCGCTGTTAAAACGGCGTCTGGAGTGCAGGTGGCCAGCCAATCTCCGAGAAAAACCCGCTGGACAACTCCCCGGCAGCTCGCAACTTCTCCTCCTTCCCCCGTGACCGCATCTCCCGCCCTCACCATTGGCCTGCCGACCGGCAGCTTGCAGGAGGCGACGATTGCGCTCTTTGGCAAGGCGGGCTTCCAGATTTCCGGCGCCAGCCGCTCCTACAAGCCCGCCACCGACGACCCCGAACTTCAAGTGCGGCTCCTGCGTGCGCAGGAAATCAGCCGGTACGTCGAGCATGGCTATCTCGATTGCGGCCTCACAGGACGCGATTGGGTGGCCGAAAACGGTTCCAAGGTCGAAGTGCTTTGCGACCTGCCGTTTAGCAAATCAAGCGCCGCCCCGACGCGCTGGGTGCTGGCGGTGCCGGACAATTCGTCCATCCAGACGGTGCGCGACCTCCAGGGCAAACGCATCGCCACGGAGGCGGTCGGCTTCACCCGGCGGTTTCTCGAGAGCGAGGGGGTCACGGCGCAGGTGGAATTCAGTTGGGGCGCGACGGAGGTCAAAGTCCCCGATCTGGTCGATGCAATCGTCGATATCACCGAGACCGGCTCCTCGTTGCGCGCCAACAAACTGCGCATCGTCGCAACCTTGCTCGAGTCCTATCCGCAGCTCATCGCCAACCCCGCGGCGCTCGCCGACGAGTGGAAGGCGGCCAAGCTTTCGCAGCTGGCCATCCTCCTGCAGGGCGCCCTTGCGGCCCGGGACAAGGTGGGGCTCAAGATGAATATCGTCGAAAAAGAGTTGCAAAAGCTCCTGACCTCCCTACCCTCCCTCCGCAACCCGACGGTCTCTCCCCTGGCCCAGCCAGGCTGGGTGGCCGTCGAAACGGTGATCGACGAAAAGGTCGTTCGCGAAATCATTCCACAACTGAAACTGTTAGGCGCTGAAGGCATTATAGAATATCCGCTCAACAAGGTGATCTACTGATTGCCTTGCCCCGCGTGCTTTTGTCCGCTCTCTCCCCGCTATGGGATCCCTGAAAAAAAGAAGAAAGGCGAAAATCTCCAAACACAAGCGCCGCAAGCGCATGAAGGAGAACCGCCACAAGAAGCGTTTGCGCTACAAGAGCTAGCGGGTAGGTTGGAAGCCGATGCGCGAGGGGACAGACGAACGGGGTTTTGGCACGCCATCCCCGGCCGTCCCCCGCCGTCTGTCGCCCTTCGTTTTCTCGGCGGTCCTGTTGCTCGGGCTCAATCCCTGCGCGCTTGCGCAAGGGAGCGACGCCCCGTCGAAAACGCGCGCTCCCGCCGCGGCGCCAAAGCCGCGCAAACTCGTCTCGCCCGGCGCCGCGCCGGAGATGGCGACGGTCTTCGATCCGACGTTCCGGCCGGCCGCTAAAGATCTGACCCTGGCTCTCGACGGCGACCGCAAGGCCGAGGCGGAGGCCCATTTCCTGGCGGGCATCATGCTCGAGGATACTTCGGATGCCGACAAAGCGACCGCGGAGTACCTCAAGTCGCTGGCGCTCGACCCGGCGAACACCGATCTCTCGATCAAGCTGGCTCGCCAGTACGCCGCGGTGGGCGATTCCACGAGCGCCATCGGGGTGCTCAAAGATAACATCAAGGCGTTGCCCAAAGAGTCGGGGCCGTACCTGGCGTTGTCCTACATCTATTACAAGCTGCTCAACAAAAACGATCTGGCGCAGAAGTACGCCCTGCAGGCCCTCGACGTCGATCCCGGCAATCTGCTCGTCTACCAATACCTGAAGGAGATCTATAGCGCGCTCGGTCAGGAGCAAAAGATCGGCCCGCTCCTCGATCGCGCGGCCAAGGCGGACAGCAAGGACAGCGACTTCTGGCTCAAACTCGGAGAGCTTTACACCGCGACCTATCAAAAAGGCGATGCGGGCAAGAATCCGGATAACGTCAAGAAGACCGCGGCGATCTACCAGAAGGCGCTCGCGCTGGCGCCGAACAACCCGGAAGTCCTCGCGCGCGTCGCGGATTTTTATGTCGCCGCGCTGCAACCCTCGGCGGCCATCCCGCTATACCAAAAGGCAATCGCGGCGGAGCCGGGTTTGGTGGCGGCGCGGGAGAATCTGGCGCGCTGTTTTCTTGCCGCCGACCAACGGGAACAGGCCATCGCGGCGCTGGAGGAGATCATCAAGATCAATCCGGTGCAGCATCAGGCGTATGAGTTTCTGGGGCAGATTTACGAGAAGTCCAAAGATTACGATCGAGCGGCATCCAACTATCAGCAGAGTTTGCTCATCAGCCCCAACCGGCCCGAGAATTATGAGCGGCTCGCCGTCTTGTTTTTAGAGAATTTCAAGCAGCCGGAGAAGGCGATTCCGATCCTCACCGAAGCGCGCCGGCGGTTCCCGGATCAGCCGTGGTTCTCGTATTTGCTGGCGGCATCTCTTGGGCAGGCCAAGCGCACGCAGGAGGCATTGACCACTTTCGAGCAAACGGCGCTCGACGCGCAGAATCTCCAGCCGAAGATGCTCAACAGCCGGTTCTATTTCGAGTACGGCACGGTCGCCGAACGCGCCGGCTTGTACGAGAAGGCGGATGCGCTCGTCCGCAAGGCGCTGGAGATGGAGGATGACCCGAAGGTCGTCGCGCAAATGGCGAATTACCTCGGCTACATGGAAGTCGATCATAACCTCAACGTCGAGGAAGGCGGCAATCTCATCCGGCGCGCGCTCGAGCTGGAGCCGGACAACGGCGCCTATCGCGATAGTCTCGGCTGGTATTACTATAAGACCGATAAATTCGATAAGGCGCTGGCGGAGCTCACGAAGGCGGCGGAATTGTTGAAACCGGAGGACGCCGTCATCTTTGGCCACCTCGGCGACACGTACCTCAAGCTCAACGACACCGCCAACGCCGTCGCCTCCTGGCAAAAGGCAATGACCCTCGATCCCGAGGAGCCAGACAAGACGGAGATCGCCAAGAAGCTGGACGACGCCAAGGCGCAACTCACCAAAGGTCCTTCGCCGGCGGACGCCGCAGCCGCGGCGCCCAGCGGCAAGCGGTAGCCTCAGAGCCGCGGCTTGATGTAATAACCGGACGCCTTCCAGCCGCCGTCCGGCGCCTTTTCAAATGTCACCGTTTCGACCGCGTACTTGAGGCCGTCGAACGAAGAATCGAACTGCGCGAGGATGAATTCGCCCTCGGCCACCCCCGTTGGGCTCGGGAGTTTGCTCTGATTGGAGGCCGACGCCAGCCGGCGGCTAATGCAATGACCCAGCGGCGTCCTGACCCGGTTGAGGGCCGCCACCCAGTCTGCGGAGGTAATAGCCTTCTGGAACGAAGGCGCGGCCGCGTCCCAACTCTGCGCGTACTTGTTTTCGTCGATTCCCTGAAGCCACGTCTGCATGGCGCCCGACGCGACGGATCTCGGATCATTGGCCGCATCTCCCGCGCGCACGGGGCGCAACAGGATGCCAAAAGCGAGAACGGCGAGGACGATCGCCGCGATCGCGCGGCGGGGTGATTTGGATGGGTATTGTTTTATCATAGTGATGCGTTTGGTGAGGTGTCGGGCTGACTCCACGATCGCCAACGCCGCGAAGGGCGCCGGTTGCGCGTGGGTCTTGCGCAGAACGTAGAGAAGGGTCTCGCCGTAGATGGCGCCGGTGGATTGGTTCATCCAGCCGATCGCGGTTTCATCGGCGGCTTCTTCGCGGAAGCGGCTCCAGGCGCGCAAGGCCAGGTGCGCCATCGGATTGAACCAATGCAGCGCGCAAGCGCCCGTGAAGAGCCAGCCGACCGGAATATCGAGCGAACGGAAATGCGCCAGCTCGTGGAACAGCACCGCGCGCAGTTGCTCGCGCGACATGTCCGCCGCGAGAGAAGCCGGCAGCAAGATGCGCGGACGCAGCCATCCCACCATCACCGGCGCCGCGACCGACCCAGACACGACCAACCCGATCGGCGCCTGGATCCCCGCCTCGCTTTTGCAATCTTCGAGCGCTTCGAGCAGGCGGGAATCGGTGGAGAAGCGTTCCTGGCTCCACCGCCGCAGGGCCGAGCGCGTGCGGACGCACACCAGCAGCAGATACAAAAAGGCGCCGGTGGCCGATAATGCCGGCAACCACGAGCCATGCGGGGCCGCGTCCCCGCTGGAAGCCAGAGAAGTCCAAAGCGCGCTGGGCAACTGCTGCACGGGCGCCCAATGGCTCAGGCTCGCCGCGGACCGCGCCGGCAGGATGGAAAGCGGAATCGTCACGAAGAACGCGACCGGCACACAGACCCACCACAGCCGCCGCGAGCGCGCGCTCACGCTGCCGCGGAAGAGTCGATCGAGCGCGAGGACCGCGGCAAACATCACCGAGCCGCGCAGGGTGAGATCGAGCAGGAAGGTCATTTGCGGGGTTTGTGGTCGCGCAAGATTTTTTCCAGCGCGGAAAGTTCCTTTTGGCTCAGCCGGCGCGATTGAACGAAGTGCGCGAGCATCGGCGAGAGAGCGCCGTCAAAGACCCGGTTCAGAAACGAATCGGCCTGCGCCGTGCGGCATTCCGCTTCGGTGATGGCCGGCGAATACAGATAGCGCTTTCCCTGTTGCTCAAACTTCAGCGCGCCCTTTGCGACGAGGCGGTTGAGCATCGTTTTGACCGTGGCGGGACTCCATCGATGGGCACCGGCGGCGAGCTCTTCAATGATTTCCTGGGCGAGGCGCGGGGCCCGTTTCCAGACCACCTTCATCACTTCCCACTCGGCTTCGGAAACGCGCAGGGCGGATTTCATCTACACATGTAATCATAAACGATCACATATGTAAACAATTTTTCTCGCCACCCTTATAAACCCAGCCCGGCTTTCGCGGCCATCAGCTTTGTGTAGAGCGGTTCCAGGCCTTCCGGGATGACCCTCGTCCCGCCGATCGTCGCCATGAAATTGCTGTCGCCTTCCCAGCGCGGCACAATGTGCAAATGCAGATGATCGGCCACGCCGGCGCCCGCACACGAACCCAGGTTGAACCCGATGTTGAAGCCTTGCGCGCGCACCACCTCCCGCAACAAGCGGCACGCGTCGTCCGCCAGCGCCCAGAGTTCGAGCTTCTCATTGTCGGCGAGCTCTGAGAGGTCGGCGGTCTTGCGATAGGGCAACGCCATCAAATGCCCGGCTGAGTACGGGTAGCGGTTCATCATCAAGAACGCGCTCTTGCGCCGCAGGATCACCAGGTGCGCCGCGTCATCGGAAGTCTGCGCCGCTTCGGAAAAAAAATCGCCCAGCGGCCTTTCCAGCGCAAAGTATTCCACGCGCCAGGGCGCCCACAGGCTCTCGACGTGTTCGCGGGGAAAACTGCTCATGACGCCGGCGCCCAATGCTTTGCCTGCCACGCCAGGGTCACATACCCCCCCAGCAAACACAATCCGCCCAGCGGCGTCAACGCCCCGAGCCAATCCGGCGCGCCCAACCCCAGCGCGTACAAGCTGCCGGAGAACAAGATGATTCCGGCGGCAAAGGCGAACCACGCGGCGGGCCGAAACCGCGGATGCGCCGCCAGGATCAGCAGGACCGCGGCATGGACCAGATGGTACAACACCGCGGTCTTCCACACGTCGACCCGATGATGTCCCTCCAGAATGTCGCGCCAGGCATGCGCGCCGAACGCGCCGAGGGCCACGCCCGCGAATCCCAGCAGCGCCGAAAGACGGAAAGCGGTGGCGGATTTCATGGCGGCGGCAGCTGCACGATGGGAGGCACAGCGCCCGGCGCGGACGCCGGCGGGAGGGGCAAGTCCGCGAAGGGAGAGGAAGCCGGGGCGGGCGATCCAGCGGCAACCACCGGAACATGCGTTGGATTCAAGATGGGATCGTAAAATTTGGCGAGCGCCGGTTCCCGCGCAAAACCAAAGAAGTAATAGTCGCGCAGCCGGTTTTCAAGTTCGTCCGGGGTCAGGAGCGCGGCCGCCCGGTCCAGGAACCGCGTGGCCGCGGCCCGATCCCCTTTGTGCAACTCGATGGCGGCAGCCGTGAGGATCCAGTCCGGCGCGGGCGCAGGCGCGGAGAGTTTGGCTTTCAAATCGTCGGCGAGTTCAGCGCCGCGATCGATCTCGATCAACGTCAGCCGCTCTTTGAACCGGTAAAAATCGGCCATGTCGGGGTCCGTGGCGCGAGCGACCGCTTCCTCCAGTCGCACCAGGGCCGCCTGGGGGCGGCCGGATCGGCGCAGCGATTCGCCCCAAAAGAAGAATGGCTTCGGCTCAAACGGCGCGGCCGCGGCGGCGGCCTCGTATTCGCGCAGCACCGCCTCCGGCTTGCCGTTGCGCGCAATGAGGCTCGCCCGCAAAATGTGGCAGGCGCTGATTTCTTCGCCCAGATCCAGCGAATGGCTGATGGCCACCGCCGCCGCCGGGCTGTCGCCGGCAGCCGAAGCGAATCTCGCTTCCTGATAGGCCAGACCGGGGAGATGAAGCCCTTCGCTGCGCGCCAGCACGCAAAGGGCAAGCGCCTTGGCGGGATCGTGGTTCCTGGCTGCGTCGGCGATCTTGTCGGCCAGTTCGTTGGCGCGCGCGGTGAGCGAGAGCGCCTGCATCCCGCTGGGGGCGACCGAGGCCACGGCGACCGTCGCTTTTTCCGGCGCGGGCCGGGCGATTTTGGCCAGCAACCAAACGGCGGCTGCCATCGCCGCCAGGGTCAGCACGATCGCCGCCGGCACGATCAACCCGGGACCGCGGGCCGACACCGTGGATCGGCGGCGCGTGCGGACCGTCATCGAAGGCAGGGAGGCTTCCTTCATCCCGGCGTCGGACTCCGGCATGCCTGGCTGCTCACCTCCCGGCTCTTCCTCCGCCGGTTGGTCGACGATCTCGGCTCCGGCGGATTTCGGTTCAGCCTTGAAAAACTTGCGCTTCTCGCGGGAGATGGTGCCGCGCACCGCATCCGGGTCTTCCAGTTCAATCCCGGATGCGGACAGCGAACGGGCCAGCGCCATTAAATCCTGCAAACTGATTTGCCCGCCCGGCGCGGGCTCCGGCGCCCCCGCCTTGGCGGCGCGGGGAGACGGCGCCACCGGGTCGGCCGTGAAGGTCCTGGGCGCGCCGGCGGGTTTTTGCTCCGCCTCGGGATTATCGCTGGACTCGGGCATGACGACGCATTTTTAGTGGGTTCGGCCGCGCGGGGGGTAAAACTCCTCGCCTGAGGTTGCGCCGATCCCCGAAAAAATCAATGAGCATCGTGGTCCAAAAGTACGGCGGCAGCAGCGTGGCCGACGCGAGCCGCATCCGGGCGGTCGCCGAGCGGATCATGCGCACGTGCGCGGGCGGCCACGCCGTGTGCGCGGTCGTCTCGGCCATGGGCGACACGACCGACGACTTGCTCGCGACCGCCAAGTCGCTCTCGGCCAACCCGCCGCGCCGCGAACTCGACATGCTGCTCTCGGCCGGCGAACGCATCGCGATGGCGCTCCTTTGCATCGCGATCCGCGAGTTGGGCGGCGACGCCATCTCGTTTACCGGCAGCCAGTCGGGCATCATCACCAACGACCGGCATTCCGACGCGCGCATCATCGAGGTGCGGCCCTTCCGGGTGCAGAACGAGTTGGCGCGGGGAAAAATCGTGGTCGTGGCCGGCTACCAGGGCGTCTCCTACAAGAAGGAGGTCACGACGCTGGGCCGCGGCGGCAGCGACACGACGGCGGTCGCGCTGGCGGCGGCGCTCGGCGCGGAGTGGTGCGAGATTTGCAGCGATGTGGATGGCGTCTACTCCGCCGACCCCCGGGTGGTCCCAAGCGCGCGGCGCCTCGACGAGTTGGCCTACGAGGAGATGCAGGAGATGGCCGAGGCCGGCGCGAAGGTGCTCAACGCGCAGGCGGTGGAATTTGCCAAGGAACGGGGCATCGCCATCTATGCCCGCGCGACCGCCCAGCCCCCGCCGGAATCGACCGGGCGGATCGATGGCACGGTCGTGCGCCAGTTTGCGCCGCACGGGCCGGGCAGCGTGACGGCGGTCGTCAGCGAGGCAGACGTGCTGGCGCTGACCGCCCAGGGGCCGGCCGAGCCGGTGCTCGCATTGCTCGAGGCGCACGGCGTCTGCGGCAAGCAGCTTCACCTTGCTGGATTTGGCGGGCCCGGCGATGGGTTGACGCTCGTCCTTTCCCGCGAAAACCTGCACGACGAGGCGCATCTGCGCGCCGCGATGACCGGCGCCCAGCTCATCGACGGGCTCGGCGCCGTGAGCCTGATCGGCGCGGGGATCAACGCGAGCTACCGCAATCTGCTGGCCGGCGCGGGCGTTCTGCGGGCGCTGGGGCTCGAGCCGCGCGCGGCGGCGACCTCCTCGTTTCGCATCACGTGGCTGGTGGAGCGCGAGCGGCTCCCAAAGGCAGTGCGTGCGCTGCACGCCCGGTTCATCGACGATTGCCCGTCGCCCACGGTTACTGCACCTTGAGCAAAACGACGAGCTGACCCCGGGCCACCATCGGCCCGCGGATGAAGAGCGGGTTGCCGCGCGTGAGATTCACCCGGGCTTGGGCGAGCACCCGTTTCTCGCGAAAGAGCTGCAATCCCAGCGCATACCCGCCGGGGACGGGGGTTCGGGTGTCCACCCGCAGGAAAAACTCCGGACTGGAAACTAGCCAATCCTCGGTTCCCTGGACCACCGCCTTGCGTTTCTGGCCGAGGATGACGAACTGATTGTAGCCGAAAACCGTACGCAAGTTTTCCAACTCGGGCGCAATCTCCAGCGGAGACTCGGCCGGATGCTCGACGTTACTCGCCATCACCAGCGCCCCGTAAAGGGTATCGCCCTGCGCCCGCACGGCAGGCGCCGCCGCCAGCAGCGCCATCGCCAACGCGGCTAAACGCAGATGGCTGGATGCAATCGGCATGAGACGGGCAAATCAAGGCACGGCTTGCGCCGGGGACGGCGAAGGCACGTCCGGCTGGTACTCGAGGCCATTCGTCCAGAGCACCTGCACATTTTGATCCTTGGCCGCGCCCTTGTACTTCAACGCCGTGACCGACGTTGAAAGATCCAGGGTCTGCGCTTCGAGGTCGGGAGAGCCGGGAACATCGTTGAGCGCCATCTCCACGGGGCCGCCCCGAGGCCGCGCGGGCTCCGGTTCGGGGGCGGAAGGCGGCGCGGGCGCGGGTTGGGTCATCGCGATCGCAAGCGGCTCGCCGCCGTGCGGGCTGGGCTGCATCCCGTAATGAAGCGCCGCGGCCACGAACACCGCCGCCGCGGCCGCGGGCAAGGCAAAACGCGCAAAGCTCCACCAGGGCGCTTTGGGCGCCCGGCGCTCGACCGGCGCGCGGCGTGAAAGACCGCCCTCGCGCTCGATCCGCTCGCGGAGCTGATGATTGAAAAATTCGGTGTTGGACAACGCCGGGGCCTGCAGATGATCGCGCAGGAGAGCCCGCAAACTGGCCGCGCCGACCTTCTCGGCCTGCGCCTCGCCGGCTTGCGCCCGGCGTTCCAGTTCTTCTTCAAAAGCGATCAACGCGGCGCCGCGCAATTCGCCATCGAGCCATTCGGTGTAGCGTTCTTCAAAGGTTTTCATAGACGTCCTTCAGCAGGGTTTGGAGTTTGCGGCGCGCGTAAAAGAGGCGGCTCATGACGGTGCCGATCGAGCAGCCGACCGTCTCGGCGATCTCGTGGTATTGCAGATCCTCCATCTCTTTGAGGAGGATGACGGTGCGGTGCTCCGGCGAAAGCTTGGCGATGGCCGCCTCGATCTGTGCCCGGATCTCGCCGCGTTCCATGGTCTTGGCAGGGAGCGGCTCACTCCGGGGCGCGAGCGCCGAGCCCGGCTCGATGTCGTTGAGCGCGATGGAATCGTCGAATTCCTGGCCGCTCTGGATCTGCTTCTTGCGCAGCCAGTCGATCGTGACGTTGGACATGATCCGGTACAACCAGGTGTAAAAGCTGGATTGGAACCGGAACTTGTCGATGGACTTCCACGCCTTGAGGAACCCGTCCTGGGCGAGGTCCCAGGCATCCTGTTCGTTATGGACGAGGTGATAGATCATGGCAAAAGCGCGGCTTCGGTATTTGGTCACCAACTCGTCAAACGCGCGGTCGTCTCCCGCCTGGCAACGCCGGACGAGCGCCATGTCATCCGACGCACCGCCCTCGGCCCGCACATCTTCTGACGGAGCGGCTTCAGCGTTCATTCAGAAAAAAAGAAGAGAAAGAGAAAAACCGCCGGTGCACCATCGAGGTGCGGGGGGGAAACTTGGGATCACTTAACCACAATTCCGCCCCGAGCGCACCGGGAGAACCGGCTTTCCGGCTCAGGCGCACAATAAGATGAACTTTTTACCCTCCAGCGCGCTCTAACGCTCTTGTCATGACTCGATTCCCTCTTGCCGCCCTGTTTATCACTGCTGCCTTAGCCTCGGCAAGCGCCCAGGACGTCAGCCCGGCTCCCGCCAAGTCCGAGAACGTCCAGGACCACGTCGCGGAGTTGCGCAAGAAGCTGACGCCCGTACAATACAGCGTGACCTGCGAAGCGGACACCGAACCGGCCTTCCGCAACGCCTATTGGAACAACCACAAGCCGGGCATTTACGTCAATGTCATCAGCGGCCGGGCGCTCTTCAGTTCCATGGATAAGTTCGACAGCGGCACCGGCTGGCCCAGCTTTACCAAGCCGCTGACGGAGAACGCCGTCGTTTCCAAGAACGACAGCAGCCTGGGCATGGATCGCACGGAAGTTCGCGCGAAGGACAACGACGCGCATCTCGGCCACGTATTTGACGACGGCCCGGCCGAAAAAGGCGGCAAACGCTATTGCATCAACTCCGCGTCGTTGAAGTTTATCCCGGTGGAGAAGCTCAAGGAGGAGGGGTACGGCGAGTTCCTGCCGCTCTTTGAGAAGACCGGCGCGGAAGCGAAGAAGTAGTTCTCTCCCCGATGCCTGACCGTCTCCGCTGGGGCCTTCTGGCCACGGGCGTGATCGCCCGCACGTTTGCCAACGGCCTGCGTCATTCCACGGCTGGCCGGCTGGTCGCGGTGGGCAGCCGCACCGCGGAAACGGCGCGTCTTTTCGGCGCGGAGTTCGGGTTGTCGGCAGATCGCTGCCACGGCACGTACGAGGCCTTGCTGGCCGACCCGGAAGTCGACGCGGTCTACATCTCCACGCCGCACCCGAACCACGCCCAGTGGGCGGTGAAGTGCGCCGAGGCCGGCAAGCACATTCTCTGCGAAAAACCGCTCGCGATGAACGCCGCGGAAGCCTCCGCCATGATCGACGCCGCACGCAAGCACGGCGTGTTCCTGATGGAGGCGTTCATGTACCGGTGCCACCCGCAGACGGCGCGCATCGTCGAGTTGGTCGGCAGTGGCGCGTTCGGCTCGGTGCGGATGATTCAGGCGACGTTCAGCGTTCATCGGGAAACCGATAGCCGGTCGCGCCTTTTTGATCCGGCGCTAGGGGGCGGCGCCATTCTCGATCTTGGATGCTACGCGGCATCGATGGCCCGGCTGATCGCCGGCGCCGCGATGAACCTGCCGTTTGCCGACCCGCTGGAATTTGAGGCAATGGGCCAACGCGGGCCCACCGGCGTCGACGTCTACTCAGCCGCGATTGCAAGATTTCCGGGCGATATCCTCGCGCAACTCTCCTGCGGCCTACACGTGACGCAGGACAACTCCGTGCGCGTCTACGGAGACAAAGGGTGGCTCCACGTCCCCTCGCCCTGGCAGCCGACCCGGGAGACAGGCACGGGTCGCATGTTCCTGCATCGGCCTGGGGATTTGCCGACCGAGGAAATCATCACCAGGGCTCCAGCGTTGCCCGATTATCTTTACACCCTAGAAGCCGACCACGCCGCCGCGCATATTGACAAAGGCGAGGCGCCTGCCATGACCTTGGCGGACTCGCTCGGCAACATGCAAACCCTGGATCGGTGGCTGGCCGCAATCGGGCAAGTCTGAGAAGCGCTATTGATGCTCCGGAATTTCCGTCAGCTTCTTAAGACCGGGAATGTCTTCGAAATGGGCGTCGGGAGAGACGAGCTGCGCCTCAACGCGCATCGCGCTGGCTGCAATGACCAAATCCGTGATAGGCGGCCATTTGCCCTTGCGCCCTAGTTCCCAGCCAAGCATAGAGACATAATGCCAGAGCCGGGCATCGGCAGGCACCTCTGGAATGAGGTCGAAAAATGCCAGCATTCCATCGCGCGCTTTAGGGGAGATCATGCCGCGGATTACTTCCGCGCGCACCATTCCGCAGTTGTAAAGATGCCCTCCGCTGAGGAAGGGCAGCAGGCGTTGACGCACATCTACTCCGCTGCGCAGCAATCCGATGTAAACGGCGGAGTCGATTAGGAGATTGGTCATGCGCAGCCGTATCTGCAAGGCTAACGCCTCATCGCGAGAATATCGTAGTCAGGATCGACGGCGTCTTTAAGAAACGCAGCATCCCAAGGTTCCCCTGCAATGCGTTTGATGCCGGCAATGCGCTCGGCTTCTGTCAGCGCCCAGTCCACCGCATCTCTGCGGGTTTTGAAGCCGGTCAGCTTCATAATGCGATCAAGCTTGCCGTCATCGATTTCAAGCGTCGTCTTCATATGGCCATATTTACGGCCATATTGCTACGAAGCCAATATGTTAATGTTTGTGGTTGCTTCAATGCCCCAGCCCGTGCCGGCGGCGCCATTCGCTGCGGAAATGGCCCATGAGCAAGATGATGCCGTCGCGAACCTGAAAGATCCGCGCCGTCAGATCGGCCGCCTGCTCCTCATCCAAGATGCGATCCTGCCGGCATTGCGCCGCCGCGTCCAACGCGCTGGTGATCGCTTTGAGCGCGCGCTTGAGATAGGCAATCGTCATGCCGAGCTCGTCGACATCGTCGTCCGAGAGCGCGGCGGCGAGTTTGACGTTCGCGAGCGTGGTGCTGGTCGTCAGACGGACGGCAGCGGGATGTTGGGAATTGGGGTCTTGATCGTCAAAGAGAAGATCGATGCGCATGTTCAACGCGCTGGCCGCCTGATAGAGCGGGTGCGCATTATAATTCTCCTCGAAAACGCCTTCCTCGTCGTCCGATTCCTCCTCGTCTTGCTCGTCGAACTCGCCGTCTTCCTCCTCTTCGTCGTCGTCGTCGAATTCTTCGTCCTCCCCGGGGCCTTCGCCAACGTCGAGGCTTTGATTGCGCGGATGATGAGCGGCGAAAAGGGCGTCGAGGTTTTCGGTCCAATCGCGGCCGTTTTCGTCGAGAAGATGGTTCCAACCCATTTCACGCGCGATGATCTGATCGCGGTTGGGGTCATCGAGATAACGCTCGAGAAGCTCCATATACTTCTCGGTTTTGTGATCCTGCTGCTGCAGGAAGCGCTCCCAATCGTACTCATCCCAGACCCGTTCCTCGTCCCCGGACTCGAAAGGCGTTTCCCCCATGGGAGGGAGGCTATCGCCGCTTCGCGGAAGGTTCAACCTTTTCCCCGCTACCCCACCTGCAATGTCTGCCGCCTGAGCTGCCCGCAGGCCGCCGCAATATCGTGTCCTTTCTCGCGACGCAACGTCGCCACGGCGCCGCGGGATTTCAGCAGGCGCAGGAAACCCTCCTGGCGCTCCTGCGGCGGCCGCGCCCAAGGCAGACCGTCCACCGTGTTGTACGGGATGAGGTTTACCTTGGCGTCGAGTTCGGCGGCGATGGGACCGAGCGCGCGGGCCTGTTCGTCGGAGTCGTTCACGCCGTCGATGAGGATGTACTCGAAGGTAAGGCGCTGCTTCTTGTGCGCGCGGTAGTACCGGCAGGCGTCGAGCAGCTCGGCGATCGGGTATTTGCGATTGACCGGCATGATCTGCTCGCGCACCGCGTCGGTCGCGCCGTGCAGCGAAATCGCGAGCCGGATCTGGAGCGGCTGGTCAGCAAACTCCCGGATGCGCGGGGCCAACCCGCTCGTTGACACCGTGATGTGCCGCGCGCCGATCTCGAGTCCCCAAGGGGCGTTGATGATCGTGATGGCTTTCATTAGATTAGCCAGGTTGGCCAGCGGCTCGCCCATGCCCATGAAGACCAGGTTGTTGACGCGTTCACCGGAGAGTTCCTCGGCGCGCATGATCTGTTCGACGATCTCGCCGGGGTGCAGATTGCGCGTCCAGCCATCCAGCCCGCTAGCGCAGAATTTGCATCCGTACGCGCAGCCGACCTGGGTGGAAAGGCAGAGCGTCATCCGGTCGCTGGCCTCGCCGTAGAGGCTGGGCGATGCCGGGATCAGCACGGATTCGATGAGTTGGCCATCGGCCAGGCGGAAGAGGTATTTGCGGGTGGTGTCGGCCGCGCCGAGCTGGCGCACAGTTTCTAACGAGCCAAACGCGAGCTGCTCCCCCAGCGACGCCCGCAGGGCCGCGGGGAGGTTGGTCATTTCCGCGTAGGATTTGGCGCGGCGTTTGTAGACCCAATCCAGGATCTGCGCGGCGCGAAAAGGGCGCTCGCCGATGGCGGCCAGGCGCGCGGAAAGCTCGTCCCTGGTTAGGCACGTGACCGTCAAGGGCAATTGGGCGGCGGCCACATCCTTACTCTAGCGGAAACGGAGCAACTAGCCAGTCGCGAACCCGCGCTGGTTGGGAGATATTTCTCGGCCCAAAAAGGGAAAAGCTGGCGCGACGGATCAGGCTCCCGAAAGAAAGGCTGGCCTCTTGTCCTTAAGTTCTCGGCGCAACGCCACCGCGCGGGCAAAGTGCTCGCGCGATTTTTCCTTGTCATCCTTTGCCCGACGATAAATCCGGGCGAGACAGCGGTGAGGGAAAGGCTCGGTGGGAGCCAGCTCGGCGGCGATGGTAAAGGCGCGGATTGCCCAGTCCACCTGCTTGCTGAGCGCCAGCGCAATGCCTAGGTTCACATGAGTCTGGGCGCGGTGATGTTGGAGCGAAGCCGCTCGCATGTGCTCGTACACGGCATCCTCCAAACGTCCGGATTCCCGCAGGGCAACCCCCAAGCCATCGTGGGCCTCCGCGCTGTCGTCGTCAATGTCCAGCGCCTGGCGAAAGGCATCCGCCGCCGCTTTCCACTCGCGCTGCCGAAGATGGATTTGGCCCACTAAGATATGAAAGTTGGGCGACCGGACCGATTGGCCGCGCACCCGGTCGAGCCATGCGCGGGCGCCTTCCAAGTCTCCCTTTGCAACGCACATCTGCCCGAGAAGCAGAGGGCCGAGCATCATCTCCGGGAATCGTTCGACGACCCCCCGCAGCAAGCTCTCCGCTTCCGGCAGTTGATGGAGTTCGACCAGGCAAAGCGCCATGCGACAGATGATGTGCGGCAGGTCGGGCTTCTCGGCCAGCAATTCGCGCAGCACCGCCAGCGCCTCAACCGTTCGTCCTTCCGCAAAGAGCAGTTGAGCCAGGTTGTTCTTGCGGTCATGCACCGCTTGGGCGGCGCTTTCGCCGGGATTGTCGCTGTCCTTGGGAAGCTCGATGTAGCCGAGCGCAGCCAACTGCTCAAGCGCGGAGCGGGCGGCCCATGGGTCGGTTTCTTCCACGCTGGCGTCGCGGATGACACCGTCTCGCGGGTGCGCAGGCTCATAGCTGGCGATGCGGGTTGGCTCAATGGGATCGGCGAACATCGTCGTGAGCACCTTGCCGTCCATATCCTCGGCCACGGGCAGTCCGAGCAGGGCGAGCACGGTCGGCGTGATATCCAGCAGGCTCGCTCCGTGGACCAAATCGTCACAACGCACCCCCGGCCCGGCCGCCACCAGGATGCCCTGCGGCCGGTGCCAGGCAAGCGGATTGACACCGGTGCTTTTACCCATCCGGGCCACTTCTTCAGTTGTAGGGCGGGCCGGACGCTGGCCGTCGTTGTAGAAGCCATGGTCGGAGAGCAAGAGGACCGTTGTCTCAGACCCAACGAGCGCGAGCAGCCGCGCTAGCATCAGGTCGCACAAACAATATGCGCTCTCGACCACGTGGCCGTAAATCTCGGCGTCCGCCGGCTCGACGTGCGTCATGGCCGGGGGATGATATTCCATGAAGCCGTGACCGAAGTGGTCGATGGCGTCGTAGTACACGGCTAACAGATCCCATTGTTCGTGCTCGGCGAAGAACGTCGCGGCGTTATGCGTGCTGGCGCATTCAGCCAGCAACCTGACGATGGCTTGAAGGCGCACATCATCGGTCACCGGCAATTTTTCCCCGAAGAACGCCGCGATCTGTTCGGGCTTCAGGTCGAGGGGATGCACCTGCAGCATGCTGGCAATCTCGAGGAGCTCAGGCGGATGCACCGCGCTCGGGTCAAGCGCCGCGCGTTCGGGGTTTTCCTTGTTGAAGGTGTGCTGGAAGCGATCAGACAACACGCAGCCCTCAATCGGTTCCGCCGGGTGCGAGGCATACCAGTTAACGACGCAGGAGCGCAGCCCTTCTTGGCTGAGGATGTTCCACAAGGCTTTGGCTTTTCGGGACGTGCTGCTGACCGGTCGCACGCCGCCCTGGTCACCGGGCACGGGCTCAAGGAAGCTGAGGATGTCGTGTTTGTCCGCGCGTTTACCCGTGGCGATGCTCGTCCACAAGAGCGGCGAAATGATGGGCCTTAATGTGGCAAGGCTGCCGCTGACGCCGCTATCGACCAACGCCTTGAGCGCCGGCATCTTCCCGGCGTCAAGCAGCGGGCGGATCACCTGCCAATCCGCCGCGTCCCAGCCGACCAGGAGAACGCGTTTGGCAGGGCGCGGGGTCACTGCAAGGAATCTAGATGCAGCGTGACAGTCGCGGCAATCAAAAACAAACGAACCCCGCCGGAGACATCGGCGGGGTTCAAGAGATTAGACCGGCTGATCCGTCAGAGCACCTCGCGGATTTCAAACAGCCTGGGCGGCCTTTTTGCGCCGCCAAGTCGCGCCGGCGAGCGCCGCCGAGCCGAACGCCAGACTCGCGATTGTGCCCGGCTCGGGCACGGCCGTCTGCCCGGCGTTGATTGCGCCGTTCGGAGTATCATTATAGGCGGCGTCAACAAAGCTCAGACCGTACCCTTGCGCCGTCTTCACCTGGATCCAGCCGTTGTACGTGTTGGTTCCCACCGCAAACTTGAAGCCCAGGTAACCCGTGGAATTCGGCGGCTGGAACTGGCCATAGGGTGTGCCACTGTAGCGCGAACCAATGACAAGCTGGTTGCTAGTCGTGCCGAACCCACGAGTAAAGGTATTGCCGTTACCTTCCGCAACCGGCGCGCCAAACTCCAGCCGGCCCGTGTAAACGATGGAAGAAGTATAGCCGAGCACGAGATTCGTGGTGGCCAACTCGTAGATGTCCGCCTGCCAGTACACACCCGTGGTGCCCTGCGGCTGACGAAATGCAAACTGGAAGTCAGCCGTGCCATCGCCGTTAACATCCCAGTTTGAAAAAGCGGTCGCTGTCGTTGGATATGCGCTCGGCAAAATAGCTGCCGGCGTGGCGACCGAAACGATCGCCCCGTAAGCCTGCGTACCGCCCGCTATCGCAAGCGCGCCCGTCATCCCTGTCATTGCCCCTTTAAGTCGCGTATGCTTCATAAGTTGTTCTGTTTAACGAGATCAGCGAAAATGGTCAACAAGTTTGTGGAGATAAGATCGGCACACGTCGGGCGTTCAACCTTTCTCCCCGCCGTGCACGATCCAATGTTGCTGGCCGACCCATCGCCCGCCTGGAAGCGAAAATCGACGCATGGCCGAGGATTAATTTATGGTCCTGCCATGCGGCTGGACGCACACCGCGCCGGACGACGGGGGTAGAAAGGCGGCGTCGATTAACGGATCTTCAAGAGGGCGGACGCCAGGAACGTCGCGCCGATGATCACGCGCGCAACGTCCGTGCGCAGCGTCAAATATTGCCAGACTGCCGCCGCCGCAAACCCTCCCAGACCCACCGCCGACACCAACGACAGCTCGATCCACGCGTGAAATAATGACGTCGTCCCCAGCCGGACGGACCATGGCGCGGCGCTTCCGTGGTTGATCACTCGCCAGATGAATTGCGCCAGCAACTGCGCGCCCACGCTGTAACCCAGAGCTGTCAATATCAGCCGGGTCAAATTGGGCGTGACGGCGGCCAGGGCAAACAACCCCATGATGAATACCCCGAAACGCAACCACGCCCCGAGCATCCCCCCGCCGCCGGGCGCTCCGGCGCCGCCGTACAGTCCTGTTGCCAGCCAAGAGAGCGTCAACCCAAGCGCCAGCAGCGCGATCGCCAATGCTTTCGCGCCCAGCAACTCGCCGCGCGGGATTGGCCGGGTGCGCCAGAAGGCGTTGGCATCCACGAGACTATCAGCATGGACGACGCTGACCATCAGGGCCAGCGTCAAGATAAACTGCGCGATCTGAAGCGCCACCGCGCCGGTCATCACCCCGATCATGGAAAAGAGCAGCGCCCCGGAAGGCGGCGTCGCCGCGCTGGAACCAGGCTGAAGGGCAAACCGGCTCAGGCCGAGGAGGATTTGGGCAACCGTACACGCGACCCACGACCAGAAAAGCCCCCGCGCCGAAACGACATCCTTTTTTAGTTGAGCGAAGATAATTTTCACAAGATGGCGTTGGGGTATTTGCGGAGGTGGCGGGTGATCGCAACGAAGATCTCCCGGAGCGACAAGGGCGTGACCGACCCCACCGTGCCCGCCGGATAATGCCCGGCGACATACGCGGCCGAGGCCTCTTCGTCGACAAATCGCGGATCGATCCACCGGGCGGACGCGCCCGTGACTTCGAATTGCAAGGCGTTGACGGGCGGCGGCACGGCGGCGGCCGCCGCGGCATCCATCCCGGTGAGATCGATGCGCCGGAAGCGGGCGCGGACCGTCTCCAGCGGCTCGGAAAGGCAGAGCCGGCCGGCGTCGAGGATGCCCACCCAATCGGCCAGCATCTCCACCTCGGCGATGTCGTGCGAAGAGATGAACATGGTCCATTTTTCCTGTCCGAAGACTTCGAGGAGGCCTTCGACGAGTTCGTCGCGGATCAGCGGATCAAGCCCGCTGAAGGGTTCATCGAGGATGAGCAGCCGCGGGCGGTAGGCGAGCGCGATGAGGAGGGCGGCCTTGATCTTCATGCCGGTGGAGAATTGGCCGACCTTGCGGTCGAGCGGGAGGGCGAGCAGCTCGACCAGGCGCAGGCAGAAGGCATCGTCCCACGTAGGGTAGAGGGCGCGCGAGTAATCGATGAGATGGCGCACGGTGAGGGAGGCGGGGAGGATTTGGTCGGCCGAGAGGTAGCCGATCTGCGCGAGTTCCCGGGGCCCGAGGGCGGTGGAGGGCACGCCGAAGACGCGGGCGGCGCCCGTGGCGGGCGGGAGGAGGTTGAGGAGGGTCTTAATGGTGGTGGTCTTGCCGGCGCCGTTGGTGCCCAGGAAGGCGTAGATGCTCCCCTCGGGCACCTGGAGGGTCAGGTCCCGCACGGCCGCCAGATTGGCGTACCGGCAGGTGAGGCGCTCAATTTCGATGACGGGTGGCATGGGCAGGGATGTTAAATCAAATCGGAGCGGCAGACCGTAGATTTTTGACAGAGAAGGCTGCGCCCCGGTTTTCTCGCGCCCGCTCCGCTTGCCTCAATCCCCCAACTTGCGCTTGACGCACCTCTGGCTGCCCTCCTACCTTGTCAATCCTCGTCGCGCCGGAGATTCCCGGAGCGACCTCTTCCTTCCGGTTCGCCCGTCCGCATGAACATTCACGAATACCAAGCCAAGGAACTGTTTCAAAAGTACGATGTCGCCACTCCCGCGGGCAAGGCGGCGCGCACGGCCGATGACGCCGAAGCAACCGCCCGCGCGCTCGGGACGGACAGCATCGTCGTCAAGGCGCAGATCCACGCCGGCGGCCGCGGCAAGGGGACGTTCAAGAACGGTTACAAAGGCGGCGTGCACCTTTGCAAGACGCCGGAGGAAGCGCGCGACGTTGCCAGCAAGATGCTGGGGCAAACGCTCGTGACGCATCAGACCGGGCCGGATGGACGGCTCGTCAGCACGGTGCTCGTGGCCCAGGGCGTCGACATCGCCAAGGAATTTTACTTCGCGATCCTGATGGACCGGGGGACCAGCGCGCCGCTCATCATCGCAAGCACCGAGGGCGGCGTCGAGATCGAGACGGTGGCTGAGCATTCGCCCGAGAAGATCATGCGCGAGCACATCGACCCGGCGCTCGGCCTGCAGGCGTATCAGGCGCGCAAGATCGCGGTCGAATTGGGATTGGGCGGGGCGTTGCTCAAGCCGGCGAGTGAGTTGTTCATGGGGATGTTCCGGCTGTTCATGGCGTGCGATTGCTCCATGCTGGAGGTCAATCCGCTCGTGCTCACGCCGGACAACCAGGTGCTGGCGCTCGACGCGAAGTTCAACTTCGACGACAACGCCCTCTACCGGCACAAAGACATCACCGCCATGCGCGACGTGGCCGAGGAAGACCCGCGCGAGGTCGAGGCCAGCAAGTTTAACCTGAATTACATCGGGCTCGACGGCGACATTGCCTGTCTGGTCAATGGCGCCGGGCTCGCCATGGCCACGATGGATATTATCAAGTACCACGGCGGCAATCCGGCGAACTTTCTGGATGTCGGCGGTGGAGCGACCGAGGCGCAGGTGACCGAGGCGTTCAAGATCCTGGTGGCCGATCCGAAGGTGAAGGCGATCCTGGTCAACATTTTTGGCGGGATCATGCAGTGCGACATCATTGCCAACGGGATCATCGGCGCGGTGAAGGCGGTTAACCTGCCGGTGCCGCTGGTGGTGCGCCTGGAAGGGACGAACGTGGACTTGGGCAAGAAGCTGATCGCCGAAAGCGGGCTGCCGGTCATCACAGCCGGTGATCTGACCGATGCCGCGCAAAAGGTCGTGGCCGCGGCGGCAGCGGCCCCAGCGCGGTAATCAATCGCCCCGTCACGCTCCAACTATGAGCAAATCCCTCGCTGAACTGGTCAACGGTTTTCATCAGCTCTCCGAAGAAGAGCGAACGCAGTTTCGTGATCTGATCATGCACTCGAGCGGAGACGGCGAGATGTATGGTGAAATCACCGACGAAGACATCGATGCCATGGGCGTCGAATCCTTCCGGCGACTAGACGAGGAGGAAAATGCAGCCAACGCGCGGCGAAGTGTGGAAGGTTGATTTCGGACTTGCGGGGAAAGTACGGCCTGCCCTTGTGCTCAACATTGCGCCGACCGAAGCGGACCGGGTCCTTTTCTGCATTGTGCCTCATACAACTTCACTTCGAGGTTCACGGTTTGAGATCATCGTGCCGGCGCCTTTTCTGGATCCCGGCGCATTTCTTGTTCAAGGCATCACGAATTTCACACTTCAGCGCTTCGAACGTCGACTGGGAGCCCTCAATGCAGCACAGATGAGCATGGTGGAAGATGGTATTCGGTGGTTGTTCGCCCTTTAGTTGCGAGTGCCTTTGCGGTAGGTTCCAATTCGGTCCACTCATTTATGTCCGTCCTCGTCGATAAAAACACTCGCCTGCTCGTGCAGGGCATCACTGGCAAATCAGGCGCGTTCCATGCGCGCGGCTGCCGCGATTATGGCACGAACGTCGTCGCCGGCGTCACTCCCGGCCGCGGCGGGGAGGTGTTCGACGAAACCATCCCGGTGTTCGACTCCGTCCTCGAAGCGCGCAAGCAGACCGGTTGCAACGCCACCATGATCTTCGTCCCGGCGCCCGGCGCAGCGGACGGCATCCTCGAGGCGGCCGACGCCGGGATCGAACTCATCGTCTGCATCACCGAGGGCATCCCGGTCATGGACATGATGCGGGTCAAGGCGGCGCTGGCCGGCAAACCTTGCCGGCTTATCGGGCCCAATTGTCCCGGCATCATCACGCCGGAGCAATGCAAGATCGGCATCATGCCCGGCTACATCCACAAGGCGGGCAACGTGGGCGTCATCAGCCGCTCGGGTACCTTGACCTACGAAGCGGTGTGGCAGCTCACCAGCCGCGGTTACGGCCAGAGCACCTGCATCGGCATCGGCGGCGACCCGATCAACGGCACGAGCCATCTGGATGCGGCCAGGCTCTTTAACGACGATCCCGATACTCATGCGTTCATCCTGATCGGCGAAATCGGCGGCACGGCCGAAGAGGAAGCCGCCACGTGGATCGGTGAACATTGCAAAAAGCCTGTCGCCGCGTTCATCGCCGGCGCCACCGCGCCGCCTGGGCGCCGGATGGGTCACGCCGGGGCCATCGTCAGCGGCGGGCAGGGCACGGCCGAAGGGAAGATCGCCGCGCTGGAGGCGGCGGGCATTGCGGTCGCCAAAACGCCCGCGACGATGGCCGATACGTTGATTGCCAGAATCAAGGGAAACCGCTAAGTTAAAGAACAACTATGACCGCCGAAAAAGTTCGAGAAGCAATGCACGCCGTTCCTTTCATTCCGTTCACCATTCACATGGCAGATGGCGGTTCCCACCTCGTGCCGCACCCCGACTTCATTGCGGTCACCGGACCTGGAAATTTTGTGGTGATCAACAATCCGCACAATGATTCCACGGCATTTGTCGACGTGGCGCTTATCACCCAGCTCGTTGTCTCTCCTCTTCACGTCAAAAACGAGCGATGATCTCCAAAGGTCTCGAAGGCATCGTCGCCAATACCACGCGCATCTCCGATGTCCTCGGGGACAAGGGGCAACTCATTTACTGCGGGTACGACATCAACGAGCTGGCGGGCAAGGTCAGTTACGAGGAAACCATCTATCTGCTCTGGAATGACCGTCTGCCGAAGAAAGGCGAACTCGAGGAATTTTGCGCGTCCTTGCGCGCGCAACGGGAACTTCCCCGGCAGGTCATCGATTTCCTGACCACCGCGCCGAAAACCGCGGGGCCGATGGATGTCATCCGCACGGCGGTCTCGATGCTCGGCCTGTACGACACGGTCAAGGGTGACACGCACGAGGCGAATTACCAACGCGCCCTTTCGTTGACGGCCAAGGTGGGCGTCATTGCGGCGTATTTTCATCGCGCCCGCACGGACAAGCCGCTCCCGCCGGTGCGGCAGGATCTCGGTGAGGCGGCACATTTTCTATATCTGATCAACGGTGAGGCGCCATCGCAGGATGCGGCCGATACGTTGGACATCGCGTTCGTCCTGCACGCGGACCACGGAATGAACGCGTCGACGTTCACCGCCCGCGTGGTCGTCGCGACGCTTACGGACATTTATTCGGCGGTCACCGCGGCGATCGGCGCGCTGAAAGGCCCACTCCACGGTGGCGCCAACGAAGGGGTCATCCACATGCTGCGCGAGATTGGCGACGAGGATAAGGTCGACGCCTGGGTGGAGGCGCAATTGGAAGCCAAGAAGAAGATCATGGGCATCGGCCACCGCGTTTACAAAACGCTCGACCCGCGCGCGCCGCATTTGCGGGCGATGGGCGTGAAGCTGAGCGATCAACTCGGCGAGCCGAAGTGGATTCGCATGAGCGAGCGCATCGCGGAGATCATGAAGGACCGCAAGGGGCTCAATGCCAACGTCGATTTCTATTCGGCGACCGTCTATTACTCGTTGGGCGTTCCGACGGATTTGTTCACGCCGATCTTTGCCATCGCGCGGATGTCCGGCTGGACGGCGCACATTCTGGAGCAGCTTGCGGATAATCGCCTGTACCGTCCGTTGAGCGAATACACGGGCACGCCGGTGGGGTTAAAGGTGGTTCCGATCGGCGAGCGCTGAGGGGTTCAAGCTCAAGCGGGGCATCTACTTCACGACGCTCTTGATCTCCAGATACGTCCGTGACGCCACCTTCCCCGTCCCGGGATCGACGCGCTCGATCCGCATTTGTTTAAGGTACCACTTGCCTTCTACTTTCTGCCCGCTGACCACCTCGAAGCGTTTGATGACACGGCCCTGACTGTCGTAGCCCTCCGCTTTCAATAACGGTCCGTTATCCTTGCCGATCCAGAGCAACACGAAGGCGTATTGCGTGCGTTTGCTTGGCGCATCGAGCCTGAGCTTATACGCCGAGAGGGTTTTCACCTGGTCCTCGCCCACCAACGCAGCGCGCGACCAGTAAACGAACCGCAGGGCCATGTCTTCGAAGGTCAAATCCGTCCCGAGAACCCTCTGGTCAAAATTCGCGCTGGTCAGCCGTTGCGCCGCGCCGCTGCCGGACGACTGGCGCAACTCCGAGTTTTCGTCGTTATATTGCACCTGCACAACGGTCGGCGGAGGTCCGGGAAATTCATAACGCACGCTGGGACCATCGGCGACGAGGCGAAACGGGAATGTTTTGCCATCGGCGTCGTTGCGCAGTTGGCCATCCAGCGTCTCGTGCCGGCTGGCCTGGCCTTCGCGCACGGCGTGCAGAATGTCGGATGCGGTGAGGTCGGAGGAAAAGGCGGAAGGATGAAGGCAGAAGGATGAAGGCAGAAGGCAGAAGGCCAGAAGCCATGATCTGAGGCCGCAGAAACGATTCAATCTCACGGGTGAACCTTCCTCATTCATCCCGGCGCGTCTACTTCATCCTTCTGCCTTCGTCCTTCTGCCTTCATCCTTCTGCCTTCATCCTTCTGCCTTCCCCATGGACCTGCAACTCGAACGCCTCATCAACGCCGCCTGGACCCATCCCGCGCTCGACCGGCTCATGGCCGTGATGTCATCGCTCGATATGTGGCTGCCCCTTCTAGCGGTCGCCGCCGTGTTCGTGGCGTGCCGCGGCGGCGCGAAAGGGCGCTGGTTTCTCGTGACCCTGGCGCTCTCGCTTGCGCTGAGCGACGGCGTCGTGTCCGATTCGCTCAAGCGGATCGCGCATCGGCCGCGTCCTTATCAACAAGAGGCCGGCATCCGCCAGATCGATCTCGCCCGGCACGCGTACCCGCGGCTCCTCGCGCTGTTCCAGCCGTTGGAGATTCACCTTTCCGCTCCCACGCCGGAGATCACCGCCGCGGCGGAGCGTTCCGAAGGGCGATCATTCCCCTCGGGCCACACGATGAACAATTTTTGCGCCGCGACGGTCCTGGCGTTCTTTTACCGGCGCAGAGGCTGGCTCTATTTCCTGCCAGCGGCGATGGTGGGGTACTCGCGGATCTACGTCGGAGCGCACTGGCCGAGCGACGTGCTGGCGTCCGCCCCGCTCGGCGTTGCGCTCGCCTGCGCGACCGTCACCCTTTGTGACCGCGCCCGGCGAAAACTTGCGCCTTGCGAGCCGCCTCGCCGCCCGCTTGTCTTGTAGCCCTCCCATGCGCTCCCCCACCCTGCGCCGCGTGCTGCTGTTCCTCGGCCTGCTGACCGCGCTGCGGCTTGCATGCATCGGGCGCATCGAGCTTTCGCCCGATGAAGCATACTACCAGATGTGGAGCGAGCGGCTCGACTGGGGCTACTACAGCAAAGGGCCCGGCATCGCGGCGATCATCCGGGCGGGCACGGCGCTTTTTGGCGTCAACGAATTTGGCGTGCGATTCTTCAGCCCGCTCTTCGCGCTGGGCACGAGCCTCTTCATTTTCCTGCTGGCACGCCGGCTTTACAACGAGAGCGTCGCCGCGTGGGCCGTGCTGCTCATCAACCTGACGCCCATTTTTCAAGCCGGCGCGCTGCTGATGACGATCGACGCGCCATCCGTGTTCTTCTGGGCGGCGGCGCTGTGGACGTTTTATGCCGCGGTGCGCAAGCGCGGGGCCGCGATCGGCTGGTGGCTGCTCACCGGGGCCTTGATCGGGCTCGGCTACCTGTGCAAATACACGAACGCGATGGAGCTGGTCTGCGTCGCGCTCGCGCTGGCGATCGTGCCGGCCTGGCGGCGCCATTTCCGCGCGCCGGGCTTCTACGGGATGCTGCTGGCCGCGACCGTGGGCGGATCGCCCCCCACGATCTGGAACTCCCAACATGCCTGGATCACCCTCAACCATCTCCGCGCTCGCGGGCGGCTGGATGACGCCACGTTCGACTCGCCGTTTCGCGAAGCGGCCGATTTCTGGGGCGCGCAGCTCGGGGTGTATTCACCTTTGATCCTGATCGGCATCTTGATCGCCGTGGGTTGGGGCTGGCAGCGCGCACGGCGGCAAACCGACCCGGAGAAAACCCGCCTGCTGCTCGCCTTCGGCCTGCCGCTGCTGGCGATGTACGCGTTGCTCGCCTTCAAGACCTCCGGCGAGCCCAACTGGACCGCTCCCACGTACATCGCGCTGAGCATCCTCGCAGCCGCACTGTGGCACGAGCGCGCCGCCCGTTCCCGCGCCGCCGCCCGGTATGCGGCAGTCGCGCTGGCGGTGGGGCTCGTCTGCAGCGCGATCGTGCTCAACACCGACGCCCTGCGCGCCGGCGGCTTCCCCTGGCCGTACGAACGCGACCCCGGCGCCCGCCTGCTCGGGTGGCGCACCACGGCGCAGGCCATCGCCGCGTTTCGACAGGATGAAGAACGCGACCTGGGCGCGCCCGTGTTCCTGATCGCCAGCCGTTATCAGGTGGCGGCGGAATTACACATCTACCTGCCGGGAATTGGACGCGGACGTGGAAGGAATCGTCGTGCGCGCGGTAATCGAACATAAAAGGTTGAGGACGCGGCGCGGAGGCGGTTTCTTCCTGGCGCGCTTTGCGGGCTTCGTCGCGGGTGAAGCTGTTCTTGCCCGCGACCGGGGCCGAGGAGGAGTTCCGGCATGTGGGGACCAACCCGTTCGCGGGCCGGAGCGCGCTCTTCATCACCGACGACGAGCGCGGCCGGCGCCCGCCGAGCAGCATCGAGAGCGGCTTCGAGGAAAACCGGCTCGTGGCGCAGTTTGAGATCCGCCGGAGGGGGCTGCCGTTGCGGCATCTGAAGGTGTACGCGTGCTTTAATTACAAGGGGCTGGAGCTGTAGCGATGCGGGACGAAGGGACCAAAAGGACGAAAGGGACAGAAAGGACTGAAGGATTCATCCCTGCTCACGGGGGTTACGAGAACCTTCTTTCCTTTCAGAAGGCGCGCATTGTCTATGACGGCACGGTGCGTTTTTGCGATCGCTTCATCGACAAGCGCTCGCGCACCCACGACCAGATGGTGCAGGCCGCGCGCTCCGGGAAGCAGAACATCGTGGAAGGTAGCAAAGCCAGCGGCACGTCTAAAGAAACCGAGATCAAGCTGACAAACGTCGCCCGCGCAAGCCTCGAAGAACTACTGGAAGACTACCGCGACTTCCTGCGCACAAAGGGGCTTACCGAGTGGCCGCGCGATCATGCGCACACGCGCCGCCTGCGCGATCTGAATCGCACGCCCAACAGTGATTACAGCACTTTCCGCAAAGGCATCGAGCATGCCGACCCAGCGATAACCGCAAACGTCCTCATCGGCTTGATCAAGCTAACCAACTACCTCCTTGACCAGCAACTTCGGCAAATCGAACAAGCATTTCTTCAAGAAGGCGGCCTCCGCGAGCGCATGACCCGCGCCCGCTTGAGTACCCGTTCTCGCCCCCAAACTTAGGTCCTTTTTGTCCTTTCCGTCCTTTGTGTCCCTTTTCCCGATGCAGACCGCTTCCTCGCTAAAAACGCGCGTGGCCCTGGCGTTCGCCGCGATCATCGTGGCGCTGGCGGTTCTTCTGCTGCTAAAGACCTGCCCGGGGTACCGCTGGTTCCAGATCGGAGAGCCGGTTCTCTCCGTTCACGGGGTGCGCTCCGCAGATCTGGCCAACATCGCCTTGCACCGGGACCGATACTACGAGATAGCCGTGGAAAGCGACGCGGCCACGCCGCTCGCGCTGTACTTTACATACCCGGATCACACGACGAGCAAAGTCATCATCATCGGCCAGACGCCGGCCGATTCCGGTCGAGCGGTGACTTCCGTCCTGCAGGTGCGAGAGGAAGCGCCGGCCGCCGCCGTCACGATTGCGCCCTTGCACAATGAACCGCCGCAAGCAATTACCTTTCGCTCGTTGACCATCTCGGAACTGGATGGGCGCTATTACCTTTATCGTAATATCTTGCAGGCGGCGTGCTGCCTGACGTTGCTGGTTGCCAGCTTTTACCTGGCCTGGCGATTGTACGGCCGGATGGCAACGATCGATCGGTCCCTGACCATCTCCTTCCGGAGCCTGCATCCCGCCACGTGCTGGGCGGTCCTTCTGCTGGCGCTGGGCGGCGGCTTCGATGGTTTCTTCTTGAAACATCGGCATCAAGGCTTGTTCGACGCGCCGTTAAAACCCTCCATCAAGGGCTGGGATGATTCTTTCTATTATTTCTGGCTGCGCTCCGCGATGGTGGACCGTGATCTCGATTTCACCAACGACGTCCTCTATTGCAATACGCTGACGCTGGCGCATCGACAGGACATCATCCGCGACACGCCGCGCACCGCGACAGGTCTCTTGCCCAACAAATATCCCATTGGCTTCGCGCTGCTCAGCATCCCGTGGTACGCGGCCGGGAGCATCACGACGCATCTCGCCAACCTCTTTGGCGAAGGCGTCCTCCATGATGGTTGGGGACCCGTTTATCAGTTCTGCCTCGTTGTCGGGCAGGTGATATATGCCACCGCCGGATTGTATTTCGCCTACCGGATTCTGAATGAATATTTCTCCCCCGCCATCGCCGCTTGCGCCGTGCTGTTCGGCTGGCTCGGCTCGCCGTTGATCTTCTACCAGACAATCGACGTGTTCATGTCGCACAACGTGATGTTCTTCGCGATGACCGGCGCATACTTCTTTTCGTATCGACTGATAAAGCAGCCGGAAAAACTCGTCTATTGGCTGCTCGTCGGACTGCTCAGCGCCTTCGTTATTCTTGCGCGCTACCAGGGCGCGATCATGTTGTTATTTCCCGGCGTGGTCTGTCTGCGGGAGGTATTCCGAGATCGTCGCCGCCTGTTCAGTTTTGCCATTGCGATCATCGCTGGCGCCGTGCCGCTCGCCCTGCAAGCGGTCGCCTGGAAGATCGTGTTTGGTTCCTATTTTCTTTACACCTACCAGGGCGAAACATTCAGTTGGCGCCATCCGCATTTATACGAGGTGTTGTTTTCTCCCTTTCACGGGCTGTTTAATTGGCATCCGATGATGCTCGTCGGATTCGTGGGTTTCCTTGCCTGGGCGGCTTTTTCGCCGCGCAGTCTCGCCGCCGTCTGTTTTATGATCCCGCTGGCGCTGGCTATTTATATCAACGGCGCGTGGGACTGCTGGTGGTTTGGCGCATCGTTCGGCTCGCGCGCCTTTGAGACGTGCACATTATTCAGCATGCTTGGCATCGGCTACTTGCTTAGCTTGATGTTGCGCCGGTCGCTCGCGTTTCATGCGCTGTCGTTCGCGCTGTTGTTGCCGGTGTTTTGGAATATGAACCTGATGTGGCTGGTCTTCATCGGCCGCCTCCCGCTCGAGAAGCCGCTCACGTGGCCCGAGCGCATCGAGATCAGCAACAAGCACTGGTCGCGGCCGGCGTAAGATCTGCCTCCACGGTGATGGACTTCGCCGCGGAACGCTGGCGCAGTCGGTCCAAGAACAGATAGATCACCGGGGTGGTGAAAAGCGTCAGCATCTGCGACACGATCAGACCGCCCACGATCGCAATGCCCAAGGGCCGCCGCAGTTCGCTGCCCACCCCCATCCCGATCGCCAGCGGCAACGCGCCGAAGAGCGCTGCCACGGTCGTCATCATGATCGGGCGGAACCGCACCAGGCAGGCGCGATAGATGGATTCCTCGGGACTTAGACCGTCGTGACGCTCTGCTTCCAACGCGAAGTCGACCATCATGATCGCGTTCTTCTTTACGATGCCGATGAGCAGGATGATCCCGATCAGCGCGACGATGGAAAGATCGTTGCCGGTATAAAGCAGGGCAAGGATCGCTCCCAACCCGGCTGAGGGCAAAGTCGAGAGGATCGTCAACGGATGAATGAGGCTCTCGTACAATACTCCCAGCACGATGTAGACGGCGATCAGAGCCGCCAGAATCAATAGCGGTTGCGTGGAAAGCGACTGCTGGAACACCTTGGCGGTTCCCGCAAATTGCCCCCGCACAGTCGCTGGCATCCCCATGCTCACGGCGGCGTTTGCAATGGCTTTGCTCGCCTGATCGAGCGAGACGCCCGGTTCCAGGTTAAATGAAATCGTGACACACGGGAACTGCCCCTGGTGATTGATGGAAAGGGGCGTGTTCACGAGTTCGAAGTGCGCGATTGCACTCAGCGGCGCCTGCACGCCGTTGGCGCCTTTGATGTAGATCTTGTCGAGCGAAGAAGGATCGAGCTGATCAGCGGGATCAACTTCCAACACCACGTGATATTGATCCTGCTGCGTGTAGATGATCGACACCTGCCGCTGGCCAAACGCACTGTAAAGCGTGCTGTCCACCGCGTCCGGTTGAATGCCGAGGCGGGCGGCGGCATCACGATCGATCACGACGTTTTGCTGCAGGCCGCGGAACTGCTGATCGCTGTTCAAGTCGACGATGCCGGGAATGGTCTTGAGCTTGTCGACGAGCTTCGGCGCCCAGGCATTGAGCTCATTGATGTCGGGATCCTGCAAGGCGTATTGGTACGTCGCCTTCGTGCCGCGACCGCCGACGTTGATGTCGCGACCCGGCCGCAAAAACAGATACGCACCCGGCAAGTGCGCGAGCTTCCGGCGGATGCGCGCGCTGATTATTTCCGGTGTGTCCGAGCGCTCGCCGGCGCCATGGCCCTGCGGTTTGAGCGAGATGAACATGCGGCCGTTGTTGAGCGCGGACCCGGAGCCGCCGCCGAAGAAAGAAATCACGTCGTCCACGGAAGGGTCATTCATGACGGCCTTGACCACCTCCATCTGCTTCTCGCGCATCGCGGGAAACGAAATGTCCTGCGCGGCTTCCGTCGTGCCGTTCATCTGACCGGTGTCCTGATCGGGGAACAAGCCTTTAGGCACAATGATATAGAGCCAGACCGTGCAGACGGTCACCGCGACGGTGACCCCGAGCATGAGGTACTCGCGACGGAGCGCCCATTGCAACGCATCCGCATAAACCTCCAACGCTGCGGCGAAGCCGCGCTCGGTGACCCGGTAGAACCAGCCCGGTTTTTTCGCCGGATCCTCCGCCCGCAGAAACCGCGCGCACAACATCGGCGTGAGCGTGAGCGACACGACGCCCGACACCAGGATCGCCGCGCTCAACGTCACCGCGAATTCATGAAAGAGCCTCCCGATCAACCCGCCCATGAACAACAGCGGGATGAACACCGCAATGAGCGACAAACTGATCGAGATGACCGTAAAACCGATCTGCCGCGCGCCCTTGAGCGCCGCCTCCATGGGCGAGTCGCCTTCCTCGATGTGGCGCACGATATTCTCGATCACCACAATCGCATCGTCGACCACGAAACCGGTGGAGACGGTCAGCGCCATAAGCGACAGATTGTCGAGGCTGTAACCGCACAACCACATTACGCCGAACGTGCCCGCCAGCGACAGCGGCATCGTGATGCTCGAGATAAACGTCGGCCAGAACCGGCGCAGGAACAGGAACATCACCATAACGACCAGCGCCATCGTGATGAGCAGCGTGCGCTGCACGTCGGCGACCGAGGCCCGGATGGTTTTGGTGCGATCGCTGACCACCTCCAGCTTCACCCCCGGCGGCAGCCAGCGCTGGAGTTGCGGGAGCACCGCTTTGATCTGGTCGACCGTGGCGACCACGTTGGCGTCGGCCTGTTTGTTGATGATGAGGAGAACAGCGGGCTTGCCGTTGAAGACGCCGGCCTGCTGGTTGTTCTCCTGGGCATCGATGGCCCGGCCGATGTCGCGCAACGGAACGGCCGCGCCATTATGATGCGCGACGATGATGTCGCCATAAGGCGCGGCGGTGAGAAGCTGATCGTTGCTGGCGATGATGTAGCGCTGCAGCTTGCCGTCGAGGGCGCCCTTCGGAGAGTCGACGTTGACCTGCGAAAGCGTGGTGCGCAGGTCTTCCATGCTCAGCCCCATGGACGCGAGCGCGACCGGATTGACCTGCACGCGCACGGCCGACTTCGCGCCGCCGCCGATGGTGACCTGGCTGACGCCCTCGATCTGGCTCAGGCGCTGGCCGATCACCTGGTCGGCGAGGTTGTACACGGCCGAGAGCGGCTGCGTGGCGGAGGTCATCGCAAGGATGAGGATGGGGGCGTCGGAGGGATTGACCTTGCGATACGACGGCGGGTTAGGCAGGCCGGTGGGCAGCTCGCCGGCGGCGGCGTTGATGGCGCTTTGCACGTCGCGCGCGGCGCCGTTGATGTCGCGGTCGAGGTCGAACTGGAGCGTGACCGAAGCGCCCCCGAGCGAGGAGACGGAGGTGATTTCATCGACGCCGGCGATCTGGGAAAACCGCCGCTCCAGCGGCGCGGCGAGCGAGGAGGCGGCCGTCTGCGGATCGATCCCGGGCTGTTGCACGCTGACGGAGATGGTCGGGAAATCGACCTTCGGCAAAGGCGCGACCGGCAGGAAACAATACGCCACGGCGCCGAGCAAAAGCACCCCCGCCGCCAGCAAGGAAGTGCCGACCGGCCGGCGGATGAATGGCTCAGATATGTTCACCTTCCAACGATCCGTACGTGCGGGTACAAGAGAATCTTCTCGTCCAAGGTGACGAGTGCAATGTCATAAACCCGCGCGGTAGCCACAATGATTTGATCTGCCGGGTCGGTGTCCAAGAGAATCATCGCAACGCGTCCTAATCCTGGGCCGCGGTCGCCGGCCCAAACGGATCAGCATATTCCAGCGGCAGCCCTTGTAATTTTTGCCAAGCATTCGGATCAACCGCCTTCTTCGTTCCAGTAAGCGGAAGAACGATAATCTCCACGGCGTCGCCACTTGCAAACGGGAGGTCACGCAAGGTTAGACTCAGATCATCCTTCACGATTGCTTCCACACGATGAGCTTGCATGGCTTGAATATAGCCTGTGACGTGAGTTTTGGCTACGCCTTCACCAGTTCACCTTCAGTCACCAGCGGCAGCTCGATCTGCTCGCCTTTGCGGCCGGAGGTAAGCCATCTGCCGAGGCGATCCATATAGAGATAGATCACCGGGGTGGTATAGAGCGTTAGAAATTGGGAGAGCAGCAGCCCGCCGACGATCGACACGCCCAGCGGCCGCCGCAATTCGCTGCCAGCGCCGTTCTCCAAGGCGAGCGGAAGCGCACCCAAAAGCGCGGCGGCGGTCGTCATCATGATCGGGCGGAAGCGCAGCAAACACGCCTGATAGATCGACTCCTCCGGCGACAGCCCTTGCTCGCGCTCGGCTTCCAAAGCGAAATCGATCATCATGATCGCGTTCTTCTTTACGATGCCGATTAAAAGAATGATGCCGATCAACGCCACCAGGGAGAAATCGATTCCGCAAATGAGCAACGCCAGCAGCGCCCCCACCCCGGCCGAGGGCAGAGTCGATAGAATGGTAATCGGATGAATGTAACTCTCGTACAGAACACCAAGCACAATGTAGATGACCACCAGCGCCGCCAGGATGAGGTACGGCTCGCTTGCCAACGAAGACCGGAACTCCGCCGCCGCGCCGCTGAAAGTGGTCGCAATCGTCTCGGGCAACCCGATCTGTTTCTCCGCCTGCTCGATGGCCGGGATCGCGTGACTAAGACTGCTGCCGGGCCGCAGATTAAACGAGATCGCCGTCGCCGGGAACTGCCCTTGATGCGGAATCGACAACGGCGTATTGCTGATCTTCATCGTCGCGAACGCGCTTAACGGCACCAGTTGTCCGGTCGCCGATTTCACATAGATCTTGTCGAGCACATCCGGCGACGAACGGAAGGAGGGCTCTACTTCGAGGATCACGCGGAACTGGTTGAGTTGCGTGAAGATGATCGACACCTGCCGCTGGCCGAAAGCGTCGTAGAGCGTGTCGTCGATTGCCTGCGTCAGGATGCCGAGCCTGGAGGCCTGAGCGCGGTCCACGTCCACGTTGAGCTGCAATCCGCCGCTCTGCTGGTCGCTGGCCACGTCGGTGAGTTGCGGCAATTCGCGCAACTTCGCCACCAGCTTCGGACCCCACGAGGCCAACTCGGCGGCATCGGCATCCTGCAGGATGTATTGATATTGGGTGCGGCTCACGCGCGAATCGATCTGCAAATCCTGCACCGCTTGCATAAATAGCGACACCCCCTGCACGCCGCGTGTTTTATCGCGCAATCGGTCGATGATCTCCTGCGCGCTCGCGTGACGTTCCTTGCGCGGTTTGAGCACAATGTAGAGACGCCCCGTGTTGATCGTCGCATTCACCGAGCCGGCGCCGACCGATGCGGAAACGCTCGCCACGTCCGGATCCTTGCGCACGATGTCCGACACGGCATGCTGGCGCTCCAGCATCGCCTGAAACGAGATGCTCTCAGCCGCGTCGGTCACGCCGAGGATTACGCCGGTATCCTGCTGCGGCAACAAGCCTTTTGGAATGAGCACGTACAACCATAACGTCGCGACCAGCGTGATCGCTGCCGTCAACAACGTAAAACGCTGATGCCGCAACACCCACTTCAATCCGCTTTCGTACAATCCCAGAAAACCTTCGAAGAACGATTCGGTGGAACGATAAAACCACCCGCGATTCAGATGGTCCTGCTCGGTCTCCTGTCGCAATAGCTTTGCGCACATCATCGGCGTCAGGGTCAGCGAAATGATCGCCGAAACGACCACCGCCACGCTCAGCGTGATCGCAAACTCGCGAAACAAACGACCGACGATCCCCGTCATGAACAGAAGCGGGATGAACACCGCAATCAACGATACGCTCAGCGAGATGACGGTGAACCCGATCTGCCGCGCGCCCTTCAGGGCCGCTTCCATTGGAGGATCGCCTTTCTCGATGAAACGCACGATGTTCTCAATCATGACGATCGCATCGTCGACCACGAACCCGGTCGAGATCGTCAGCGCCATCAGAGAAAGATTATCCAGGCTGAAGCCGGCCAGATACATGATGCCGAACGCGCCAATCAGCGACAGCGGCAACGCCACGCTGGGGATCACCGTCGCCCACAGCTTTCGCAGGAAAACGAACATCACCATCACGACCAACCCGATCGTGAGCAGCAACGTAAATTGCACATCTTCGACCGACGCGCGGATCGTCTCCGTGCGATCCGCCAGCACGGACACCTTCACCGATGGCGGCAGCGTCGCGGTCAGCCGCGGCAGGAGCGCCTTCACGCGCTCGACCGTCTGGATGATATTCGCGCCGGGCTGGCGCTGGATGTCGAGCAGCACCGCCGCCTTCTCGCCCTTGGCCGATGACACCCACGCGGCGAGTTGATCGTTCTCGACGCCATCGATCACTTTGGCCACATCCCCAAGGCGGATCGGCGCGCCATTCTTGTAGGCGACGATGATCGGCTTGTACGCTTCGGCGGAGAGAATCTGATCGTTGGAGCCAATGGTAAAAGACTGCCGGGGGCCATCGAAGCTGCCTTTAGGCGAGTTGACGTTGGCCTGACCCAAAACGGTGCGAACATCTTCCAGACTAAGGCCGAGCGCCGAGATTGCGGCGGGGTTCACCTGCACGCGCACGGCCGGCTTTTGATTGCCCTGGATCGTCACCAAGCCGACGCCGGTCACCTCGCTGAGCTTCTGCGCGAGCAGCGTGTCAGCGAAATCGTTGACCCGGTCCAGGGGCAGGCTATCGGAGGTGATGGAAAGCGTCAGGACCGGCGTGTCGGCAGGGTTGACCTTGTTATACGTCGGCGGGTTTGGCAGATCCTTGGGGAGGAAGCCGCCGGCGACGTTAATGGCGGCCTGCACATCCTGGGCGGCGACGTCGATGGGACGGTCGAGATTGAATTGCAGGGTGAGCGTGGACGTTCCAAACGAACTGACAGAATTCATCGATTCCAGCCCGCTGATCTCGCCGAATTGCCGTTCGAGCGGCGTCGTGACCGAGGACACCATGACCTCCGCGCTGGCGCCGGGATATTGCGCGGAAACCTGGATCGTCGGGAAATCGACCGCCGGCAGCGCCGAGATCGGCAGGAGCCGGTATCCCAGCGCGCCGAGCAGGACCACCGCCGCCATGAGCAGCGACGTGGCGATGGGCCGCCGAATGAATGGCTCGGAGATGTTCACCGGGTCAATTCGCGTGCGGCCCGTGGTTGCCGCCTCCGCCGCCGCGATGATGAGCGCCTGCCGGCGCCGCAGGTGTGCCCGGCGCTCCGCCGCTCGCGGCCACCTTGGTCCCCGGTTGGAGCTTGTACTGGCCATCGACCACCACCTGCTCACCCGCTTTGAGTCCATCGTCGATCAACGCCACGCCGTCCTCTCGTTGCGCCACCTTGATCGCGCGCATTTCCACCGTCTGATCCGGCTTGATGACGTAGGCGTACGTCCCCTGCGGCCCCTGCTGGACCACGCTCTCGGGGATCACCAGGCCGCCCTTGCGCGTCGTCAGCAACAGCCGCGCATTCACGAACTGCCCGGGCCACAATTTGAGGTCCTCATTTGGAAACGTCGCCTTGAGCCGGATCGTGCCCGTTGTTTGATCGATCTGGTTATCCACCACGGCCAGCGTGCCTTCGCCGAGCTTGGTGACGTTCGAGCGTTCCATCGCCGTGACCTTCAGCCCTTCGGGGCCCTTGGACTGCGCGAGCACCGATTGGAGGCTCTGCTCGGGCAACGTGAACACCACGGAGATCGGATGCAATTGGGTGATCGTCACGAGCCCGCCCGCATCCGCCGCGTGCACGATATTCCCTTGATCGACCGTGCGAACGCCCACCCGCCCATCGATGGGCGCCACGATCCGCGTGTAGCTGAGTTGCGTCTGCGCGTTTTCGAACGCTGCCTGATCGCCCTGCACGCCCGCCTGAAGCTGGTCGACGTTATACTTCGACGCGTCGTAGCTCTGCTGATCGAGCACCTTCTTCTTAATAAGATCAGCGTTGCGCTCGAGCACGAGCCGGGCGTTGGCGAGCTGCGCCTCGTCCTGCGCCTTTTTGGCCGCCGCCTGGTCGTTAGCGGCTTGGAGAGACCGCGGATCGATGACCGCCAACAGGTCCCCCTTCTTCACTTCCTGGCCCTCGGTGAACGCCACTTCCTGCAACTCGCCATCCACCCGCGGCCGGACCAGCACCGTATTAAACGCCTGCACGGTGCCGAGCCCGTCCAAATAGATCGGCACGTCTTTCTGTTCGACGTTGCCTGCAACCACCGGAGTCGGCCCCGCCCCTCCGCCCCGGCGCCCGCCGCGTCCTTCCCCCGGCGCGGCCGCAGGCGCCGGATGAAAATACCAGCCACCGACCGCGAGGGCGGCGGCGATCGAGAGGAGAATGACCCAGGTCTTCGTTTTCATGTCTGCTGGACGCCTGCCAATGAACCCTAGTTCAATCGATGCGACACTCGGGCGGTTGTCGGGAATTGCCGCATAATATCGACAAAATCTGACAACGCTGCCACGGGGAATTCTGCTAGTCTGCACGTGTGGAGGCCTCGCTGGGCACCCGTTTTTCCATGCACCGCATCCTCGCCGTCGACGACGACACCGCGCTGACCGAAATGCTGGCCGAGTATCTTGGCCCGGAGGGGTTTGCGCTCGAAGCGGTCCACGACGGCGAGACGGGGGTCTCCCGCATCCTCGAAGGCGGTTACGCCCTCGTGATCCTTGACCTGATGCTGCCCGGGGTCGGGGGGCTGGAGGTGCTCCGGCGCGTTCGCACGCAATCGCAGGTGCCCGTGATCCTGCTCACGGCTCGCGGCGCGACCACCGATCGCATCCTGGGCTTTGAAATCGGCGCGGATGACTATCTTCCCAAGCCGTTCGACCCGCGCGAGTTGGTGGCTCGGGTGCGCTCGCTCCTGCGCCGCGCTCGGTTTTCGTCGGCGCCGGAAGGGGAATTCCTGCAAGCCGGCGACGTCTCGCTCGACGGCGGCAAACGCGAGGCGCGGCTCGGTGGCGAAGCGTTGGATCTGACCTCCGCCGAGTTTGACCTTCTCCGGGCGCTGCTCACGTGCGCCGGCCGCCCCGCGCCGCGCGAGATGTTATTCCAGACGGTGCTCGACCGCGAGTTTGCCGCGTACGATCGCAGCATCGATAACCTCGTCAGCAGTCTGCGCCGCAAGCTCGGGCCCGACGCCGAGGGCGGCGAACGCATCAAGACCGTGCGCAACGTCGGCTACATTTATGCCCATAGCAGCGAGCCGATCCGGGTCCATGCGTGAGCCGGCCGCGCCCACCATGGAAGACGCCTTGCCGATTTTTCCATCGGTGGGGTACACTCCGCCCACACGCGTCGAGCGCATGAACACCATCAGTGCCATGCCCCTTGCGGCGGACCTCTCCACGGCGAGGCTGCCTCGGTCGAAGGGGCGCAGTCTTTTCTGGAAAATCTACGCGTGGTTTTTGCTCGCGGTGCTCGTGCTGGCGGGCGTCACGGCGGTGGCGGTCTACTTCACTGATCCGGATCTGCTCTACGCCAAGCGGCGTTACATCCCGATCCAATTGCGCGACAAGCAGGCCGCCCGCAGCGCGGAGATCTTCGAGCGCGAAGGCCCCGCGGCCCTGCGGCGTTACCTCGATGAACTCCCGCGCACCGTGCGCGCCAACCGCCAGTACGCCGACGCCCGCCCGCTCGAACACGCCTATCTGATCGACCGCGCCGGCCGGGAACTCTCCGGCTCCGTCATGCCCGACAACGCCGATTCCCTCATCGCCCGCGCCTGGGACAATGGCGACGAGCACATCGAGATGCGGCTCAACCGCGCGCTGGTCGCCCACGCCACCGCGGGACCGAGCGGCAAACCCTACGTGTTTCTCTCTACCATCACGCACAAGTCGCTGTTTGTGCCGGCCGATCTGCTCGGGTGGCTGCGCCTGGGTTTGCTGTTCGCGGCGGCGGCGGCGGTCTGCTACTGGCTGGCGCGGTACGTGGCAAATCCGGTGCACCTGTTGCGCGCCGCCACCCGCCGCCTGACGGCCGGCGACCTCGCCGCGCGCGTGGAC
>CAXUAZ010000007.1:0-42806 GCA_964249195.1 uncultured Chthoniobacterales bacterium
ACGGTGCACGGCGATCGGTTTGAGCTGGACGGCTGGGGCTTGGCCTGAGCGTCGCCGTGCGATGCGCCCGCACTCCGTCTTCCCGCGCCGCGCGTTTCAGCGGCAACTGTTGCGGCGACTGCGCGCGGGCGGTCAGCCGGAGGCGTTGACGCAAGAAGTCATCGCTCGCCTGGTAAACGAGGCGGGCGGCGAGGCGGCGTTGGACGCCGCGGCCGTGCGGGCGGCGGTGGCCGAGTTGATCGACCAGCGCATGGTGTCGGGCGCGGCGGACTGGGACATGGGCGGGACGATCGCGCTAGGGCCGCAGCCGATCCTGGGTGAGACGGCCGAGGAGCGATTCGCGCGCTTGCCGCCGCTGCCGGAGTTGCCGCCGTGGATGATCGTCTCCGGTCACTTGCTGACAGTCCTGGCGGCGGTGCTCTTCGTGGTTTTCTACTTCACCTATCTGCCGCAGTCGAAGATCACGCAGATCACGGGCGCGGGAGCGTTGATCGGAGCGCTGCTCAGTTACGCGGGATTTCGTCTAAGCGACCAGCGCGCGTTGACGGCGTTGCGCTGGACCATGGCGCGCTGGGCGGTGGTTGCCGCGACGTGCGGCGCGCTCGTGGCGTTATTGTGGATCGGGGCGGCCAATCCTTGCGTCATTGAAGCGCCTCCGGGGTCGCAGATCTGGGTGGATGGCAAGCTGTTCAAGGAGATCGTTCCCAGCACGTCGGACGATCGCGTCCTCTGCACCAAACCGGTTGCCGCCCGGCTGGACCTGCACTGGGACGACCACGACATCAGCGTGCGCAAGAAATGGCACGTGGACGCGGATTGGCACACAGAATGGACCTGCGCCGTGCACCTGAACTGGATGCGATGGGGCGGCGGGTTGTTTGCCAACTGGGGTGGGAAGGCGTTCCTCGTGCCCGGGGTGCGGATCGCCGCAAACTGGCTGGAGCCCGCCAACGCGGTTGCGCCCGACGGCGGTCCGGCAAAGATCGACGCGCGTTGGCAAAAGCTCGCCAGCGGATGGAACGACGAGCTCCAGGACGCGCTCTCCGACGGAGGTTTGGTGAAATCGGACGCGGCGTTCGCGCCTTTTGTCGTGCAGATAGAACTGCGTCCGCGCATGGACGAGAGCGCCGATCTGTTCTACGCGTTGTTCAACGCGAGAGGGGAGATTCTGCGGCCGTTGCGTCCGGTGCCTATAGCTGATCCCAACGAACCGGCATCGCTGGACGCAGCCAAAAAAAGAGGTCTTCTCGCAATTGGAGGCGGAGTTGCAAGTAGGCCGGCTGTTGGGTTCGCCCGAAACCGCTGCGCTCACGCAGCTCCAAAACAACGCGCAGGCGCTGCCGCACAACCCGGAGATTGGCCCGCTGGCAGCGTCGACGGCCGCGGCGCTGCCGCAGTTGTTGGCCCGGCGGCATTCGCGGCCGCCCGCCTCCGTCACCCCCACGAAGATGAAGGCCGCAGTGTGGGATGGCGCGGCGGTGGGGTTGGAGGCGTTGCGGCTGGGGAAACCGCAAGAAGCTGCCACGGTGGCAAAAGCCATTTCAGATGTCGGCCAGGAGGCGGTTGCGGCCGGCGACCTGCAAACGGCCCAGGCGGCTAATTCGTCTCTGGAACAGATCGCGGCCGTGTCCGCTCAGCCGAAAATCGGCTCGGGCCTGCCGCCGGAAGCCACCCCGCCGCCTGAGCAAGCGCGGGTGATTGCCGCCGCGCACGCGACGATGGCTGCCGCCGTTGAGCAGCAGCAGCAGCAGCAACCGGCGCCGGCGTTACCCAAACGGATTTATTTCCAAATCTCGGGCGAGGCGCAACGGGCCGAGACGCTCCCGGCGCTCAATGCTCTGCAAGCCGCTCATTACATCGTGCCGGGCGTGCAGAATGTGCTCGGCCGCGCGTACATTCCGGATGACACAGAAGTGCGTTACTTCGATCCGACGCCGCACGTCCGCGATGATGCCGCGGCAATTCTCGCGATCCTTCGGCAACACGGGGTGGGTGACTCTGCGCGTGTGTCGTATGTGATCGCGAGCCCGGCCGAGCGCAAGGACCCGGCTCGACTTGCCACGCACTTTGAAGTCTGGTTCGCCCGGGATTGGGCTCGTTAGTCTTTTAAAGCAAACGAGGAAACGCAAACAGCACTTGCCCGTTTACACCGTGAGACCCACAGACTGCCACTTCGGCGCTGCGGCCCGTGCAGACAAAGGCTGTGGCTTCAATGGGAAATCTGCAATACGATTGCCCAAATCGATTCTGTGTTTCTGACACGCGGCAGCATCAATCGTCCAAACTTTCTGAGGATTGAGTCTCCAAGCCAGATCGCGTTTATTCAACCTCGTCAATCTGAATCTTTGCTACGATAGGTGAGAACTCGTCGCGCAAGCTCAGGTACCGAGTTGGAGTTGGCGAGATCCACTCAACCGAGAACTCCTGCAATGCCGAGACGATCTCATCCAGATGGTGGCCTTCGATGGTGAGACGGTGGGACGAGAAGGCAATGATGAGAATCTCCTTTCCCGCTCCCTCTTTTAGGTGAGCGCCCACGAACTGCTGATAGGGCAATAGGAACACTTCGCCCGGGTGGGTCTTGACGAGAAGGCACTCCCGATTCCGCTCTCGTTGCCAACACGCGGGAATGGAATCTGACGTACTGTCCCTAAAAGTAGCGGACTCTTTGTGCGACTGCTTGATGCTCATGGGGCCACGTGTTGTTTAGGTGTCTCAGTCAGCCGCCTCCGTTTTGGAGCAAACGCCATGGAGATTGCCCTGGCCAGAGCACGGCCGCGGCGCGCCCCATGGAGCAAGATCTGTCGAAACGCTTCATGGCGGTTCCGTGGAGGTTTCAGATCAAGGGCAAGGAGGCGGGTTCCGTTCCGGGTGGCGTGGGTGCGAAGTTGCGCCTTGTCTGGCGTGAATATTTTTACGCTTTTCCGACCGCGGGAAATGCTGACATACCATTGCTGTGCGTTTGTAGCTCCCTTAATAGCGGAGTCCCCGAGGAGCACGTGATCCACGGTTTTACCCTGCGAGCCATAAGAGGTTACCGCGTAGCCGCGCACAAATTGCCGGTAGCCCGCCGGCAGGGTGCGCCCATCTACGAGATCAATCGCTCCTGAGGCTCGGACGGTTTTAATCGCGACGACCTCCCCGTTGGCAAGAACCTCACCGCGGACCGCTTTCCCGTTCGCCTTCAGTTGTAGTCGATCCGCTTGGCTCAGGGAAAGTTCGCGCGGCTTGCAGATGGTCAGGTGATCGGCATTCCGCGCTTTCACCAGCCGGATTTTCCCCTCGGCTTCGACGATTATGCCTCCTTGGTTCGCTCCGAGCATGCGCGCCGTGGCGCCGCGCGCGGTCCGGCCGAGTTGGCGGTTGAAGACGAGTACGTGGTTCGCCGGGTAATACCGGGAATCGAGCTTCTGCGCATCGGTCAGGTCAAGAGCCTCAAGCGTGACGATACTTTGCTCCTGCTTAGGGATCGAACCACGCGTCCGTAGCGCTTCACGGATGCTCTCGTTGAGCACGCTTACTTCGGCACGAGTTTGCGAAACAACGAGCGCAGAATCGCCCCGCGCGCTCAAATCCATATAGGCCTGAACGACCTTTGTACGTATGTCTTCGGGGTTAGACTCGATGACCGCATCAATTGCCTCCAGTTGAGCAAAACAGCTTGCCACGTCGCCCTCTGCGGCGGCCTTTACGGCGTCACGATATCCTGCGATTCGCGTCCGCTCTTCTTCTGTCCTCGCCCGATGTGGATCTTGCCGGCGGATCAGATTCAACTCCGCTGCCCGCAATCCAGAATAACGCTCAATCGCGCGCAATGCGTCTGATGCTTCCACGGGGCCGTGCTGGCGCGTATCGCCAGATAGAATGATCCGTCCGTTGCGAGCAGTCACCATTTCCAGGAGCGTCAGCATCTGTCCACCGCCGATCTGTCCTGCTTCGTCCACAATGACAACGGCTCCGGGAGGCATGGTTTGCCTCTGGAGGAACTCAGCCAACGTTTGCGTTTGTTCAAGCCCGTCGCGCTGGAGGTCGATTACTTGTTGCCGCTGGGGAGCCAAGACGACGGTGTTGTCGCCGCGTCGCGCGATGGCCTCTTGCACGCTGCGCAACACGTAGCTCTTGCCGGTTCCTGCGCCGCCGCGAAAGAGCGTTACAAAATTGCGTGATGCCAGGATTTGTTCCAAAGCAAGCCTCTGGTCGTCGGCAAGCGTTTGCGCCAAATTCGACGGGCTCGATGCCAGGGGCTCGAACCGACCGGTGTCTTTCTTCGCCATCTGCACGATGCGCCACTCACGGGCGAGCACATCCCTGCGCGTTAATTCGCCGTTTGCTTCCCGTAGGTAATCCCGTCCGGCAGTCTCGGCTTTGAGGTTCGCCAACGTGAGCGTCGAACCACGCGCAAATTCTAAGGCGTGCCGCCAGAGTTCGTGCTCGCGCACCACCGAACGTCTCTCGAATAGATGCTCCTCCGCCCAGGAGACTGCCGTTGCCGCCGTGACCTTCGTTGCCTCTCTCGCTGCGGCCGGCACACCAAGGCTCGACTCATCCTCGGGCTTGAGCTGACCGCGCCAGAAAGCCTTTAGTTGATCAGGAGGAAGATTGTCCAGCTTACGGGACCGAAGTTTGTGCGCCAGATGCTCACGAACATCTTTGATATTGCCGTCGATCTTTTCAGGATGCTCGGCAAGGAACCGCCGGGTCTGCTCATCAATTTGGCGATGCCTTTTGGAGAAGCGCTCGTTCACGTCGGACGAGATTTCCGTCAGGCGGAAGTCGCCACGTGCGGAGTTTTCAATCGTGTAGCCGAAAGCGGTTAGAGACCGCGCAAGCTCGTGATAGTAGACGTTTTCAACGTACTTCTGAGCAGCAAGCATTTGATAATTCTGCAGTGCCTTCCAACGGTTTTCATGGGAGTCGTGGGTCGCATTGAAGATGATGCAATGCGTATGAAGGTGCGGGTCGAGCGCTCTCGACGTGTCGTGCTTGAAGAGCGCCGCGACGACGTTGCCGGTTGCTCGATCGGAATTTTGACCGGCCTGGCGAACACGAGTGCTCGCGAACGCCTCCAGTTCGCGCACTGCCGTCTTCACTGCCTGCCGATGCGCCGCGACGATTCGTTCATCGCCGCTGACGAGGGCCGCGACGGAAACCGACTTTGGGGGCGAAAACGTGAAGTCGTAAAAGACCCGCCGATTCGCGGCCTCGTATTCATCGTCGGTCCCGCCATCAACGGTTCGCGTCTTCTTGAGACGTTGCGTGAGTCGCGAGCCAGTGCGCGGATCGTTGTTCTCGCAAAGTGCTACGAAGTCGCTTTGGATGACCACACCGTCTAGGCCGAGCAGTTTCGCGCCATCACCAATCCATTCTCCGACGACCGGCCCCTCTTCGGCGTAGTAGTCACCGACCGCGAGGTGCTTCTCAAAGTACGACTTGGCACTCTTGAGGTTCGTCTGTGTCTGCGGTGAGAGCATGCGCTTCATGATCGAACCACGGACGAAAACCCTGCTCCAATTGCAGAGCGGGAGCGTTTTCAAATGCTGCGATTAAAGGCGCATGACATTGACGCGACCCCCTGGACACAGCGACGGGACGCTGTGTGAATTGCCTTCGCCCACGGAAGGAACCGTGGGCCTTGAGAGATTGGACGCCCTACCCCGAAAGTGCGTTTGGGCAAAACCACTGAGCGCGGACGCAGGAGGCGCATCGTGAGCGACGCAGCCACCGCTGAAGCGCGGCACGAGCGTTTCGCAGAAGCCGTGCGCAGTTTTGCTGGTGTGCCGCCGAAGCGGTTCGCGGCGCTACTGCCGCTCCGCGACGGCGTCGCTGAACTGCGGCTGAAAGGGGCGTCGTTCGGAATGATCCGCGAACTCCTCGCCATGGCTGGCATCGACGTCGCCACCGATACGGTGCGGCGGTTCTACCGAGAAGTGGTCGAAGAGTCACGCCCAGCCGCGAAGCCTTCACGCAAATTCCAAAGACAAGCCGCGTCTCAGCCAGTGAATCGGCCCATCTCAGCAGCTTCACAGTTGCCACTAAGTGCCGCGCCCGTTGCTGCTGCACCCGCCGAGCCGCCGCGCGCCCGCGGCCCGCGCGTGGCCGATCCGCGTAACCTCTGACCAGTCAGTTTACGTGATTATGACCAAGCAGCTAAACCTCATCCTCAACGGCAAGGGCGGCGTCGGCAAAAGCTTTTTCGCCGTCAACGCCGTGCAGGCGCTCAAAGACCAACGCCGCAGCTTCCGCGCTGCCGATACTGACGACGAAAACTCGACGTTGCTGCGTTTTCACGCCGACGCGGAGTTCGTGAACATCCAAAAGCCAAAGGAGATCGACCGCCTGTTTGCTTTGCTCGAAAGCACCAATTTGCTGATCGTCGACTGCCGCGCCGCTTCGACCGATTTGTTCCTCGACTACTTCGGCGAGATCAATCTGCGCGAAGTCCTCGGCATGCTCGACGCGCGGCTCACGCTGGTCACGCCAGTCAACCACGAAGCCGACAGCGTGGAACAGTTGCGACTGCTTTCCGCGCGTTTGAACGACGCGTGCAATTACGTCGTCGTCAAGAATCAGGCGCATAGCGAGCACTTCCGCATCTACGCCGAGAGCAAGACGCGCGCACGCATCGTCGGCGAGCTGCAAGGACGCGAGATCACGATGTCGCGCCTGCACGATTGGCTGGTCACAGCGCTGAACGAAAACAACGTCACCGCTGCCGCCGCGCTGACACATCCCGCCTTCTCGCTGATCGACCGCCAGCGGCTCAAACACTGGCTGCGGCTCTTTCACGAACAGCTTGCGCTCGTGGACGACCTCCTTCTGCCGCAGCGAACCGAGGAGAAAACGTGAGCAGCGACGAAGCATTGGACGATGCGGTCGCGTCGTGGCGAACGACGCACCACATCCGCGAGGACGATCCGATGATGGCCGCGCTCGACCTCGTTCGCATTTATTTGGCTCATGCGCCGCGCCCGTTGCCCGACTCTACGGAAGTGCCGCCCAGCTACGGAGAATTCCGCGAGACGGTCGAGCTGCTGGATCGCCGCGCAGACTCCTTCGCCAAACAGTCGCTCGATCTCATCATTGAGCTACGGCGGGTAGCGGATCGCGGCAGCAACCGACGCGAACTGTCCTTCACCGCGCTCGTGCTCCTCGTGATGGTGGCGGCGACCGCAGGCTTTCTCCTGGCCCGTCTGCCGCTATGACTTTCGAGCCGCTGGTCCTTGGCGCAGTCGTCGCCGCAGGCGCCGCTGGATGCCTCGCGTTTTCCGCGCTTTGGTCCTCACGCAAGGCTGCTGTCGTCGAACTCGCAGGCTTCCGCTGGACGCGCGCGGATTTCTGCCGTGGCTGGCTGATCACCGGCGACACCGGTTCCGGCAAAACCCGCTCCGGCATCACGCCGCTTCTCTTCCAGGTGTTCAAGAACGAACCCGGCTGGGGCGGCCTCTGCATCGACGACAAGGGCCTCTACTGGGAAACCCTGCAAGAGATGGCCCGCCACTTCGGACGTGAGAATGACCTCATCCTGCTCCAGGTCCGGCCCGATGGCGCGCCGGCCGCTTGGGCACCGCAACACACCTACAACCTCACCTCCGACCGCAGCATTCCTTACAATACGTTCGCGAAGGCCGTGATCGATACGGCTTCGAGCCTCGGACAAGCGGGCGACAAGGGCTTTTTCAAGAACCAGGCGCAGGTCCACATCGCGCGCGCTCTAGAGATCCTCCGCGAAATCCGCGCCGACGTGACGCTGGAGAACGCCTACCACCTCCTCATCGACGAACGCGATTTGCAAGAGGCCCTCGATGACCTCGAAGCCGGCGCGGCCTCCTCGGCTCGCCTCGAATTGATCGGCCACTTCCGCAACCGCTTCCTGAATCAGCCGCCCGAGCAGATCGGCGGCGTGAAAGAGACGATTGCCAACTACCTCCAGGCGTTCGTCACGCCCAACATCGCGCAAGTCTTCTGCCCCGCCGCGAACTCCTTCGACTTCGCCGAGATCGACCGGGGCAAGATCATCTGCGTCGCCATGCCGCAGAAGTTTCAGACCGAGCGCCGTTACATCAATACCTTCCTGAAAATGCTGTTTTATACGCACGCGTTGCGTCGCTTCGACAAGCCGAAGGAAGAGCGCCAGCGCGACAACCTGATCGTCCTTTGGGCGGACGAAGCCCAGCGCTTCGTCACCGCCTCCGAGGAAGGCATGAGCGACTACAACTGCGTGGACGTGATCCGCGAGGCGCAGGCGACCGTGGTCGCCGCCGCCCAATCCTCCACCTCGTTCATCCCGCCGCTCGGGCGCGAGAAGGCGCGCGTCTTTACGCTCAACCTCCGCAACCGCCTGATCTTCCGGGCGGCCGACGAGGAAGGCGCGCTCGAAAGCGCCGATTTCCTCGGCAAGAAGAGCGTCATCAAGAAGTCGTGGGGGTATTCAGGAGGCAGGATGTCCCGCAACTTCAGTGAGCAGGAAGAACACAAGATCAAGCCGCACATCCTGCGGAACCTGCCGAAACACCTCTGCATCCTGGTCCACTGCGAACGCGGGCACAGACGGAGGCTATTGCCGCCCCTGGAGCCAAATGGAACAGTTTCGCCGTGGTTCAGAAAACCTTGGTTCTGAGCCATCATAAGCAGCAGGCTCTGCACTACTGCGCACGGTGATCGTCACCGACTGCTCACCTCACCCCCTTCCCTCCGCCGTACTATCAGGTGAAACTCGCACAGCCGGCCCGGCCGCTGGTTTCACTGGTCCGCCGACTTCATAATCGCCTTTAACGTGAGTCCGCCGGATAAGCGATCAACTCGGCAATGTCCTGAAACCAAAGCATCGTCAGGTTCTTCAGCGCGGCTGCATCGTATGGAAGAACGTTCCTCTGTGGCAGGCGAACAGCCGGGAAGGGCGGAGGAACGTTCGTCCAGGCCCGCCCGACCGGAAAACCCGCCTGCCAGCCTTCCGCGCGCTTAGCAGCGCGTTGAACAACGGGCTGCTAGGCAAATGACAGTTGCAAGATTCGGCTGCACGCCTTCAGTTTGTGCCTGAACCTGAAGGCGAAGCTTCGCTCGCGCGCAGCGTCGGCAAAGGAAGCAATATCGGCAACACAATCAACACCAATGGCAGATGCGCAACGAGACCGCAGATGATCGCGATAGCCAGCGGCTGCTGCATCGCGGAACCCTGCCCGATTCCCAAGGCCAACGGCGCCAGCGCCAGCACCGCTGCCACCGTCGTCATCAGGATGGGGCGCATGCGGTTCTTGGCGGCCTGCACCAGCGCGGAAATGCCCAGCAGCCCGGCCGGCAGTTCATCCACTTCGCTAACCAGAAAAATGGAAACTTCCGTGGCGATGCCGACGATCATCGTTAACCCCATCATCGAAGTGATGTTCAGCTCGGTGCCCGTCAGCCACAGCCCAAGGAACACCACCGGTAACGCCAGCAACGTTGTGAACAGGATCGCCACCGCCGTCTGGAAGCTCTCGTAAACGTAGAGCAACAGGAGAAACACCAGCGCCGTCGCTGCGCCAAGCACCGCGAGCAAACCGGCAAAAGCCGTTTGCTGTTCGGCGTAGGCGCCGCCGATCGCGTAGGTGATATCCTTCGGGATCAAGCCCGCGCGCCGGAGCGACGATTGCACATCGCGGATCGTGGACCCAAGATCGCGCCCGCTCAGGCGACCGGTCACAGGGATCATGCGCCGCAAGTCTTCGCGCGTGATTTGCGGCTGGCCGTTCACGGGGGTGATGTCAGCAACCCGGCGCAGGGCAAAGGCGTGTCCGTCCGGCGCACGAATCTGGGAGTCGCCGATTTGCTCGACTCGAGTGGAAGCCGGCAGGCCCACGCGGACCGCCACGGTCTTTGTTCCGCGCACGATCTGCGTGTCGGTCGCGCCGGTGAAGAGGTCGTTCAATTGCGCGGTGATCGCGGCGGGGTCTATGCCTTCGAGCGAGGCTTTCAATGGATCGATTTCGATGTTTACCGCGTTTCCGGCCAGCACGAGGCCGCTCTTGACGTCCACCACGCCGGCGACCTTGCCGACGGCTGTGGCCACCGCTTCGGCGGTATGCTGCAAGGTAGTTTCATCGTCGCCGTAGAGTTGAATCTCGATCGGCTGCGGCACGCTGGTGAGATCGCCGATGAGGTCTTCCATCAATTGCGCGAACTCGACCTCAATGCCCGGAATCTTCTTCTCGATCTCGCCGCGCACATCCGCGATCACTTCGTCGATCGCGCGACGCGGGGAGGGCTTGAGCTTGATGAAGAAGTCGCCGGTGTTCACCTCCGTAAGCGCACCGCCGAGTTGAAACCCGGTGCGGCGCGAATAACCCTCCACCTCCTTTGTTTCCTTGAGGATGCCCTCGATTTGTTGCAGCACGCGGTCGGTTTCGGTGAGCGAGGTTCCAGCCGGCGTTACGTAATCCAGAATGAACCCGCCCTCGTCCATGCTCGGCATAAAACCGGTGGCAAGCTTACCGTAGGCAAACCAGCCGATCAGGAACAGCGGCACGAGGCTGAGCATCACCAGCCAGCGTCGCCCGAAGCAAAATTCCATTGCGCGGTCGTACGTGTGGTTCAGCCACGCGGTGAAACGGCCGGTGTCATCCTGCTCAGCGTCGCGTTCGCTGAGCAGCATATCCGCCAGCACCGGTACAGCCAGCAGCGCGACGATGTAGGAGATGACGAGACTCGCGGCCATCGTCAGCGAGAGGGCCTTGAAGAACGCGCCAGTCACTCCGGTCAAGAACGCGAGCGGCGCGAAGATGACGACCGTCGAGAGCGAGGACGCCGTCAGCGGCGCGGCGAATTCCGACGCGGCCGCCAGCACGCGCGAACCCGAGGTCGGGCGCCCATCGCGTTCGCGCAAACGGCGCACGATGTGCTCGGTCATGCTGATGGCGTCGTCAATGATGAGGCCGACGGCCGCAGCCATGCCGCCCAAGGTCATGATGTTGAAGCTCAGACCGAGCACGCCGAGAAGCAGCGTCGTCGCCGCCAACACCGCCGGCACGCAGATCACCGCAATGAGCGTCACCTTCCAATTGCGCAGGAACAGCAGCAATACCGCCGCCGCCAGGATGACGCCGATAAAGACCGCGTCGCGCACGCTGGTGGCGCTGTCCACGATGAGGTGGCTCTGGTTATACCAGTTGGAGACCGTGACGCCCTTGGGCAGGTGCGACTGGTAGGCATCGAGCTTGGCCTGGATGTCCCTGGCAATCTGCACCGTGTTGCCGGTCGGTTGCTGGTGGATGCCGAGCAATACGGCCGAGTGTCCGTCGGCCGTGACCCGCGTGTAACCCGGCGCGGTTCCGTTGGTCACTTCCGCTACGTCCGACACGCGCACAACGCCGTTTTCCCCCACCCGCACGATCGTGTCGCGGACTGCGCCTAGGTCGCTCAGGCGGGTGCTGGTCAACAGGAGGTAGAGCTTGTTGTGATCCTCCAGCCGCCCGACGGCCGTGAGCACGTTGGCCCCCAGGAGCGCCTTGGAAAGATCGGACACCGTCAACCCGTACGCAGCCAGTCGCGCCGGGTCGGTCGTGACGCGCACCTCCTCCACCGACCCGCCCTGGACCTCCACGCGCGCGACCCCGTCGACAGTCGAGAGCAGCGGGCTCAGTTGAATGGTGGCGAGGTCGCGCAGGGCGACTTGCGAAACGGAGTCGGAGGTCAAGCTATAGCCGAGCACCGGGAAGACGGTCGGGTCCATGCGGCGCGCGTCGAAGCGGCTGCCCGGCGGCAGGGTTGGCAGGACTTTGTTGATCGCGCTCTCGGTTTGGAGGAGGGCCGAGACCATATCCACCCCCCAGTCAAAACTCAGCGACAGCTCGGCCGACCCGCGGCTGGTGGTGGAGCGCACGTGGCGCACCCCTGGCACGGCGCGCACCGCGTTTTCCACGGGCCGGGTGACCTCGCGCTCCATGCGCTCGACCGGCCGATCGCCGGCGTCGAAGTTGACCGCGATGCGTGGGAAGTCGACGTGCGGGAATAACGCAACCGGGAGTCGAAACGCGTTGTACAACCCCGCCGCGACGAGCAGCGCGAGCAGGAAAAGGATGGAGCGGCGATGCCCCTTGGCCCACTGGCCGAAACGAGTCGTCATGGCGCGTCGGCTTTACCCTTGGCCTCGGGCTTCTCGATCTCGACGCCCATGCCGTCTTGCAATTCGGAATTGCCCTCCGTGACAACGCTCGCACCCTCCTTGAGCTTCTCGGAGCCGGCGGTGAGTTCGACGTTCTTGCCGTCGTCGATGCCCGTCTTCACCTCGTGTTTGACGGCCTTGTCCTTCTCCACGGTGAACATCTCCTGCGTCGATTCCTCCGTCGGCAGCACTGCGGTCCGCGGGGCGAGCAGAGCCTCCTTCTTCTCGGTCACGATCTCCGCCCGCAGGTACGTGCCGATGAGCATCGGCGCCTCGGCGGCGTCCAAAGCAACAAACGCATCCACCATGCGCGTCGTGGGATCGATGCTCCGGCCGACTACCCGCACGGTCCCGCCCAACGGCTCGGCATCCGCTTTCCCGCCAACGGGAAACAAATGGACGCTCTGGCCCGATTGTACCTGAGCCGCATCCGGGGGCGCGATGCCAAGCCGCGCTTCGAGCCGATTTTCCACCGCGATTTCCAGGAGCGACGCCCCCGCCGCAACGACCGCCCCTGGCTGCGCGGCGATCTTCGTCACGACGCCCGCCGCCGGCGCGCGCACTACGCCATCGGCGCCGGGGCCGCGGTCTTGCAGACTTTCGAACTTCAACCGCGCATCCCGCGCCGCGGCCTCGGCGGTTGCGAGATCCTGGTTCGTCGCTAGACGCGCCTTGAGGCGGTCCTGTGTGTCCTTGAGAGCGCGGTCGGCGGCGTCGCGGGCGCCTAGAGCGGAGTCGAGCGCGAGGCGCGCGTCGGCGCTCGGCTCGATCTGCAATAGCGCGTCGCCAGCCGCCGCCATCTGTCCGACGTTCGCCTGCACCGACACCACGCGGCACTCAAATGGGAAACTTAAGCTGCGCGCCCCGCCCGGCGCGGTGATTGCGGCGCCGTACGCGGTCAGCGTGCGCTCGATCGTTCCGCGGGTCAGCGGCGCGACCTTCACCTGCGCGGTCACGGCTTCCTTTTCACCGCCAGCATCCTCCTCGCCTCCTTTGGCAAAAAATCCGCGCCAGCCGATTAACCCGCCGAGGAGCAAGAGCAGCGTCCCGCCGATCATCCAGCCCAACCAGGGGCGTTGTTTCTCGTTCGTCATAAATTATTCGCCGCCGCCGCCTGTCAACGCGGGCTCGCCGGCAGCCAGTTCCAGGGCGATGATCCCCGCCACCATGTCGGCGCGCAGTTTTTCTGCTTCGAGCTTCTTGGCGCCGAGCGATTGCCGCGCGCCGTAGGAGACGAGCGCGTCCACATGGCCTTCGCCGAGTTCGCTTTCGTAGCTTGTCGAGACCTTTTCCAAGGCGGGGAGCGCCGCCCGCGCGGACTCGGCGCGTTGGGCGATGAACCGCAAGTCGGCGCTCGCCTTGGCGAGCTCGGCGCGGGCGTCGTACACGCGGCCGGTGTAGTCGTCGAAGAGTTGTTCGCGCGTCGCTTTCTCGATCGCGATGTTGCCCTGGTTGCGATCGAAGAACGGCAGGTCGAAAACGGCATTCGGCCCGAGGCTGCGCAGGTTGCCGTTGTCGTTCGCGCGGGTGACGCCGAGCGTGATTTTAGGGAACTGGGCTCGTACGGCGCCGCGAAGGGTCGCCTCCTGGCTATCGTACCCGAGCTTCAGTGCGACGATATCCAGCCGGCGTTCTTCGAGGCCCGGCAGAAGGTTGCGGCCAGCCACGCGCAGGGCGTCGGCGGGCGACGGGAAACGCAGATTCGCGCGCAACTTCACGACCGCCGAAGGCGGCAGCCCGAGCGTCTGGTTGAGCAAAAGCCGCGCGTCGGTTTCCTGTTGTTCGAGCAGTAAGCGGTCGCTCTGCGCCTGCTGGAAGGCGGCTTGCGCGGGGGCGAGATCGGTCTCGGTCTTGTCGTGGCGTGCGACGGCCTCGCTGAGGAGCTTCGCGTTTTGCGCCATGCTGCCTTCGATCTCACAGGTCAACGCGATCTGTTTTCGCAACGACGCCAACTGATACACAGCCAGCTTCGCGGCCTGCGCCGCCTGCCATTCCTGCCACGCAACGGAGAGATCCACCGACGCCGCCTTGGCCTTGGCCGCCTCGATCTTCGCCGCGCGCGCAAAAATTGACGTCACCTCCCAATTGATGTTCAGCCCGTATGCGATCCGCACCCCGGGCACGGAGTTGCCGGACGGCAGGTCGAGCGCCGGAGACATCTGCGGATTGGGCAAAATGCCAGCTTGGATCACCTGCGCCCGCGCCAACCCGCGTGCATCGCGCACGCTGCGCAGCTTCGGGTTGGCAATGACGGCAAACACGGCCGCCTGGTCCGGCGTCAAGCCGTCGTCCTGCGGGAGGAAGGCGACGGTCGGCAGCAGCGGGTGTTGCAACTTGGCCGCCTCCATCCGCACCTCGCCTCGCGAGGGCGGACGCAACCCGGCGTTTACGCGATCGGAGGTGAGAGGGTCACGGTGATAAACGGCGCAACCGCTCGCCAGCAAACCAACGAGCGCACACGCTCCAGGGCGAAGGAAGAACCGAGCGATCAATGTTTCTCGGCCTTCTCGTCGTCGTCCTTTTCCTTGGCCTCGTCTTTCTTCGACTCGACCTTGTTTTCGACGACCTTGCCGGTCACCGCGTCCACGCCGACTTCGGTAATGTCTTTAGAGCCGGCTACCGTGAGGTCAAACGACCAGCGCAGGCTGCCATCCTCGTCTTCGATCTCGGCTTCTTTGACCTTTGCGTTCGGCACGGCCTTGAGCGCGATCGCCTCGGCTTCAGCCCGGGTAAGCTTGGCCTTGGCGGCAAGCTTTGGGTCAACCGGCTTGTCCTTGGCCAGCGCTGGCGAAACGGCGAGGGCAACGGAGCCTAATACTAGCAGGAATGGGAACTTCAGTGCTTTCATAGAGGCAATATTATCGCTACGCCTCGGAGTTGACTAATGACAGTTCGGTCATATCGAGACGCCAGAGGCGAGGTCATGCTCTGCCGCGGGAAGAAACACCATAAAAGTCGAGCCTTTGCCGAGTTCGCTCGCCGCCTCCGCCCAGCCGCCGTGCGCTTTGGCAATGGCTTTGACCAGGCTCAGGCCCAGGCCGCTGCCCCGCTCGGTGCGGCTGCGTTCGCCGCGAAAGAGGCGCTCCCAGATGCGCGGCAACTCGTTGGCCGGGATGCCCGTCCCACTGTCGCGCACCGAGAGGCGGGTCCAGCCGCCGCCGTCGAAAACGGCGGCAGCGGCGGTAATCCAAACCTCGCCGCCAGCGCTGTATTTGATCGCGTTGTCCACCAGGTTGGACACGATCTGTTGCAATCGCACCGGGTCGCCGTTCACCCCGAGGCCGAGCGGCACATCTGTGTGCAGGGTCACGCCGCGCGCCTCGGCAAGATATTCGTACAAGTCGGCGGCGGCGGCGGCAAGGGCGCCGAGTTCAACCCGTTGCCAATGGAGCTTCATCGCGCCGGTCTCGGCCTCGGAGATATCCATGAGCGTGCGCAACGTCGCCAGCACGCGGTCGGACTCCTCGATTGCATCGGCGAGCGCCTCGCCGCGCGACTCGGCGGTCGCCGTCTCGTCGCGCAAGGACGACTCGGCCGCGGACCGCAACCGCGTGAGCGGCGTGCGCAGATCGTGCGCGACGTTGTCGAGGGCCTCGCGCATGCCGCGGATGAGGTTTTCGTTGCGGACGAGCATCCGGTTGAAGAGGCCGTTAAGCTCGTCGAGTTCGTGACCGCCGCTGGTGCGCGCGGGAACCCGGGCGGTCATGTCGCCCGAGTTGATCACCGCCCGAGAGGCATTGACCATCCGGCGCACCGGCCGCAACGCTCGGGACGTGACAAACGTCGCCCCCGCCAGCGCCAGAATGACGACCAGCGCCGACACCGGCAGCAGCGCGTTGCCGAGTCGCTCGCGCAATTCCGCGGCGCGCTCGTCGCTCTTGGCCACCTGGAGCCATTGGCCATCGGGCATCGGCTCGGCGTAGACCTGCCAGGTGGATTCGCCGTCCTTCGACTCGACCTGCCGCCAGCCACGCTCGCGCGCGGCGCTCAGCGCGTGATCCACCCAAAGTCCCTCCCCTCTGCCGACCCCCAGCGGCGCCACAAACAGTGTCGTGCGCCCGGCGGCGTCCGAGAGGCGCAGGAGAGTCGTCTCGGCGTCGGCGGATGCACGCTCGGTCTCGGCGCGAAAAGTCTCGCTGCCGGCTTCGCGGCAGCGGGCGGCGTCCTGTTCGAACTCCTGGCGGATCTCCTTGCGGGCGGCGCGGCGGTCGGCGTCGGTGATGATCCAGCGCGCGAACAGGCCCACGATCAAGAAGCTGACAACCACCCCGAGCGCGTACCAGGCACTGATCCGCAATCCCAGCGATGAACCAAAGCGTTTAATCGGCCCGGAGAGCATAGCCAACGCCGCGAACAGTGTGGATGAGCTTGGGCGAGAAGTCGCGGTCGATCTTGTTGCGCAGGCGGAAAACGAGGACATCCACGACGTTCGTGCGCGGATCGAAGTTCCAATGCCACACGTGCTCCAGGATCATCGGCTTGGTGAGCGCGCGGCCGGCGTTGCGGAGAAGGTACTCCAGCAGGGCAAATTCCTTGGGCTGTAGCTCGATATCCGCACCGCCCCGGCGCACGCGCCGCTCCAATCGATCGACGGTGAGATCGGCGACCGTTAATTGGGTCGGCTCGGCTGCCGCGAACCCAGAGCGCCGGAAGAGGACGAGCAGGCGGGCGACGAGTTCGTCAAACGCGTACGGCTTCACCAGGTAGTCGTCCGCCCCGGCGCGCAGGCCGCGCACCCGGTCGTCCACGGCGTCGAGGGCGCTGAGCATCAAGACCGGAGCGGTGACGCCCTTTTCCCGCATGGCCTTGAGCAACGCAAAGCCGTCCATGCGCGGGAGCATGACGTCGAGCACCACGACTTGGAACGGCGGCGCGGCCCCCGTTGCCATAGAGAGGCCGATCGCCCCATCGGCGGCGATCTCGGCGGCGTGCCCCTCGTGCCGGAGACCGTCCGCGAGGTTCGCGGCAATCTTCGGGTCATCCTCGACCACCAGGACGCGCATCACAAACTAGTGTCGCCGCAGAATGCGCCTAGCGCACGAACTTCAGGATAACGAAGCTGCCCGGGAGCATGTTGGGCCGTTTGCGGTGTTCGCCGGGGGCGGTTGGCACCTCCGGCTCGAAGTCGGCGGCGGCGAGGTAGACGGCGTGCGACTTCGGGTCGAGCGCCATGGTGCGCGCGCCCTTTTGCGTGGTGACGGTCTGGGCGACGCGGTAGTCGCCGGGCTGGTCAGAGTTCTCCTCGATAACCGTCAGCGTACCGTCGCTGCAGGAGGCGAAGGCGTAGCCGGTCTCTGGGTCAAACGCGCAGGCGTCCACGCCTTTGCCGATCTTCGGGGATGCAACAACCTTGCCTGCCGCGGCGTCCACGACGCTCACTTGCTCGTTGTGGCAACCGGCGAAGAGCCGCCCCTTTCCGGCGTCGAGCGCAAGGCCGGACGGCGACTCGCCCGGTGCAACGGACGCGCGGTGGGTGATGGTGTTCTTCGTGGTGTCGACTGTCACGGTTTCGCTCTTGTCTTCCAGGTTGACGTAGAGCGTTCCCTTGCCGTCCGCCGCGGCGAACTCCGGCGCGCCGCCGAGCGGAATGGTCGCGACAACGGCAGCCTTGGCAGGGTCGATCACGCTGGCATCGCCGCTGTCGCCATTAAAGGCGAAGACGTGTTTGCTGGCGGGATCGTAGATGATGGCGTCCGGCTTTTTGCCGACGGCGATTGGAACGCCGACCGCCTTGAGCGTGGCGAGATCGAACACCAGCACCGTGCCCGTTTTCCCGCTGGTGGCAAACCCGCGGTCGGCTTCCGGCGCGAGCGCAACGCCGTGCCCGCCATCAAGGCCGGAGATGTCACCGATCACGACGCCCTTATCGGTGTCGATGACCTCCACGCGATCCCCGCGTGTGAGGTAGAGACGGTGAGCGTCATGGTCGACGTTCAGGTAATCCCAGCCGCCGGCGCCGCCAATTTTCCAGGTCGATTCCAAGTGATAACCAGGACCTTTTGGCAACTGCCCGGAGGCGCTGATGGCAGCGAGGCAAAATACCGACAGACTAGCAAAGGAACACGAATGCATGAACATGCTCCCGACCTCCGCCGTGGGGCGGTTCAATGCAAGGGGGCCGTCGATGACAGTTTGTTCATGTTCTGCCGGGCTTAGAAGTCGTAGTTCAGGCCGGGGCGGACGTTGAAAAGGCGATCGGTGTCGTAGCCGATGCTGATGAAGGCGTTAAAATGTTTGGTGAAGCGGTACTCGGTGGCGACTGCGCCCGAAAAGGTGCCGCGGGCACCGGACTGCGGCGAAGTGTTGGCGAAGATTTCACCATATACGCTCCAGCTTGGCGTGATCTCGTACTCGGCCGAGATGTCGTAGATGAATTGGTTGTTCAAGGACTGCCCTCTGGGCGAGGTAATAAAGTTGTAACCGAAGTTGGCGTTGAGAACCCACGGGCCGAAGGTCTTGCCGAGGATGATATAAGGCAGGTAGTCGTACTCGCCGGTTCCGATATCGAAGTTTTTTGCGGTAGGAACCTTCAGCTTAAAGGCGAGCACCACAGCCGGCAGGTAACCCTTTTCGAGCACCACCATGTAAGAAGGGGTGATCTCCAGGTCACCCATCCCCTCAAAGCTCTTGCCGTCCGCGGGATTGACCCATTCATGGAAGAACGGCTCGATAAGGATCTCTGCTCGATCCGTGAGGGCATACTCAAATTGGTTAAGGGTGAAGACCGTTTTCGTGCCATCTTTTTCACGTTCCACCTGAACGCCAACGCTTAACCCCAGCGTCCCCTTTTTTCCAAGCTCAGCAGTCTCTGTTTCAAGCACCAAGTCCGCTCGTGCGGGGAAAGCGGCAAATGCGAGCAAGCAAAACAGGAGGCAATGTGGAAACAGTGAATAGGACGAAGATGCTCGTTTCATGCGATGCGTTGTCAGCCATCAGATGAGGCGCGGACAAGCGAATTGCGAGGAGTGTCCAAACTGTCATGCGCTGGTAATCAGCCGGTCATTTTTTTAAGCGCTGCCCCCAGGTAGGATCGCGCTATACTTCGAACGTGCAGACAGACTGGAGGCTTTGGGCATTGGCATCGGCGTTCTTCGCCGCGCTAACTGCGTTGCTGGCGAAGGTTGGTGTCACAGGAGTGAGTTCCAACCTAGCCACGGTGGTGCGCACCGCGGTGATCCTGTGTTTCGGGAACGGGCTGGTGTGGATCACGGGTGAACGCCGCGGCTTCTCCGCGCTGGGAGCGCGCACCTGGTTGTTCCTCGTCCTGTCCGGTCTGGCGACGGGTCTCTCCTGGCTCTGTTATTTCCGCGCGCTGCAACTCGGGCAGGCTTCGCAAGTGGCGCCGGTGGACAAGCTTAGCGTCGTGTTCGTCATCATGTTGGCGGCATTATTTCTTGGCGAGAAGCTATCGTGGCATCAGTGTGTTGGCGGCAGGCTCATCCCGGCTGGCGCCATCGTGATCGCGCTCAACCCGGGCTAGTTATTTCGAGGCTGCTCGACATTGGGCGGTTCCACGTCTCTGCGTCGCTGCAGATGCTGCGCTGCAAGATTGCAGACGATGGCCCAGGTTAATCCAGCGAGCCAGCCGGCAAGCACATCGGTGGGGTAGTGCACGCCGAGGTAGATGCGGCTCAGACCCACTGCGAAAGCAATGCCAGCGCCCACGGCAAGAAAGTAGATCTTCGCGTTGCGCCCCTCCATCATGCGAGCCAGCACGACCCCGATGGACAAGTAGGCAATCGTCGACAGCATCGAGTGTCCACTTGGGAAGCTGTCCGAGCTGAATGAAGTCAGACGCGGCACCAGGGTGGGACGCGGTCGGGCGAACCACAGCTTGAGCGATACGTCGAGCAGCGTGCCTCCGATCAACACGGCAAAGAGGAATGCCGCCGCGCGAAAATTGCGCTTCAGACAAAGAAACCCGACCACGATGCTGCTCAAAATGATCAGCAGGGCGCCCCCGCCAAAGGATGTGATGTCGCGCGCTACCTCGACGAGCCAACCCGGACCAACGGGTTGAGCGAGGTTTCCCGGTTGACGCAGCGCCTTCACCGCCCAAGCGTCGAAGGCTTGAGTCTCTCCCTCCTGCATTTCACTGGCAATAAGGGCAAAGCTCCAAACTCCAATGACGCACATCAGGAGATTAATGAGCAGCAACAGATCCGGACTGTTGGCTTTCGTGAGAATTTTCGAGAACCTACGGCTAAGCTGACGCATCGACCCACGGAAGCGTCGAACGGCGTCTCTGGCGCGTTACGCTTTTGTAATAATTCCATCTCAACTCCCAGACGACGCGCGCTGAATCCTAGGCCGCGTGGCGATAATCCTGCCTCGCTGTCGATGTACAGACAATCTGCTCAGTGACGCGCATGTGCCTCCTCAAGAACGCTCAATATGTTCATTGTCCAAATCGAGCAGTTCACGTGCATCACCAATCCCCGGGGCGTCAATCAACCGGTTCCCGTTGGCGCGCGTTGGCGGAGCGCAGAGAGAAAGGCTACGCGGCCATTTCGTCGAGGACATTTTCATTATCAGATTCGAGCCGACCTCATCGCCGGAGGCAGCGGTATGAGCGTGACCAAGATGCACTCGAAAAGCGCCTCGCTGCGCGGTGATCCGAATCAGGTGATACACGGTAGCTGGGTTGCGCCTGAGTGGGAGCCGACATCTTCGGAAACGGCGAGACAGTGGCGCAATGCATAACGCAGAGGCGGCAACGCCGGATTTGACGGCCGTATGCTAAAGCGCAACGGTCAAATCATCGACCGACAGCTCTCGCTGTTCGGCCTTGGAGAGGAATTTAGCTATGAGCGACAAATCACTGAGCGCCTACGGTCTGATGGCTCAACGCCATTGGTGGGAGTTCTGCCCGCGGATGTGCCGGAAACTCGAAGTGGAAGGACGACTGGAGGAAGCGCTTTGGGAAGCGCAGGAGATTACTCTGGACGAAATGGAAGCGCTCACGCGAAAAATGGAGCGGGAGCAGATGATGACGCCGGGCCAGGCGCAAGCATCGGCGTGGGAATTGATCCGGGAGAAGTATATTCTCCTGCCGCCCGAGAATCCGAACGTCTAAACGCCAGGAATTATCGAATCAGCGCGCAGGACCGGCTCGGGACCGGTTCGCTGCGACAGAAGGCGAGGGATAACTTCGCGGCTATCGAGCTTTCGCAAGCGCTCGAAGCCGCTGGCAGGGCACCCACTGAAGACGAGCGGAGGCTGCTCGTGAGATATGTTGGCTGGGGCGGCATCCCGCAAGTGTTTGCCCGCTTCGGGCCAGAGGATTGGCAGCCCGAACGCGACCGCTTGGAAACGTTGCTCACGCCTGTGGAATACGAGGCGGCCCGGGCGTCGACCCTGAATGCGCATTACACGTCGCCTACTGTCATCGCGGGCATCTATGAAGCGGTGGAGCGGCTCGGCTTCACCGGCGGACGCGTGCTGGAGCCTGCGCTCGGCATCGGGCATTTCTTCGGGTTGATGCCAGCGGAAATGGCGGCCAACTCGCGGCTGACCGGCATTGAGCTTGATCCGCTGACCGCTCGCATCGCGCGGCAGTTGTACCCCGACGCGGATATCCGGACGCAGGGGTTCGAGACGGCGAGGCTGGTCGAGGGCTCGTTTGATCTGGCGATCTCAAACGTGCCTTTCGGCGACTACAAGGTCCGCGATCCACAATTCGACGACCGCAATTTCCTCATCCATGACTATTTCTGCGCCAAGGGGCTTGAGCAAATTCGACCGGGCGGGCTGATGGTGTTCGTCACGTCGAAGGGTACGCTCGACAAGGCTAATTCAGGCTTGCGGAACTATCTGGCGGACAAAACGAATTTTCTCGGAGCGATTCGTTTGCCGAATACGGCCTTTAAGGAGAACGCCAACACCGAAGTCACGACCGACATCATCTTTCTTTACAAGCTGGCCGAAGGGGAAAAAACCTCTGGCGTTGCTTGGCAGAAATTGCGGGAGCACCGGAACGCGGATGGTGTCGCATTTCAGATTAACGAATACTTCGCGTCGAATCCGCACATGATGCTCGGGACGATGGCGGCCGCCGGCACGATGTATCGGCAGAACGAGGCGGCGCTTGTGCCCGACGGGCGCGACTTGGCGGCAGCGTTGCGGGAGGCGAACACGAACTTGCCCGAAGGGATCTACCGGGATCTACGATCGAGCATTGTCCACGTGCCGCAAGCTCAGCCGATCCTCGCGCCGGACCTTGTGAAGGAGAACGCCTTCACCTTTCACAATGGAGTGCTCGCCGTCCGCACCGGCGCTGTGCTCACGCCTTTGGCAAAGATGCCCGAGGAGACCGAGCGTCGCATTCGGGGACTAATCAAAGTCCGCGACGCGGTACGGGAGGTCTTGCGCACTCAGCTCCAGGAAGAAAGCGGCGAGGCAATCGCAGACGCTCGCCGACAGCTCAATCTACGTTATGACAGTTTTTTCCTCCGCTTTGGCGCGGTAAATGACAGCGCGAACCGTCGCGCCTTTCGAGCGGACCCTGACTATCCGCTCCTGTGCTCTTTGGAGGATTACAACGAGGAGACCAAGCGGGCCGAAAAGACCGCCATCTTCCGCGAAAGAACGATTCAGCGGGCGCAACCTCCCCGGGCCGCAGAGACGCCAAAGGATGCGTTAGTGATGGTTCTAAATGAAACCGGCCGTGTCGACTTGCCCCGGATGGAAGCGCTCTTGCGTCGCGGGCCGGAGGAGTTCCTGCCGGAGTTGGCCGGCTTGCTGTATCGGAACCCGCAGACGGAGCAGTGGGAGACGGATGACCAATACCTCTCTGGCGACGTGCGCGTGAAGCTGGAGCAAGCGCGCACCGCCGCCGAGCAGGACGCGAGCTACTTCGGCAACGTGGCTGCACTCGAAGCGGTGCAGCCGGCCGACCTTGTCGCTTCCGAGATTGACGCCCGGTTGGGCGCTGCATGGGTTCCGACAAGTGATGTCGAAGCGTTCGCACGAGCGATCCTTGGCGCGGATGGCGTGAGCGTCTCTCATTCGGCAGTTGTCGGGACGTGGTTCGTGAAAGGCGATTACAACGCTCGGGCAACCGTAGCGAATACGACGGAATGGGGAACCAGTCGTTACACCGCGCTGGAGCTGATCCAGGATGCCCTGAACCTCAAGACCCCGACTGTTTACGACAATGATGCACGTACAAAGACCAGCGTAGTCAGTCCCACGGAGACGGAAGGAGCGCGTGACAAGATGGAGAAGATCAAGGAACGCTTCAAAGAGTGGATCTGGGAGGATGATGGACGGCGAGAACGCCTTTGCCGCAAGTACAATGACGAGTTTAACTCGGTCCGGCTACGCGTCTTCAACGGCTCACACCTGCAGCTTCCGGGAAGCAGCGAATCCGTTGCCCTCCGCGCGCACCAAAAGGATGCCGTTTGGCGGATCATCCAGAGCGACAACGCGCTGCTCGCGCACGCCGTTGGCGCTGGAAAGACCTACACGATGGTCGCGGCGGGCATTGAGCTAACACGCCTTGGCCTTGCGAAAAAACCGATGTTCGTCGTGCCAAACCATATGTTGGGACAGTTTTCGTCAGAATTGCTGACGCTGTATCCAACGGCGAACATTCTGGTTGCAGGCAAAGAGGATTTCGAGGCAACGCGGCGCGCCCGTCTCTTTAGCCGCATTGCCACCGGCAACTGGAACGCGGTCATTGTCACCCATTCGAGTTTTGAAAAGATTCCCCTCTCCGTAGAGACACGGCGAAGCTTTATCGACGAGCAGATCCGGGAGGTAGAATTGGCGATCCTCGATCAGAAGAGTGACCGCGGAACCCGCCTCGTGAAGGAATTGGAGAAGGTGAAGCGTCGTCTGGAGATAAAGCTCCAATCACTTTCCGCAGACGAGAAGAAAGATAATACGCTCACTTTCGAAGAACTCGGCATCGACCGGCTTTTCATCGACGAGGCGCATAAGTTCAAGAACCTGTTCTACGTGACGAAGATGACCCGCATTGCTGGCTTGCCGCAAACAGCGTCTGAACGCGCCTTCGATTTATTTCTCAAGGTGCAGCACGTGCAGTCACGGAATCGTGGAGGCGGCGTGGTCTTCGCGACCGGCACTCCGATTTCAAACACGATGGCCGAGATGTTTACGATGCAGCGGTATCTGCAAATGAACACGCTTCGTCGCAACCGACTTCAGCACTTTGACTCTTGGGCGGGAACATTCGGCGAAACGGTGACTGCGATGGAGTTAAACCCCGACGGCGCCGGGTACCGGCTGCAAAGTCGGTTTGCCCGGTTTGTTAACGTCCCGGAATTAATGCTCCAGTTCCGTCAAGTGGCGGACGTGCAGACCGCAGAAATGCTCAAGCTGCCAATTCCCAAGCTGGAACAGGGCGGGCCGATTACGATCAGCGCGCCAGCCACGCCGGAGCTAAAGCGCTTCGTCGAGCAACTGGTGGCGCGAGTGGAAAGGATCAAGAACGGGAAAGTTGATCCGCGGGAGGACAACATGCTCAAGGTTACCACGGAAGGTCGCCAAGCTGCCCTCGACCTGCGGCTCGTGTTGCCGTTTGTGCGCGAATGCCCCGACAGCAAGGTGAACCTCGCCGTGGAGCAGATTCATAAAGCATGGTCGGATTCAGTAGAGCAGCGGGGAACGCAATTAGTGTTTTGCGACCTTTCAACTCCGCAGCCTGGTAGTCGGGCGTTTTCGGTTTACGAAGATGTTCGCAGCAAGCTATTGAGCCGAGGGGTGCCGTCAGCGGAAATCGCCTTCATCCAGGACCACGATGAAGATACCGCGAAGGCGTCCCTCTTCAAATCGGTGCGGGAAGGCAAGATTCGCATCCTGCTGGGAAGCACACCCAAGATGGGTGAAGGCACAAATGTACAGCGTCGCCTTGTGGCCTTGCACCACCTCGACGCGCCTTGGCGCCCCTCAGACATCGAGCAACGCGACGGTCGCATCCTGCGCCAGGGCAACACCAACGAATACGTCAAGGTTTTCAGGTACGTCACCGAGGGCAGCTTCGACGCCTACATGTGGCAGACGCTGGAGACAAAATGCCGTTTCATCGCCCAAGTGATTACCGGCGACGCCACCATGCGCCGCGCCGAAGACGTGGACGCCGCCGCGCTCACCTACGCCGAAGTAAAAGCCATTGCCTCCGGCAATCCGCTCGTCATCGAGAAAGCGCACGTCGATGCCGAAGTCATGCGTCTCACTCGCCTCAAGAGACAGCACGCCGAAAGCCTCTACCAGATGCGCTACCGGCTGAAAGGGCTAGGCGATAACATCCAACGGTGTGAGCGCGAGATCGCCGGCATCCGCGAGGACCTGCGCACTCGCACCACCACCCGCGGTGACAACTTCTCGATGACGTTTCAGGACGAAACCTTCACCGACCGCGTCAAAGCCGGGCGCGCCCTCGTCTTCCTCGCCGCCGCGATGAAGCCTTTCCAATCCACGAAGGCGATTGGAAAAATCGGGGGCTTCTCCTTCTCGCTGCACCGTTTCGATGAACGCGCCAATCTCTTGTTCCACGGCAAGGGTGAATACAAAGTCAACATCAGCGACAGCCCCACCGGCTCTATCTCCTCCATCGAGCATGTGCTGGACAGCATGGCCGATCGTCTCCTCGAACGTGAGAGCTACCTCAAGCAGAGTCGCAAACAGGCCGAGGATCTCACCCATCAACTCGACCATCCCTTTGAGCATCAAGAGAAGCTTACCGCGGCCGCGAAGCGCCAACAGGAGATCGTCGAAGCCCTCGACATCACAAAGAGCCAGGCGGCGAGAAATGTAGGCGAACAACCAGAGGAGAGTGGTGCCCTACAAACCCGAACAATCGAAACTCGCACAAATCAAATCTGTCCGGCGGCTTTCCACCAACCGGCCAGCGGGTGCAAAGTTGGAAGGGAATAGCGAGCGCGACCTTCTATCGAGGCAAACACCTGACGGAGGCGCTTTGGCGACAAAGCGGCGCTGTCGGCCCAGAGCTTAATGATCTCAGGAGTCGTCCAGAGCCGAAGGCCCGGGAAGGTGCGGCGTGCATGATTGCTAGCCTGCTTGTCGTCGATGGCTAATTCCAGTTTACGGCTCGTAGCGATCGCAATCGACATTGCTTCCCCATCATCCACCACGATGGATTGTTCCACGTAGAGAGCCTGCTCGTCATCACCCGAGAGCTCCACGATTTGCAGCACGCCCGATTTGATTAAGGGTCCGATGTCCACTGATACCATCTCGCCCGTGGACGCGTCGCGAAGTTTCTTAACTTCATCGCGAACGAGTGGGCAGATGGCGAACTGCCAATTGAGCGCAGCCGAGATCTCGGCAAGGCAGTCCGCCGCGAGCAAATTCAGCAGGACAGAGGCATCATTGAGCAGCAGCTTCATGCATCTGCTTAGGAAGAGACTAATTCCGAGGCGTCCAGTTCCACCGGAGCGAACTCCACACTGGAGGTGGTTCCCGCGTCGTCAGCCAGCAGCCGAAGTGATTCCAGTTCAAGCCGGGCAGACACACGGTCGGTCCGGAGCTTCCGGGAGAGCTGTCCTTCAGTCAGTCGTTCGCGGTAATCGAAGGCACATTGGGCTAGTACCCGATAACGCAAGGGAAGCATTGGCGCGCGCGGACTGACTCGTAGCCCGAGCGCGGCGCGGGCTTGCTCTGGCTTAAAGCCGTGCTTTTCGACAAGCTTGTCCCACGTTCCGAACGCCAGTCGTTTAAGTTCCTCCAGTCGGCGGAACATCGCTTCGGCAGAAACCCCATAGAGATGAGCGAGAGACATCACATCGCCTATGGTTACTCCTTTGCCGTGGGCCTTTGCCATTTCGGAAAGTCGACGCGTGACACCCGTACGCGGCATTAGAAAATTTCTTGCGAACGAATCCGCAAATCTCTCCGCCGCAAGTTTGCCCCAGTGGTCGTGAGTAAAGCTCACGTCGGCGAGATAGCGCGTGGTGAGGAAGTGGCCGCATTCATGCGCCAGTGACCAGTTCCCACGCGTTGACGGGTGTTTTCGGTTAATGGCCATGCACGCGCCGAGTTCGTCGTTGCAGGCAAAAAGGCCCCCGACTTTGGCTGGCAAATCGAGATAGAAGATGCGGACGCCGACAGCCGCTTCGAGCAACGAGCGTAGATCCGCAACGGGGCCGTCGCCAAGCCCGAGCCGCGTGCGCTCCTCGGCAGCCACTTCCTCACCGCGCTGATCGGGAGTGACACCAGGGACATCGAGAGAATAGATCAGAGGAAAATTCAGCCGTCGGATACTGTCGTTGATTTCTTCCAGCTCCACGTAATCGCGCGCGAGGCTTTCGAGCTCCATCGCCGCGGCGATTAATTCGTTCTCTGCCACGCTCTCATGGCCGGAGGGGAGTCGAAACTGCGGGACGAAAGGCTCCTTATTCGCGCGTCTTGAAACAAACTCGCTCACCGGCGTGCCATACATCTTTGCCATTTCGATGAGTTCGCTTGGTGTCACGCGACGCTCGCCCTTTTCGATGGCGACAAGGGTCGTTCGAAGGACACAGAGCTTGGTCGCCACGTTCTCTTGCGTGAGGCCGCGTGCTTTACGGGCGTTTTTTAGACGCTCGCCGAGCTGGCGTTGGTCGAGGCTATTAAGCAGTTCGGAGTCCATGGAGTCAGGCTGCGAGCGCGAGTGCTGAATCTCCGAGTGGAGAGACAAATGACTGCCACTCAGCCACATGACGACGGAGCAAGTCGATGGTCATCTCTTGAAAGGCGGCACTTCCAAATTCAATCTGAGTCCGAATGAGATCGGGCCAGCGAAGGCAGAGCGCTGACCACGGGGACGGCGAGCGCAACGCTTCAGTGAGCGCGCTGGCCTGGATGCTTAGCTTCGTTAGCGCGAGTAATTCGGACTGATGCAGAGCGCGGCGTGGTCGAAGAATGTCCTGCGTGTAGCCGGCAAGGTCATCCGCAATTCCCGAGCCATGAAACGCAAGACGACGAACGAGGCACGAGGCACAACAGCCACACTGCGGAGCCGTATGATGGTAGTTTGGAAAACGATCACACGAGAATGAACTGCGAAACAGCGAGGCGAACTCCTTCATTCCCGGCGCCGCAAGCATTTGCGCCTTTGTGGAAAACGTGAATGGATTGGCGATCACAAATGGGCGGTTAAAAGCTGCGCGGACCAGCGCAGCCATTCGGTGAAGAAAAACGGGATGCGTCCCGCGGCTGTTTTGGCTGCCAATCTGCGCCGAGTCACATGGCAGGTTCAGGGCCCCAAAACCATTTTCGAAGAGATAAAGCTGACCATTACCGGCCCTTAGTGCCGCAAGGGAGCCCAAGGCAGTGTGGATAAAAGCTCGAGTGCGCTGGCTAGACTCAAATCCGTTAAGCCCGTGTTTGTCAGGCACGCCGTACTCGACCCCTATGTGCTCAACACGCTGCGGGAAGTGACTGCGAAGTTCGGCCACCTGCGCCTGCTGCCCTGCAGCAATTCGATGGTGGGTCTGCCCCGAAACGAGCAGACCAATGCCAGACCTGGAACGCAGCCAGCAAAGCGCACCCGCAAGAGAATCCAAGCCTCCGCTGAATAGCGAGGTCCAGGCGACCCGCGGACCATGCATGCCTCGGAAGTGCTCCTGGCTTTCTGCCGAAAACGTGGCTCTGCCTGGGATGAACTCAAAGTTCCAATCGTCTTCGGTCAAATATTCAAGGGCTTGGATCAAAGGATCCATCACTGCTTTCCAAGCCAATGGGTCGGCCACCGGGATTGTGATATGGATTTTCCGGCGCCAAAACGCCGGCCCGTGATTGCCATAAGGATTTCGCGGCGCCGTCCGGTCGGCCAAATAGACCGCGATTGCCAGCCACGCGAAATCCGCCTCGCGCGACGAGAGCGGTCTATGAGCCTGTTTTGCCAGCGCGACTAAATCTTCGGTGAATGCAAGTCCTTGAAAGTCTTGAGAGATAGTGAACAATGGCGAGGACTCGCGATTGAAAGTCCAGTCATCCGAGAAACGAAACCGAAATGCAGGCCGCTGCGTTCCGCGTTTTGTGCGGAGGGTTTCCGACGCAGCATTCCGGCAACTTCCAATAGTCCCGAAAAAGGTTCCGTCCATATTCAGGATCCTCCCTCCAATGAAGTATTGTTCAAACCCTCTGCGGAATGATTGATACGCATAGCGCGGGACGGTTTTGCTGGAAGACCTTTCGTGCTGGCATTCAGCATCCTGCTTGCCAAATCTCCCAGAGATGGCGCGGTTAAAAGCTTATTCGAAACTGACTTGATGAGTGATTCTGTAGCGGGAATTGAATGCGTCCGGTGCCTCGTCGCATAGCCAGACATTCCTTCACAACGACTACGGGCAATTTGGGCAATGATACCTTCGGCGGCCCCTTGCGGGGATAACGAGGCACCTTCGTTGAGCGCCGAGAGAGTTACTTTTTCCACAGCGCTCAAAACATAGCGCGTAAGCGAATCTTCCGAGTAAAGCCGGGCAAGCTCATCAGTGTTGCGGACGAGTTGCTGGGCGCTATTTGCAGAAGCTTGGCTAGAAATTAGAACAGCCACTTGAACCGCTGGGCCGAAGACCAAGGCGCCGCCGTCGCGCCGAATGTCGCGCTCGACCCCGCGCACGGCCAGTTCCGCGACATCCGCGTCGTGAACTCCCGCGCGCAAAGCAGTATAAACCTTCCCATAGCAGGATTTCATTCGTCCGAAGTCGGCACCATCAGTAGGCATGTGCCCAAGCTGACAAAAATCAATGGTAAGTCAACAAAAATCTTACAATGTCAGATCTAAGGGCGTTCGAGTCTTTCGTATGCAGTTTTAAGGAGATCGCGTTTTTGTTGCACCAAAGACGCTCCCACTCGCATCTTCATCTAACGCGTGCGGCGGCTGTTGGATGGACCTCAACTGAGCGCAAGAGCAACTCATCACCGCAAACCACGAATTCCCCGCGATGGATGTTCACTTCTTCGAGCAGCGCATCCGCGACCGCTCCACGGAGATGCTTTTCTATGGTATCCCGCAACGGCCGAGCGCCTAGGCGCGGGTGAAATCCCTTTTTAAGGAGGAACGACACCACCGCCTCGTCCGCGACAGTGTCAAAGCCTCTTGCCGAAGGAGGCCGAGTTCGCGTTCGATATGGAGCCGCGCAATGTCGAGTTGGACGTTGTAGCCGAGGCGATTGAAGACGATTTTCTCAGTGATGCGTGCGTAAAGCTCCGGGCGCAGAGATCGTTGCGCTTTAGCCAGAATGTGGCGCTCCAGCGTCGCGAGTGATGAATGTTCAAGGTTGAGAGTCTCGGCGGCACCGAGGTTCGATGTGAACACGATGTAAAAGCCACTGAGGTCGAGCACGTCGCGACTGGCCATCGTCACCCGGGCGGCGTCCAAGACTTGCAGAAAAACGTCAAGGACGCGTGGGTGTGCTTTTTCGATTTCGTCGAAGAGGAGCGTGCCAGTTGTTGATTTGGCAACCGCGGTGCCAAGCAGGCCGACTTCGCCCAGCTTGCCGCCCAATAGGAGACTCAGGCTTTCCTGCGTCTGATACTCAGACATGTCAAAGCGGAACAGCTTGTCAGCGCCCGCAAGGTACCGGGTGAAGGCAATCGTGAGTTCCGTTTTACCGACCCCCGTCGGACCCAGGAAGAGGAAGCTGCCTCGCGGTCGTGAGGCCGATGCGAGGTCAAGCTCGCCGCGGTGCAACACTGAGGCTACTCGCGCAAGCACATGATCCTGGCCGCGGATTTGCTCGGCGAGGTGTGCTTCGAGGTGGCGGAGATGTTCGAGTCTATCAGGAGAAGTTTGCTGTGGGTTCATCCGCCGAGGGTGGCAGCGAGCGGTCTGACGAGTCGCTCTACCGCCAGAGCAGCGTGTTCTCCGCAGCACGGTAGAACGTTGCCCACATGAAAAGCACACTCCTATTCCATCAATCAGCGCTCATCGTTGCTCAAGCTGCCGGCGGCCTCGCCGAAGGTGCAAGCAAGGCGATGGGCATCGTCATGCTCATCGGCTTCATCTTCGGCACCATCTGCGTCGTCGGCGGCGGGTTTGCAATCCGCCGCGGCGACACCGATGCCGGCAAGTTGTCGATCATCGGCGGGCTCATCATTGCGGGCGCGCCCGTGATCGTCAAAGCGCTCTTCACCGCGTTCGGGCTTGATAGTTCCACGGTCGACGTGGGCGCGTTCCAATGATCGAGCTGCGCTTTACGGAAACGAATAGCGCCGAAGACTCCGCCGGTAAGACCTGGGGGCTGGAAGGCAGCCTGTTTTGGTATTTGGTCGGCGGAGTCTTCACCTCGGTGATCGTCCTCCTCGTGCTCTTTAGCATGATGCGTTGGACGCTCACTGGGTCGGCGGTCGCCGCGGCTGCGCCACTCGCGCTGGATCTTCTCTACATCTTCACCCTCCGACAGGGAAAGCCACCCGGCTACGACCGCGATCTTTTCGAACTCTGGTCCGCCGGGTCGGGTTTCGCGCCCGACCTCCCTGGAAAACTCACTCATCCACTCGATCACTCTTCCAATGTTTGAACACGCTCCAAACGGTCACTTCCTCCGCGACATGATCGTCTTTGATGGTCTGCGCAAAGGCGGCCACGTGGCCAAGGGATTTATCTTTGAGCCGCCTGACCTCATGAATGCCGCTCCGGCTCATCTCAATGAGTTTCAGGATCAGCTGTCACTGCTTCTCGCGTCGCTCCACGAGCACCAGCGCTTGCAGGTGCAATGGTTCTGTGACTCGGATTATCGCGCTGAACTCTTGCGCTACCATGAGGAAACAGAGAAGGCTGCGAACCTTTGGACGCGCCGTTCCCGTAACGAACGTTTCTCGCGCTACTGGCAGGCGATGCTGGATCGAAAACTTCGACGGCAACGGCTCATTCTCTATATCTCGCGCTCCATCGACGTTGAACCCACCGCATTGCAGTCGGCCAAAGTTCGCGAGGAATATTACCAGCTGCTTCTGGGACAAATGGGCGCAGAGTTTGGGCAGATCAACGAGATGCTGATTGGCATTTTTCCCCATTCCAGAATCGTGCCGATGAAAGACGCGGACCACTACCGGCATTACGCACGGTTTCTGAACCCATCGTTTGCGGAACGCTTCGACTACGATCCGTTGGAAGGCTTCGATCCGCAGCTTTCCATCCACGAGAACTGCTGGCACGGCGAAGCGGTGGGGATCAGCGATTCCGGGTTCATCCTTGATGGCTGCCATCATGGTCTGCTGGTTCTGAGCCGGTGGCCCAAGGTTACATTTCCGGGGATCATTCACCGGCTCACAAACCTGGCGCTGCTCGACTACACCATTACCGTCAACGTCGAGCCGCTTTCCACGCGAACGGAGATCGCGCGGGAGGAGAAGGCGCACGATCGCCTGGCTGGCGACTACGCAAGTGAGAAGAAGTTGTCGCTCGTCACTTCGATGGAGAAGAAGCAGCGCAAGATTGCCGCCCTGATGCAGGGACACACGTTACCGTTCAACGTGCAGTTCATCGTGCGCGCTTGGGACCGCACCAAGGACGGCTTGGCAGCGAAGCTCGGCGCGATCAAGAACGCCATCCACAGCATGAACAGCGCGCAGTATTTCGAGTGTGCGCTGCCTACCACCTCCAAGAACGTCTTCTTCCAGACGTGGCCCGGCTGGACTTGGAGTCGGTACAATCATAGAAAATTGTACGGCGAAAATCGTTACGTCGCCGACATGCTGCCGATCAGCGCCACGTTCACCGGTCATCTCGCAACCGCCGAGGCGATTTACGATGGACCCATGCGGAACCTCGTCGGCGTGAAGACCTTCTCCGGCAGCGGCGAGGACGCCACCCCTCAACACGCAGTTCTCCTCGGCATGAGCGGAGCAGGAAAGTCGGTCACCGTGTGCGATCTGCTCTCACAGACCGAGGCGTATTTCGATTACACCGTGATCATCGAGGAAGGTCTGTCCTATGGCATCTATACCCAGACGGTAGAGCCGGAAGCCCGCCCCATCATCATCCAGCCTGACGGCGAGCTGACCATCAACTACCTCGACACTCACCAGCTTCCCCTCACGCCCGACCACCTCTCCACGGCAACGGCACTCGTCGCCCGGATGATCGGCTTCAGCGCCGACGAAGACCGGCAGATGCACCGCCAGGCGCAAATTGCCAAGTACCTCGCGCTCCTCTATGACGACGTGTTTAGCGACTGGAGCCGGCGCAACGAAGGCGCGCTGACCGGCGTCGCACGGCACGCCTGCGCCATCGGGCGCTTTCGCCGGGCTCGCATGGCGTCCGGCGCCACTTCGCTGGAGGCGTTTGCGGACTTCCGGGATTGGCAGGCTACGCACGCCGACGAAGCCAATGCTTACCTCGCCGCGATCGACGATGCCGAAGTTCTCCGCTTCCTCAAAGAGCCCGCGACCAGCCGTGAAGTCCGCAAGCTTGCCTTTGCCAGCTTCACCCCGAGCGAATACCCGACGCACAGGATGCTCCAGGAACTCATGCAACTGGAAGGCGCCGATGAGCAGATCCGCGAGCTGGCCGATCGCCTCCTGCCATGGTGCGCCGAGGGCAACTACGGCGCTCTCTTCGATGGCACTTCCAACGTTTCGCTGACGGGCAAAATTGCGCACTTCGAGCTTGGCTACATCCCGGACTCCGCCAAGGCGCTTCGCGCGGCGGCTGGCTTCCTGATCACCAACTACACACGCCAGCACATCATCACGTTGCCGCGCGCGGTGCGGAAACGGAACATCTACGAGGAGGTGGCGCGACTCATGGACATCCCCGGCGGAGAGGAGATCGTGAAGGAAAGCTACGCGCAGCTCCGCAAGTTTAACTGTTGGAACATCTCGATCGTGCAGCAATACGCGCGCTTCAAGGAGAGCCGCATCCGCGCCGCCGTCTTTGGCAACAGCCGCCAGTTCTTCCTCATGCGGCAGAACGACCGCGCCGACTTGGACGACATCGGCCGCGACATCGACCTTTCCGATGGAACCAAGCAACAGATCCTCAGCTATCCGCTGCCCGACCAACAACCCAACGAGAAATTTGCCGCCTTCACCTACCTCCACACGGATGCGGTGAGAACGATCTGCGGCACGGTCCACAACGTTGCGTCACCCGAAATGCTGTATTGCTCCAGCACGACCGGCGCTCACTTCGAACGAAGGGCAAAAGAATTGAGGAACTCAGCGGATATCATTGAAGGAATCGTAACCGCTGCGAATGGCGCCGCTGGAGAGAGGCCCGAGTGATTCTCATCACCCATCGTTGCTTGCCATACCTGCACTTAAGCTCTTGCGTTTGCATTGCTGGTAATCCGATGTGCATCAATTGCTGTGTCGATTCGCCGATGGGCCAGCGATACCAACGATAGAATGTCGAGCGCGTCCTGCACGCCAATGCTCCATGCGATCTTTGGGGCGTGGGCAGTAGGATTCCGGAATGTGCCAAAGAGGCCCTTGAGCAGATTCATGAAACCACGCTGTTCGCTCTGCTCGCTTTCCGAGGTCAGACTGTTCATGGCAAGATGAGGGATGCGCGCTTTGAACGAGAACGCGTCATCAATCAGTTCGCTTCCGTCGGTTGTAAGTCCGGTCCGCTTGCGGATCTTCTCGGCCACGCTCTTGGTAGCTTCAAGAACGGCGTGAAAATAGTTTTCCACAAGGAGTTCCTCGCGGCAAAACAGAAGGACGTCAGGATGCACTCGTCTCTCCTTGAGCAGGTTCCGCAGGCCATCTGCTCGAAGCGCAGCATCTCTCAGATTGTCGACCCGCTGAACCGCTCTTATCTGCCCGCTCTCGGTAAACTCCAGTCCGGCAAACATCAGGACCTGATTCAATTCGGTCCGCTTTCGCTCGAAGTGATCGTGAGAACCCGTATGGCGAACCGGGTTATATGCAGTCTGTAGAAAAGCAACTACATTGTTGGCGCAGCGATCCGTAGCCTGCTTCCGTGACAAGGCGCTGTAGAGTCTGAAGCGCTTAGTCAATGTTGGATCTGGGTCGGGGATGCCGCACTCTTTCAAGTAGCGACCGATTTCGCTGCCAGTAAGTCCGGTGCTCGTGTCGGCCAACACGTTGGACAGCTGTTCTAAAAGCGGCAGAGGAAATTCAGGAATTACCATTGATCGCGTGAAAGGTGACGTTTTCCCAAGCGCTGTTTATCACATGCGCGGGGAAATGAGCGAGCGTAAACGTCTGCCGGCCTGCGCTCGATGAGGTTCTGGATAGAGAATGTCTGGGGGAGGAGAATACAATCCAAGTGGCGCTGCGCGTGTGAGCTATCTCTGCGACCTTCAATCTCTTCTGCGATTGAGCCGGCGAAAGCCGCCCGGATTTCACCTTTTCGAGCGACAGTCGCGTAATTCCAGACGACTTTTCGCTAAGCTGAACCAGGGATGGAGCCTCCCCTGCGAGGGGCCGCGAGTTCCCGCGTCGGGGAAACTGCCCTCAACGGGAAAGCGGTCGCCCCGCCGGAGAACGGTCGATCCCCCTGAGGCAGCGCTGGTGTCCGGGCGAGGACCGAGACGGCTCTCTGCGCAGCCGGCTGGCAGATTCCGATTTGCGGACTGCCCGCTGGCGGTACAAGCGTCGGCGGATGGCACGGGCCGAGCCATTTGCCTCACCCGGCTCTGGTGATCCATCTGCACGCGTAATCGTGGTGGATGACCACGATTGGATTCGCAGCATCAACGTTGGAATTGTCGCTAGACCCTTCCGCCGGCGTTGATCTTCTCGGTCCTGGACGGCTTGAATGCGCAGGAGGCTTACGAGCTAAGCGACGCCGGTTTCATAATGACCGAACAGCAAATGCACAATATGAACGGTGCGGCGCTTTTCCGGCAGTTGTGCCCCCCAACGATGCTCCCCATCCTGATGGAGTCGCTCTACCGCGTTCATCAAGCCGAAGCGTCGGACGCTGGGGCCTCGTGGTTCTTGTACAAGGAAGAGATCGGGGAGCGGGTGCCGAAACTAATGCGGAACCGCGCTTGGGCGGCGTAGACGGGGACTTAGACTTCCTTTGTTGCCTCGGCCGGCAATTGCCGAGAATGGCGCGTCAGGATCGTGCTTCTTAAACTTGCAGGGGAAACTCTGTGATGCACCCTGATTTCGCGCTAGCCCTGGAGCAGCATCCTCTCGGGAATCCCGTACAACACGGGAATGAAAATTAAAACAATCTTCCTCGCGAGCACGCTCGCGATGTTAGCTGCAGGATGCGCAGGCACCAGCCCGACACGACTTGTCGGTGATACCGTGGGTGCCGCAGGTGGCGCTCTCATCGGCAACACGCTCGGCAAGGGCAATCCCATCGCAACCGCCGCCGGAGCCGCCGGCGGTTTGCTTGCTAGCGAGTCGCTCCAGGCCGGGAGCACTGCCGCATCGCACAAGTCCTACGATGCCGGATATGAAAAAGGACGAAGCGACACCGCCAAGCAGCAATACCATTTGCTCCTCGATCAGCAGCGCCAACCTGCCGGCGCCGACGAACAGCCCAGCCTCTTCCGGGTTCCGCTTCCGCGGCGCGAAGATGGCGGCGCCATCCTTGAGCCCAGCACGCGCACGCTGCGCATCCAGGAATAACGCGATGAAGGCTATAGTTATTGCAGTTGCTGCCATTGGCGCCGCCTCCGTGGCGCACGCGCAATATGTCGTCACCGATCCGGTGACCGACGTGCTCAACCAGGAGATGCACTTGGAGGATATCGCAAAGACGGTCGAGATGATCAACAACCAAGTGCAGCAGATTAACACGCTCACCCAGCAGTTGCAGCAGATGCAAGCTTACGTGAAGGCCTTCGGCAATCCCGAGGAACTCTTGCACATCGTTGGCGCCGACCAACTGATCACCAGCATCAAGATCACCGGGGTGGGGCGGACTCTCGACGAGTTTCAATCCGTGGCGAGCGGCGCCGAAGCGTTGCGCAACAATGTAAACGGGCTCTATCGCAGCGTGGGGGAAGTTGTCACCACTCCGGCGGGGGTGCAGCTGCCGCGCGCGGAGGAGTTGTATCGCAAGTTCGCCGCGAGCGACGGCGCGATCCAGAACTTCCAGGCCGTCTACAATGATGTTTCCCAGCGGCGCGAAGTCTTGAAGCGGCAGGTGGCGAAGACAACACAGCAGCTCCAGTCAGCCAGCACGGCCGCGGAGACGGCGAAGTTGACCGGGGTCCTCACCGGCTACAACGCGGCGCTGGCCGCCACCGACAAGGAAGTAGACCAAGCCCTCGGCGAATCGCTCGTGCTCAAGATGCAAAACGATGCGGACGCCGAGAAGCAGGACCAGGCGCGAGCGGAGGAGCGAAAGGCGGAGTTCAGCGAAGCGATGAAAGGCTATTCGCAGACCTTCCAGATCAACGATGCGCCCGCAACATTCCCAACTCACTAAGCGATGAATGACTTTAACACACTGTTCCCAAACTTCGCCAGCCAGTGCGCCGCATTGAACCGCGTGCTACTGCCGATTGCGTTTGTCCTTCTTGTCATCGGAATCGTGTCATCCACCGTGACCGGCCAGCGCAGCCCCGGTGCGTACCTGCGCACCTTTGGGAGAACTTTTGCGCTCCTCGCCGTCTTGTCCCAGCTCACCGTGTGGGGCAACCAGGTTAGCAGCGTGGTCGACACTACCGTGAAGACCACTTTGCAAGCGGATCCCGCCAGAGTCTTCGAGCAATACAAGCAGAAGCTTGAGGTTCAGGAGGGCGCCAGTGCGAACAATTCTTGGTGGGACAACCTGTTCGACGGCAAGGCGATCTTCGAGGCGTTGATTTCTGCCGTGCTCTACGCGCTGGGCCTGTTGGCGAGCGTCATCGTCTTCTACGCATATCTCGTGCAGAAGTTCGTTCTGTATCTTGGATATGCCATCTCGCCGATCTTCGTCGGGTTCCTGGCGGTGCGCACGCTCCAGTCGATTGGCACCAGCTACCTGCTCAGTCTAACGGGCGTGATGCTCTGGCCGCTAGGTTGGGGCGCTGCATCCATCATGACGCAGGGTCTGCTCGACTTCATGACCGATCACAGTTTCCTCGCCTCAGGAGGCGGCGGGGGCGCGGCGGGTTACACGCTGCAAAACTTGATGGGAGTCGCCGTTCCTCGGCGTATGGCTGATCTTTAGCACCATCGCTGCGCCAGTGATCTTGCAGAAGGCGATCGCCACTGGCGCGCAGATCGGTTCGGCTCTTGCGGCAGGGGCGGCAACCGCCGGCGTGGCTGCAGTGACGGCGGGAACGTCCACGGCCACGAGCGGCACAACGGCCGGCGGCAGCAGCGCCGCCGCGGCGGCACTTGGCGGAATCGCTGGCGGAGCTGCCTTGGCGGGGTCGTCGATCAGCGGCAGTTCGCATTCGCCAAGCGCCGCGGCACTCTCATCCCTCGCCGCCCACAGACGGCCCAAACAACCGAAGAAAGACGATCTCTCCGGCGACAAGGCTGTCGGCGAGCTGCTTGCAAATTCAAAGAACTAACATGGACACAAACTTAGACACTCTGCGCGCCACCGCGCCGCAAAGAACGCCCACCGGCTTAAACAAACGCCGCCCTAATCCGACGCGCCTTTTCGTGGATCGTGATCGCCTTGCGTGGTGGTGGTTTCTCACCGCTGGCGCCATCCTAATCGGCGCTGCGGTGGATCGTTACTATCTGGTTAATGCCTTCAAGCAGCAGGAGCACGTCGTGATCATCGACCCGGCCGGAACATTCTACGTTTCGCCCTTGTTGAAGTTTGAGAAGGCAAATGAACTTCACGCGCAACAAAGCACGTCTGCGACCATCGCGTTATTGCAGCGAAATCCCGAGGATTTCGACCAGCCGGAACTCTTAAAGCAGATGTTCCTGAAGTCTGCGCACGAAAAGGCTCTGGCGTTGCGCTCCTCAGAGAACGCCGAGTTCAAAGCCAAGCAGATCCATCAGAAGCCCGAAATTGCGCGCATCGACGTTCTCGAAATTCGCGCGGATGCGGTGCTGACGCAGGTCAACGGTCAACTCGTTCGCAGCGGCATCTTCCAGGAGAAAGCATTCACCGAAGCGGTGCCGTTCACCCTCAAGCTCAAGCTCCAACGCAACCCAAACATGGTCGAGAACGGCCGATTCCCAACCGCAATCAGAGACTTTAAGTATGAAACCACTCGCTAAAATTATCTTCTTCGCTTGCTTCGCCGCGCGAAGCGCTTTCGCCGAAGACCCAGCAAAGCCGATCCAGGATCTGATTCTCGACGACCACACAGTCTATTCGGTGCCGGTGTCCGGCGGCCGCGTTACGACCGTTAGTTTTCCCAGCGCGATTTCCGCCATCGACGCCGCCCTGGTGACGACGGACGGAAAGAACGCGGGTCTATTTCAAATCGCGCACACCGACGGCACCTCGTATTTCTCCGTCCGGGCACTCGCAAAAGGTGCCGCGACAAACCTGAACGTTCGGTGGGATGGACGCACCTACGTTCTGGAGCTGAAGGAATCGGCAGATCCTTGCCTCTCCGTCATCTCTCAGCCGCGTGACGAGAAGGCGGCGATGCAGCAACCGCTAACACCGGCGTCTACCGCAGATGGCCAGCGAGCGAGTATTCGATCCGTTCCTGCGGAGCGGAAGACTTCCGCTACCTTCTACTTCTTCAATCGGAAAAATGCTCTGGTGCTCGTTCCAATGTCGAAGGTGACTGAGTGGAAATAATCCGTGTCGTTTGGTGCGCCACTCACTGCTTGCCAGCCGTTTGGATCGGACAAATCGGTGCTCAACTGTAGCGTCCAATTCACTGCGGAAATCGGCCAGGTAACAGATGCTTGTCCAGTGTACATCTGAAGCGTCAACGTCGGCGTGGGCGGGGTAAAAAACTGAATATTACGGATGTTCATCGTCCCGACAGGCCCACCTGTACCATTTAGCGCAAACACAATCTGCACCTGCTGCCCGGCTAGGGCTGATACGTCGATGATTGGAATAGGATTCCATGCGCCTGCGTCCACATAGGCGGCTTCCATCGTGAAATAGTTTTGGGCGCCAATAGCCATCGTCATGAAATCGGTAGCGGCGGCGTTTTCCAACTCATACTCAAAGCTCATCCCAACCGCGTCGGCCGGGATCGTCACTGGAATCGAGATGAATGGAGGCGAAGCCGTATCGGCCGCCACGAAATGCAGACCACTCTTTTGAGCTTTGACGTTGTTGAACGAAGATACACCCGGTTGGAGCGTGAATTGGTAATCCCAATTCGCTTGGAAAGTGGAGGGAGTTGGCGCGGTACCGTAGTAGGCTGGGGTTGAGCCAGCAGTGCCGATGTAGACGGGCTGACCATTCAGCGGCACAAACAATTCTTTCACATCGGCTTCCACATTCCCTGCATACTGGATTACTCCGACGGTAGTATCCACAATACGATAGGCGGCTTGATTGGCAGCATATAGCCCTTGGTAAGCTTCCAAAATGGGAAACGCCGAGACTGGCATTGGCGCTACGTCGAAGCCCTCTTCAGTGAGCGGATCTAGTTCGGTTACCGTCGCAGGTGGCGAGTTCGGGACCAAGCTCTGCGTAAAGTACGTTCCTTCCTTAGGTCGGGACTTGTCGCCCATCGTATAACGCTCGAAACTCCAATAATGTCCCATCACACTGCTATCTGGACTCGTGACGCTATTCTGATACCAAGCGGAAGCATAACCATGCAACCCATTGGTCCCGACGAAATCAGAAATGCCGGGAACCGCCAGTCGCCGCCACAATAACACATTGACTGCATCGGGATGAAGCAGTCCCACTTCGCTCACGTAATTATCCACCCAAGCCGACTGCCGTGGGATCACGGTTGAAAGTTTTAGGGGGGCGTAAAGCATGTCGGCAAGCACGTAAATACCATTTATCGGTCGCGCCAATTCCGCTTCATCGAACAACGTCATCTGTGTGTTTTGCGAGTTGTACTTCGTCGCAGGGCTATTCTTGGAATCGCCGTGAAGGTAATTCGCCGCGCTACAGTTTACCAGTGTACCAAGGCTATGTCCGATAAAGTGAATCGGCTGGTTGTAATTGGGACCGAGCGCATTTATCAGCGCGGCAGCTAAAGCCTCTCCCTCAGCAGGAGTGCGGCCGGCTGCGGTGGTCGGGCTAATCGTATTCGCACCGATGCTCCAATCCCAGGCGACGATGTTGATCGTGCCGCCAAAACCTTTCGCAATCAGTGCATTTGCCATGGAAGTCGGCCAATTTGGTGCGCTGGAGCTACTTTGCCACCCGTGTGTGAGCACAACCGTCATCACGTTGGATCTAATCGTGTTGAATGTTTTGAGTGTGCCCTTCGTTGGCGGAAACACTACCGCAGGGGTACTCCCGGCCACGGTAAAGTCTGGCAACGATGGCTTCGGAACGACAGGGGACTGAAAGACGTTCAGAAACACAGGATTGCTGGTGGCTGCCCCGTATCTGTTGCTAACAATGACATTGTAGCTTCCTGCTTGTGAAAGCTGCGCACTGCTGAAACCTAACGTCGGACTCGTAGCACCTGCAATCGCGCTGTTGTTGAAATACCATTGATAGCTCAGAGGGGTTGATCCCTGTACTTGCAACCCGAACGATGCTGGGTCGCCAACCCGCGCCGATTGACTTACGGGTTGCGTCAGGATGGCTGGCATCCCGTCGAAATAGTAACTGACCGATGGGCTGTCTTGAAACGTTAGATTCCCGTCCCCCGGCCAGTCGTAGTACTGAAAACTGACGACCGGACTGTTGATCGTAGTTTGGGCGTCGGGATCAGCCAACGAATCCTGATACTGAAAACTGACGACCGGCGAAAACGTGTCGGGGACGTTCTGGGCTCGCACCGAGTACGAGGCGAACGTGCCAATAAGCACCAGCAGGCGGAACGCGTTCTTCATCATAGCAACCTCGCTTGGTACGAGAGCTAGTTATTGGGAGCCGCAAAGCTCTTGCCGGAAGGCGTCACATACGTTGTCCGCTGCTTGCCTCCGGCTTGGGAGGTCACTTTCACGGTAGAAATCCGCTCTCCATTCGCTGTCAGTCCGGTGGTGCTATAAGAGCGACTCGCGCCGTTCGTGCCGGAGCCTCCTGCGACTCCACTGACGCACTCGGCGTAAATGATCCCTCCACCACGCGGCATATTGACCGAGACTGTTGCCGTGCTTGAAGCGGCTGTTCCGGTATTGTTAAGGCCAACTGCCTGCACATCGGAGCCGTTTTCCGGATGAACGACCACGGTAATTTCCGTGTTCAACGGCACGTTGGTGCAACTTACCACGATGGGAATGGGATTGTTCTGCTGGCCGGGGATGATGAGGTCGGGGTTTGTCAGCGTGCCACCCGGATTTGTAGGCACGGCATTGCCGCCGACGCTTGTGATTGCAAGTTGTATGCCCTGTCCTGCTAAAGGAATAATTAGCGGTTGAAAGCCACTCGTGAACACGCCCACATTCGCTGCACCACTAACAGAACCTCCGAAGCTATTTTGGTAGGTATCGAATCTTACCCTGCCAAATCCCCCTCCTCTGCCCAAAGAGGCGAATGGGCCGCTTCCACCGTTAACCTCAATAGTGCCGCTGCCGGAAAGTTGAGTAGCAACCAATCTGACTGCTCCGCCGCTTCCCCCTCCGCCTGTGCCAGTGCCATATCCATAAGTGCCGCTCCCGCCCGCTGCATTGATGTCGCCCGCAAGCGTCAATTGCCCCGTAGCTGCGATGAGAACAGCGCCACCGCCTCCACCGCCACCCGCGGGCGGTGACGAAAGAATTGCCC
>CAXUAZ010000008.1:0-41401 GCA_964249195.1 uncultured Chthoniobacterales bacterium
CCCAAGCCCAAGGCGATCGCGCCGCGTCCGCCGAAGCAGGCGCCCCGCCCGCCGGCGCCGGTGAACCCCGTGGCGCCTCTTCCGGTGCGCGGCCTCTCCGCTGGAACTCCCGCCGCGAAAGGCGGCGCCCGCGGCGACTTCATCTCGATGCCCAAGCCGCAGTACGATGTGACCGCGCTGCAACGCCGCTACCAGGGTAGCGGCGAGGTGCTCATCACGTACGAAAACGGCTCCATCGCCTCCGTCGAGATGACCCACAGCACCGGGGTCTCCTATCTCGATTCCAAAACAGTGTCGTGGGTGCGCAGCCGCTATCGCGTAAAGGCCGGAGCCTCCGGCCGCGGCAGCTTCCACATCGCCTGGGTTTTGCCGACGCATTAGCGGCAATTCGTCCCTGCAAAAAATCTCCCTTGGTGAAGCAAAGTTCTTCGCGCCGGCGCCGGTCGACGATACGCCCTCCGCATCCACCTTCATCCACCCGATAAAATCATCAGTATAAACCCATAAGACGCACCATTCCCATGTCTACGAAAACCCTTTGGTACACCCGTTGCCCTGTTCCCACGGCATTCAGCATCGCGCTTCGGCTTGGCTGGTTCGATGAGGAATTTGCGGACGACAACATCTCCGTGCATTCCCTGCTGCAATCGTCCGACCGCAAGGTCCGGGAGTCACACTTCGACCACACCCTGGCGGATTCGTTCCGCCACGGCGGAAACACCCCGCCGATCTGGGCGTACGCGCAGGGAAATGATGTGCGCCTGATCGGTCTTTCCTGGACGAACCAACCGCAGTACGTGCTCGCCTTGCCCCAAAGCGGGATCAAGACCGCCGCCGACTTGAAAGGGCGCCGGCTCTCCTTGCCGCGACGGTCCCGCGACACCATCGATTTCTGGCGCGCCCAGGCCCTCCACTTCTACGATACGGCGCTCGCCTCGGCCGGTCTGGGACTGGATGACGCGCAACTGGTGGACATCGAGGTGGAGCGCCGCTTCATCGACGAAGCCGGTGATTCTTCCAAGGATGGCTCGTTGTGGAACGCGACCCAACAACGGGGCAGCCAGCGGGAGGAGATTGCCGCGCTCTTGCGCGGAGAGGTCGACGCCTTGATCTCGGCGGGGCCGCGCGGTCTGGAAAACATCGCGCTGCTGGGCGCGTACGTGGTGCACGACCTGGCCAACGAACCCACCCGCCTCGGGCAGACGAGCAACAGTTTCCCTTATACGCTGACCGTCAGCGGCGCGCTCCTGAAGGAACGGCCCGACCTTGTGGCGAGGCTGCTTTCCCGGGTGCTGGAAGCGGCGGAATGGGCGAAAACCCATCATGACGAGGTGGTCAGGATCACCGCGCAGGAGTTGGGCGTGGCGGAGGAATTCGTGCACAAGGCGTTTGGCCCCGCGCTCTCGCAGCAACTCGATGTAAACCTCTCATTCGAGAACATTGCCGCCTTGCGCCTGCGCAAGGACTTCCTCGTCAAACACGGGTTCATCCCGAGAGATTTCGACGTCGAAGAATGGATCGATTCCCACCCTCTGCGGGAAGCTCGCCAACTCCTGGCGGCCCGCGGAGCGATCGCCCCAGAACAACACGAAACGGAACCTCAATTGATCGCGGCTTAAAGCAGGGACCGCCGACAAAACCACCAACTCCTGCATTGCATAAGATAATTCCAATTGCCATTTAGATGAAACTGTATTTCCAAAAACTGTTAAACTATCAAATCCGACTAACTCGAGCGGTTCCCCGCATCGCCCTGGCCAGCGGCTGGCTGATGCTCGGAAGCGCCGCCGCCTACGGTCAAACCTCTTCAACCAATGCCGGCAGCCCGCCTAACGCAGCGGAGCCGGGCGTTTCCGGCGGCGGGGAGGGACAGCAGTTGGGCGACGTGGTCATCAACGGCCCATCCAACATTACCCCTGCCGCGCTCGCGGCGAATGAACTCCAGCAGGTTGCCGGCGGCACGGGCGTGGTCGACACGAGCCAGCTTAAAATCGGGCGCGTGGCCAACGTCGCGGACGCGCTGCGCTTCCAGCCGGGCGTGCTGGCCAAGTCGGTCAATGGCGGGGAAGCCACGCGGCTGTCCCTGCGCGGGTCGGGCATTATCCGCCCCGGCTTTCTCTTCGGGTTCGGCAACCAACTGGAAATCGACGGTCTGCGCGTCTATTCAGCGTCGGGCAACCCGTACGAAGAAATCGAGGTGCTGGCGACCGATCACATCGAAGTCCTGCGCGGTTCAAACGGGTTTGACGACGGCCCGCTTTCCTTGGGCGGCGTCATCAATTACGTCACCAAGACAGGTTATAACGCGGCTCCGTTGGAGGTTCGTTTCGAAGCGGGAAGTTACGGCTACTTCCACGAGCAGGTGAGTTCCGGCCTGGTGGCCGGCCCGGTGGACTATTACGTCAGTCTGACGCGCTTCGACCTGGGAGGATACCGTGACAACACCCATTCAAACAGTTCGCGCGCCGTGTTCAACATCGGCTACCAGATCGTTCCAAATCTCACAACGCGCGTGGAGGTGATCTATGCGCAGCAAAAGCAGGAGGACGCCGGTTATCTAACCTGGGCGCAACTGGAGGAAAATCCCCGGCAAAGCCAGTTCCCGCAGGTGCGCTCGCGCCAGAACCCCGGATCGCTCTTGATCAGCGACAAAACCCGCTGGCAGATCACGCCCGACTCGAGCCTGGAAGCTGGCTTGCAGTACAACAACTACCCGATCAACAGCGCGGGCGGCCCCGCTCCGAACCGCTTTATCTTCGATGACTTGTCGAGCCTGTTGCGTTACCAGCGACGCGATGTCGCCTTTGGCGATCATGAGGTAAACACCAGGATTTCCTTTCAATCACACACGCAACTCACCGCTAAGTTCGACACCTTTGACGGCAGCGCCAACTACGAAAGCAGGGATGCCTACACCGGCCGTCGTCCGTCCGACCAGGCAGACTACTCTCTGGTGTTCAGCAACGACTTCGAGATCATCAAGCAACTGTGGATCACCACCGGCGCGGCGTTGAATTATCAGACGCGCGAAACGAGGATCGATTTCTCATCGGCGCCGACCCCGCTCACCGGCACCCAGGTCGATCGGCAATATTTCTATGCCGAGCCGCGGTTGGGCCTGCGCTATGAGGTAGACCCGAGCATTCAGTTCTTTGCCAATGTCACCCGTTCGGTCGATACGCCGTCGTCCAACAGTTACATCCGCACCAACCCCAACCTGGTGCCGCTGGGCACGCTCGATCTCCGCGCCGCGCAAGCCTACACCGCCGAGGTGGGGGCGCGGGGTGAGAAGGGGATCTTCCGCTGGAGCATCGATTACTACCATTCGTGGATCGACAACGAGTTGCTGACGACGCCCATTGTTCCCGGTTCGCCCGCGACCATCACCGCGAATGCCACCTCCACCCACCATGAGGGCATCGAGGTCGCGTTGGACACAACCTTGTGGCAGGCGCGGGAAGCCGCCGCTCCCGCCCCCAAAGATGGCAAGGACGGCAAAGCCAGCGCCCCGGAGGCCGCCGCCCCGCCGCACCGCCTCGTGCTGCGCCAGGCCTACACCTGGAGTCACTTCTACTTCGACAGTGACCCGGTGTTCGGCTCCAACCAGCTGCCCGGCGTGCCGGAGCATCTCTATCAGGCCGAGCTGGACTATGAGCACCCGTCCGGCTTCTACGCGGGGGTTAACGTGGAATCAGTCTTCAATCGCTATCCGATCGATTTCGCCGATTCGGTTTACGCGCATCCGTATGCGATCCTGGGGGCCAGAGCGGGCTACAATGCGCCGGAGAATAGCCCTTTCAAGGGTTTGTCGCTGTTTGTCGAACTGCGCAATTTGACGGATGAAAACTACGCGCCGGTGGTGGTGACGACCTACGATGCAAAGGGGTTGGATGCGCCGGTGTACTCGCCCGCGCCGGGCCGCAGCGTCTACGGCGGCATCTCCTACCGCTTCTGATCCATCGCGCAAAAGCTCCGCTGGAGGTCCAACCCCTCGAGCGGAAGTTTTGCCTGTAAAAAAGTCTATCTTCCGATGAGCGCACCAACAGCCGCACCCCTCAGCTCCCTCTCCTGGGTAAAAAACCGGTGGGTAATCCTGGGTCTATTCACGGCGTTGACGCTGGTTTGCCGCGTGGATCAGTTCGTCATGGGGGCATTGTTGATTCCCATCAAGGCGGAATTTCGTCTCACCGATGAGCAGTTGGGGCGCTTGAACCTGGTCTTCGTTTTCGCCTACCTCGCGGTCGTGCCGATCGCCGGGTATATCGGCGACCGATTGCCGCGGAAGTGGTTTATTTTAATGTCGCTGATTGTCTGGAGTCTGGCTTCGCTGGGCAGCGGCCTGTCGGTGAGCTTCGGCGCGCTGCTCGTCTGGCGTTCCATTGTCGGGTTGGGGGAAGGAGTTTACGCGAGCCTATACCCCAGTTGGATCGCCGACACCTTTGGGCCCAGCCTGCGAAGCATTGCCTTTGCCGTGCTCATGAGCACGGGCCAGATCGGCGCTTACATTGCCTACGCAGGGGGCGGGGCTGTGGCCGCGGCTTCGACGTGGCGCAATGCGTTGTTTCTTGCCGGCGTGCCCGGGCTGATGCTCGCGCTTGCGGTGATCTTCCTGCGTGAGCCCAGTAGGGGGGCCGCCGATGGGTACACCAGCACGGATCAGATTCCAAAGCCGTCGCGGCGTGACATCGCCGGGCTTTTCCAGGACCGAAAGTATCTCCTCTATCTGGGCGCCTACACGTTGCGCATGCTTGGCGTGAGCGGCGTCTTTTATTGGGGGGCCATCTATCTGCACCGTCACTTCGGCATCGCCAACAAGGAGGCTACCGCTTTTATCGGCGCCGCCTACTTGTTTGCGGGGACGGCCGGCATCTTTGTCGCGGGCGTGGCGGCGGGCCGCATCGCACGCCGCCGGCGCGGGGTTTTTGCCTACTGGCTGATGGTGGGGGAGATCGGCTCGGCGCTGAGCGTCACGGCGATGCTGCTGTTTGCCGAAGATCCGTTCACGGCCAAGCTGCTGTTGCTTTCGCAGATGTTCTTTGCCGGGAACAGTTGGGGCGCGATCAACCCGCTCCTGTTCGAGTTCGCGCCGGTGCGCGTGCGGGGGCTGGCGGTGTCGGTGGCGTCCGCTTTCCAGACCATCGGCAGCGCGTTCCTCGCGTCCGAGTTGCTCGGCATCGCCTCCGACCGCTGCGGCATCGAGCGCGCATTGTTCCTCGCCCCGGCGGGGTATTTGCTGGCCGCCAGCTTGTGGCTGGTGCTCGCGCTTCGTCAGACCCGCCGTGAACCCTCCGCCGAGACCGCTCCTGACCTCGCCGTGGACGCAGCCCTCGTTAAAATCTGATCTCAAATCCAACTCACCAACCCATCGAAAATCATGAGCGCAATTCTCACTGAACACAGCCCCAAAAGCGATTCGTCGTCATCCAAACAACTCACCGAGGCGCATTACACGATCTGCCCCGTCTTCGTCGCGTCCAACATCGCCGTCGAATTTGGCTGGCTGGAGGAGGAATTCAAGCGCGTGGGCGCCAGGGCGATCTATCTTCGTTCCCTGGCCAACAACGCCGGCTGGATTCCCCACTACACGCACGGGTTGGACAACCTGTTCCGCGACGGCGGCGCCATCCCGACGATCCGCGCGCGCGCCGATCTCGCGGACACGACGCTCATCGGCCTGACCTGGGCGCAGACCGGCGGCCACATCCTGGTGCGCAGCGACTCCGGCATCCGGCGCGTGGCCGATCTCAAGGGCCGGAAGTTCGGCATCGTGACCAGCCAGAACAAGAACAAAATCGACTTCAGCCGCGCGACGGCGCACCGGGGCATTCTCCTCGCGCTCGAGCTGGCCAGCCTCACCGAGAACGATGCGCCGATCGTCGATCTTCCAGACGCCGATGATCCCCGGTTCCTGCCCGCGCAACGTCCCGCCGAACTCTGGGCGCAGAGCCGGGAACATCATTTCAATCCCGCGTTCGCCAAGGATCTCATCGCGTTGCAGGAAGGGCGCATCGACGCGATTTACAGCAACCCGGGTCGCACGGATGCGCTGGTCAAATCGGGGAAGTACACCGTCATCGAAGACCTCGCCCGCTATCCCGACTGGACGCTGCAAATCGCCAACGGCCCTTACACCAACGCGGTCAACACGGAGTTTGCCAAAGCGCATCCCGAGGTTGTCGTCGCCTTCCTGCGCGCCTCCGTGCGCGCCGGGCGCTGGATCAACCGGCACCGCGGCGCGGCGGCGGAAATCTTCCGGCGCGTGACCTTGTACGATAACGTGAAGCTCATCGAGAAGGAGATCGCGACGACCGATTTCGTGCCGCAGCTTTCGCCGAAGAACATCGCCGCCATCGAGATCCTGAAGAATTTCCTGCGCAAACACGGCTACATCACCAACGATTTCGCCGCGAGCGATTGGGCCGACAACAGCTACCTGGAAGAAGCGATCCGCTCGCTGCCCGACGAAGATTAACCCTTCCACCAGTCCGATGAGTTTCGCCTTACTTCCCGAAGTTAATTCTCCCGCGCTGGATGAATTTGCCGATCATCCCGAAGCCTCCCGCCGCCCGGTCCGTCGGATCGCAAGCGACGAAGAAGCGATTGCCGCCGTCACCGCGCTGGCGGCAGAATTTCGCCGCGGCGCCATCGAACGCGACCAGAAGCGCATCCTGCCAACGCGGCAGATCAACCAGTTGAGCGAAGCGGGATTCTACGGGATCGCCGTGCCGGAAAAATTCGGCGGCGCGGATGTTTCCGCCGTCACCATTTCCGAAGCGTTCAGCCTTCTCAGCGCGGCCGATTCGAGCATCGGCCAAATCCCGCAAAACCATTTTTGCTGGATGCCGGTCTTTGAAACCGGCACGCCCGAGCAGCAGGAGTTTTTCTACGGCCGCTTGCTGCAAGGCGACCGGATCGGGAATTCCCACTCCGAAAACACCCGGAAGCGGCCGCGGGACTATGAAACCAAAGTGGAACGGGTCGCGGGCGGCTACGTCGTGACCGGGAAGAAATACTATTCCACCGGGGCGGTCTTCGCCCACTGGATACCCACCTTTGGCAAAGATCCGGCGGACCGGCCCATCCAACTCTATTCGCGCAGCGACGCGCCTGGATTGACTGCCATCGACGATTGGACGGGATTAGGTCAAAAAACCACCGCCAGCGGAACGACCATCTTCGACCGCGTCTTCGTGCCGGACGAGCAGGTGTTTCCGTTCTACCTCGCCGATAAAATCGCGCCGCGCTGGGGCCCGATCGCCATGCTGATCCACGGCGCCGTCGATCTCGGGATCGCCGAAGAAGCCTACTCGGATACGAAGGATTACATCCTGACCAAGAACCGGCCGTGGATCGAAAATCCGTATGAGGAACACGCGAAGGAACCTTTTATCGTGCGCAGCTTCGGTGAGTTGACCGTGGAGCTGCACACGGCCCGCGCGATGCAACGCCGGGCGGCGGAAAGCATCGACGCGCTTCGCGCCGATCCCGGGCAAGAAGCCTTGGTGGCCGCGCGCATGGCGGTGGCCGACGCCCGGATCGTCGTCGGCAACGCGGCGCTGCACATCGCGGATCAGCTTTTTGCCCTGACCGGCGCGCGCGCCATGTTGGAACAGTACGGCCTGGATCGTCACTGGCGGAACGCCCGCATTCATACGCTGCACGATCCGTTCCGCTGGAAGCATTTCCACATCGGCAACTATCATCTCAACGGCGAGTTGCCCGCTTCAGCTTCCTACATCTGAGCGCATCATCCATGCCGATCTCTGCGCCCTTGCTCACTTCCCGCCGCAACGGAACTTCGCGTCAGAAGTCCGCCGCCATCTTGCGCAGTGACGAAGAAGCCATCGAGGCCGCTCAACGCCTGGCGGAAATGTTCCGCCCCGGAGCTTCCGAGCGCGACCGCCAGCGCGCCCTTCCGCACCAGGAAATCGAACTGATTTCCCAAAGCGGCCTCTATGGCGCGACTGTGCCCAAAGAGTACGGCGGCGCGGAGATTCGGGCGGTGACGGTGGCGGAGGTTTTCCGGATTCTCGCGGCGTCCGATGCCAGTCTGGGCCAGATTCCGCAGAACCACGTCGCGTTCGTCGAGTGCGTGCGCGGCGGGACGCCGAAACAGCAGGCATTCTACTTTGGCCGATTTCTGAAAGGCGAGCGCTTGGGCAACGCGTTGTCCGAGGCCCAGAACAAGAAAGGGATGCTGGATTACAAAACCCGCCTGACCAAAGTGAAAGGCGGCTACCGGATCAACGGCTCCAAGGCTTATTGCACCGGCGCCATTTTTGCCCATTGGGTGCCTATCTTTACCTTGGACGAAAAAAACCATCTCTGGATGGCGTACGTGAAGCGGGACACTCCGGGGTTGGAAGTGCTCGATGATTGGTCGAGCTTCGGGCAGCGGACCACCGCCAGCGGCACGATCCACATCGACAACATCTTCGTCACCCGCGACCAGCTCTTTCCGCGTTACCAGTGGCAGGATCATCGTTTCGTGGGCGCGGCCTGGGGACAGTTGCCGCACGCCGCCATCGATGTCGGCATCGCCGAGGAAGCGATGGCCGACGGCATCCGCTTCATCCATGCGCGCTCGCGGCCCTGGCGGGAGAGCGGCCTGGAAAAAAACTCCGACGAGCCAATGGTCATCCAAAAGATCGGCGAATTGCAATTCAAGCTGGATGCGGCGCGGCTGTTTCTGCGCCACGCCGGAGGGTTGGTCGATGTTTCCCGCGCCAACCCCACCGAGGAAACGATCCTGGCGGCGGCGTTTGCGGTGGCCGAGGCGCGGGTGGCCGCGGATCGCGCCGCGCTCGACATCACGAGCGAACTCTTCGAACTCTGCGGCACGAAATCGACCTTTGCCGAGTTCAACCTCGACCGCCATTGGCGCAACGCCCGCACCCACACGCTGCACGATCCCATCCGTTGGAAGATTCAATATTTAGGCAACTACCATTTGAACGGCATCAAGCCGCCTAAAGGCAGCCTCGTTTAAGGTCCGGTTGATTTCCTCCTTATGTCAAAATCCCGCAAACAAATGCATCTCGGGGCCATCATCACCGCTGGTCCGGGCACCGGCGCCTTTGGCGCCTGGCGTTATCCTTCCTCCGAGCAACACCGCTTTCTCGAAGCCGATTACTATCAACACGTCGCGAAGACGCTGGAGCGCGGCAAATTCGATCTGATCTTCTTCGCGGACAAACTGGCCGTGCCGGGAAAGTTCCCCAGGTCAGTTGAAGAAAACTTGCGCAACGGTTCCTGGGGCGCCGCGCATCCCGATCCCATCCTGCTGTTGGCGTCCATCGCGGCGGTGACGGAAAGGATCGGCCTCGCCTCGACGATTTCCACTTCCTACCAGGCGCCGTTCCACGTGGCCCGAACTTTCTCTACCCTCGATCACCTGAGCAACGGCCGCGCCGCCTGGAATGTGGTGACTTCCACGGAGGATTCCGAGGCGCAGAATTTCGGGCTCGATAAACAGCGCGAGCGTGGCACACGCTACGACATCGCCGACGAATTTTTGCAAGCCGTGTTCGGTCTCTGGGATACGTGGGAAGACGATGCCGTGGTCATGGATAAAGCCGGCACGACGGTGATCGATCCCGAAAAGGTTCATCCTCTCCATCACAAAGGAAAATTCTTCTCGGTGCGGGGTCCCTTGAATCTTCCCCGCAGCCCCCAGGGCTACCCGGTCATCGCCCAGGCCGGTTCGTCGGATCGCGGCCGCGATTTTGCCGCCCGTTGGTCCGAACTCATCTTCACCCCTCAGCCGGTATTGAAAGCCGCGCAGGAATTTTATGCCGACATCAAGACCCGCGCTTCGGACCACGGGCGCAATCCGGATGAAATCAAGGTGATGCCGGGGGCGTACATCGTGGTGGGCGAGAGCGAAGGCATTGCCCGGGAAAAAGACGAGCTGCTCAAGAGCCTGATCAACCGGCAATCGTCGAAAACCGTGCTCTCGTCGATGCTGGAACTCGATTTATCGAAAATCCCGCCCAACACCCCGGCGCGCGAAATCCTGGATGCCCGCCGCGTGGAAGGCATGCAGGGGCACGTGGACGCGCTGGGCCAGATCGCCCGCCACGAAAATCTGACCATTGAGGAACTCGGGTTCCGTTTTGCGCACAGCTTGACTTTTGCCCGTTTTGCCGGATCGCCGGTCCAGGTGGCGGACCAGTTGGAAGAGTGGTTTGAGGCGGAGGCGTGCGATGGATTTATCATTCGGCCTTCTTATCTTCCGGGCAGCATGGAGGAATTTGTGCGTCTGGTCGTTCCTGAACTCCAGCGCCGCGGTCTGTTCCGGACGGAGTATCAAGGCTCGACTCTGCGCGACCATCTCGGATTGGCCCGCCCGCGGCATGGAGCTTGGAGAGAGCGTATGGCTTTCGAGCCAGCGGAAGCCCTTCTGGCGGAGACTTTGGCATAATCCGGTGCGGCCGGCGGCAACTGCTTTCCGCTTCAAACGTGAAGGTCTGCGCGATGCAGGGTTCGAACCTGCGACTTCTTGCGTGTGAAGCAAGCGCTCTACCACTGAGCTAATCGCGCGAAAAATCCCAACGTCCCGACCCCCGCGGAGCCTGAGCGGGCCGAAGGTAGAGCGGGACATGATCGAGGGCAAGAAAATCGTTGGAGACCCGCCAGACGAAATCCACGCTGCCGCCCTGCCTTCAACGCCCGCCCGCTTTCCGCCCTGGGTGTGGCCCCACCTTTTGAGCCTCGATGCGCCCGCCGTGGCGGTCGGCTGGCAGGCCTGGTGGGCGCACGTCGCCGGGGTCCCGCTCGGCTGGCCGCACCACGTCATCCTCGGGCTGTGCGTGTGGATGATTTACCTCGCCGACCGCCTGGCGGACGGTCTCCGCGCGTCGCCCGCGGAGTGGGGGACGCAACGGCACGAGTTCTATCACCGGCAGCGCGCAATCCCGGCCGTGTTGCTCCTTTGGGGAATTGCGGCGCTTGCCGCGCTCTCGACCCGGTTTCTGGCGCCGCGCGAATTTGGCGGCGGGGCAATCCTCCTTTTGGTAACGACGTTTTACTTCTGGATGATCCATGGCCGGGCGGGGTGGCCCCTGCGCGCGCCGAAGGAAGCCGTCGTGGGCGGGCTATTTGCGGCGGGGACAGCGTATTTTCCGTTGGTGCAGGCGAGGCCGTCGGGGATGTTGACGGCAAGCGTGGGGTTGTTCGGCGCGCTTTGTTTCCTGAACTGCGCCCTGATTACTCGCTGGGAACGCACCCTGCGGGATCGCCGGGATCGCCGTTCGTTGCTCAACGCCTTCCCGGCGATGACCGAACGGCTCGGGTTGTCGGCGTTGGCGCTTGCCGCCGCCGCCGCTCTTCTGGGCGCGGCAACCGGGCAACTCCGGCCGCTTGCCCCGTTGACGATTTCTGCCGTTGGACTTTGGGCTCTGGATTGCGCCCGCAACCGCATTCCCGCGTCGGCGTTGCGCGTCCTGGTCGACGCGGCGCTGCTGACGCCATGGGCATTCCTGTGGTTAAGCTGATTTGCGCCAGAGTTGCGAGGTGAGCAATCCCCACGAGGCGAATTCCTCGCGTTCGAGTTGGAATCCGGCTGCCGTCAGCGCTGCGCGGTAATCCGGCAATCGCCGGACGCGCAGCCCGGTCGCCCAACCGAAGCACCAATATAATAGCGCGATCCACCCGCGCGCCCGCCATCGCCTCAGTCCTCCTTGAGGAAGAGAGAACTCCGAGACCAACCATTGAGCTTCGGGCATTGACGCCGCTGCCATCCGGGGAACGAGCCGGCAAAGGTCGTCGTCCGAGAAGCAATCGAGAAAAAAGTGCGTGACGATCAGGTCGTAGGCCGCCGGTTGGAGTTCGACCGACCGGGCATCCGCGCAAAGAAAACGCACCCTGGTTGCGCCCTCCGTACCTGCGCGAGCCTTCGCGAGGCCGGTCATTACGCGGCTTTTCTCCACGGCGTCGACCTTTATCTCTGGCGCACGGGCCAGCAGAGCAAGCAGGAATCGACCGTCGCCGTCTCCAAGCACCACGGCGTTCGAGGCTCCGGCCACTCCGTCCAGAAAAGCCAGCCGCCGTTTTTGAAGAGCTGTCCCGAACGCTGCCCACTCGAGCCTGCGGTACCAGGGAGCAATTGAGTCACAATCCACGGGGAGTAACTGTGGCCGGGCTACGGGCTGAACGCGAGCGATGCCCGCCCAAGACCGCACGGAAGAAAAAAGGCGGATTTTAGCATTCAAAACGTGAATTTCGGCTTGTAAGTCCTTCCGAAAACAGCCACATGATGACTTTGTAGGTCCGATTTGCGCGATTTTTGGAACTATTCCATGAATCCTGCAAATTAGGTATTGCCTGCGACAGTGGGGCAGTGTTATCTGCTTCAAATCTCAAAAAGTTTATGCGCCTATCCCCCTTGAAAGCAGCGTTTGGGCTCGGTCTGGTGGCCGGTATGTCCATGACCAAATCGGTTTTCGCCCAAACAGCGGCTACCGTTCCTGTCGGCTTTGTGACCCAGGCGATCGCTGCGGCATCCAGCTCGACCGCTCCTTCCGGTACCGTCTTTTCAATCCCATTCTTTAATACAGCTGCCTATGCGGGAGTTATTTCCTCACTGGATAGTTCTTCGAGTTTGTCGTCCTCGGCGGCCACTTGGACTGCTAGTCAGTTCGCTGCTCAAACGGCTCCATATCTCCTTCATTTCAAAAGCGGGGCGAGCGTTGGTCGCTACTTCTTGATTACTGCCAATACTTCCACGCAGTTGACTGTTGCAAACCGTGGATATGACCTCAGCAGTTCCGCCTTTGCCGCGGTGGGTGATACCTTCGAAGTAGTTCCGGCAAATACATTGGCCATTCTTTTTGGAAGCTCCACCGTTCAGTTTTTGACAGGCAGCACTGCGGCGGTTGCAGATAACGTCGTTCTTTGGAATGGCTCAAATTGGGATACTTACTACCACAACGGAACCAACTGGAAGCGCACGGGCAGTCTTAGTAATCAGAATAACACTATTCTGTATCCTGATGAGTCGATCTATGTCACTCGTCGATCGACTACTCCGCTTTCGCTTGCATTCCTCGGAACGGTCCCATCTACCACCGAGAAAACCGATATTCCCGGGCCTGCTACAACGTTCATTTCGAATCGGTTTCCAGTGGCTACAACCTTAGGAGCGTTCGGGCTGCAGAGTTCAGCTAACTGGCTCAGTGGCACTAGCGCCGCAACGGCCGATGACGTTTACATCTGGAACGGTTTCAATTGGGACGTTTATTTCTACAATGGCACGCACTGGAAGCGCACCGGCAGCTTAAGCACATTCGACACCTTAGTAATACCTGTCAGCGGTTCGCTTTACATTGTGCGTCAGAGCACAACTTCTGTGGCGAATGAAGCTCTTTCGCAGCCTCTTCCTTATACTCTCTAAATTCGCCCTTTCGCAATCATGAAAAAGACTATCTTTGTCGCAGCGTCAATCTTGGTGGGGCTCTTTTCAGAGCATGCTGTAGCACAGCAGACTACTGTCGCTTTTGACTCGGGATCGGTTCAGTTGTACACCGATGTGGCAAAAACAATCTTGGTGACTGGTGGCAGTTCAGCCCCAGGTGACGGCGCGGTTCTCCAATTGGGCTACTTCACCGCATCGGCAGTCGGAAGCGAGTTTGCCGGGGCGTTCGTACCGTTGTCGGGGGAAGGGTCAAGTACCGCGTTCACTACAACCACGATGGGCGATGATCCGTTTCAAGGAGCTGGTGACGGCACGTTTGCGCTCTCGTTGAACTTTAATGCTCTTACTACTATTGGGGTAACTTTGCCCCCGGCCGGAACGATCTTGGCGATCCGTTTTTACAATGGAACTTCAATTTCTTCTTCCAGTGCATATAACACGGTTACAAGCGATGCTACAAATTGGCAGTTCAAAACTCCGACAGTTCCTTCTTCAAACGTCGGATTTTCACTCGATGATGGAGGTTTGCTCTTTCAAGGTGGCACTGCCTCGGCGTTTGTAACAACAATTGCTGTGCCTGAACCTTCCGTAATAGCTGTATTTGCGGTGGGCTTAGGTGTTGCGTGTGTCGCATCCGTACGCAAAAGGCAGATCGCCTGATATAATTCTTTTAGGCGTATCCGGGTTTTTAAATCGGGACTTCTCCAGACCTTAAGCTTGAGCGCGTATATGGGTCTCTAAAGCTCAAAAAACGAGCGTAGCTTTTCGAGAAAGCTGGCTCGATAAGCTTGCTGGGTCTGGTAAATTGCGGTTGCTTGTTCGGTTTCGAAATTCAAAATCCCCTCGGTTTCCATTTGTCGCTTCGCGAGCAACTCGCTTAAACGGGGTAAAAGTTCCGGGTCTTTTTCGATGAGTCGGGCAAAGGTTGCCCTCGTAATCTCAAGAATATCCGAATCCGTTACCGCAAGAATGCTGGCGCTTCTCGTCTCTCCAGACAGCAGTGACATTTCCCCAAAACAATCGCCTGCGCTCAAAGTGGCAACACGGGTAGTTTGCCCTCCCGTTTTGACCAGCACGCCCACTTCCCCGCGCACGAGGACAAACATCGAGGATCCCGCGGCATCTTGGCAGATGATTGCCTCGCCTGTCCCATAACACAGGATGGGTGATCGTGCCGCTACTAAGCGCAAATGATCCTCCGAAACGCCGTCGAATAGCGGCTGCGCGCGTAGAAGTTCGATTGTCGGCACGACTTCGTTGCCGGTGAAATTATCCTCTAGCCGCCGGTGCCGTTCTAACTTCACGGTGCGGGTTGGATAAGGAATTTTGATGCCTTCGCGACGCAGGGCGTACCATGCCGTCGTGCGGATTGAATCGGTGGCGAGGTTGAGCAGACGGTGGTCTTCCATCCAGAAGCGGATCTCGTAAACGACCGCGCTGTCCCCAAAGCTCTTTAGGAAAACATTGGGCGTCGGTTCCGGGATTACGCCGCCGGCGGATGCCGCGGCCTGGCAGAGGACCTCCTTTACTTTGTTTGGTGGAGCGTCGTACTCCACGGCAATTTCCAAACGCATCGCATGCTGGGCGCCGCCGCCGTGATAGTTGACCACGGTCTGCTTCACGATCTGCTGGTTGGGGATGTCGAGCTGCACATCGTCGTTCGTGACGAAACGGCTCGAGCGCCAGTTGATCTCCACCGCCTTGACATGCTGGTTGTCGAGCAGCAGCCAGTCTCCGGCTTTGAACGGTCGACTGAGTTGTAACGTGAACCCCGCGATGATGTTGCCGAGCGCATCCTGCATTGCCAAGCCGATGATCACGGCGATGATTCCCGACCCGGCCAGCAACCCCGGCACCTTAGACAGCGCGTGGTAATCGAGTTCCAGGACGAGCAAAGCCACGCCGATCAGGACCACCCCAGCGGTAACCTCGCGCACAAACTTCGGCACGGGCGCCTGATGTTTGCGTTCGAAGTGCCAGCGCCAGAAATACTGGTCCAGCAGCCGGACGAACACTCCCGCGGCTAGGAGGGCGCTCGCCGCGCCAAATTCGCGCGCCGCGAACAGCCGGGGCGCGACCAGCACATGGCCGAGGTACACCGCGAACGTCACGCAGAAGAGCTGGTAAACCCGGCCGAGACGCGCGCCGAAGCGGCGTTTCAGCAGCCGCCCGATCGCCACCAGCACGAGGTAAAGGGCGACGACCTCCAGCGCGAACTTGCTGACATTGTTCAATCCGAGGCCGCCGAATTCGTGGGCGAGGTCGGGAGGCAGGGAGGGGAACACTCCGATCCTCCTAACACCCCGCGCCAAAAGGGGCAAGCCTGGACGGGGGTTCGCCTCGTGACGCCATGCCGTCTAAAGGTAGGGACGGCTCTCCGCAGCCGTCCCAAATTTCGGACTGGCGGCGGTGAGCGTTGGTAGGAGAGCGTCGTTGACTACGGCACGGAGCGTAGTGAGCAGCGTGCCGCTGTTAATGTCACCCATCGCGCTCGGAGATCGTGATCCACCTTAGCGGCTTCGATATTGAGGGCGTTCAAGGTCAGCCGCTTACCGCCGCGACAGTCGCACGAACAATATCGCCCCCAACACCAAAAAAATCGCGTTTGGGAGCCAGATCAGCACCTCCGGATGCACCCCCGCCTTCTCCCGGAACGTGTTCACCACGATGATGATTAAGAAATACGTGAACGCCACCAGCAGGCTCAACCCAAACCCGATGCTCGTCTCCTGCCGCTGCGCCGTGATCCCCAGCGGGATGCCGATCAAGGTGAACGTCAGGCACGCCAGCGAAAACGAGAAACGTTTGTTAAACTCGGTCATCGTCGATGCCCGGGCGGCTACGGCGGAGCCTTCCGCTTTTTTGGCCTCCGCCCGGTCGGGCACCGGGGTCGTCGGGCCTAGCCCCTTGACCTTAGCCTGAGCCGCGGTCAGGTCCTGGTCGACCTTTACCATTTCGGTGCGCAATTCGCCGTAGGTGAGCGTCTCCACGCGGCGGCGCTTTTGCTTCTTCGCGTAGAGCTCCTCGAGCGAGATGGGGAACACGAAGGCCCCCATCGTGATGCCGTCGCTGATCTTGGTCAGATCCGCCGGGGCGGCGTTGTCGCGTTGCTCGTACCGGCTGTTTTCGAGCCGCATCTTGATCTTTTTGTCTTTGGGATTGCTGAGATCGACCTCGAGCCGGCCCGTGCGGGCAAACACGACGCGCACCGGCTGCTGCGCCCCGTTGAGCTCGAAGACGTGGATGTTCTCGAGACGATTGCCGTCATTGCTGCCCACGTAAATCTTGCGTCCCGGAAAGTCGGTGATGACAGTGTCCCCGCTGAACGCCGCCGCGGGGTTGTTCGTGGCGACCTGGAAGAACGCGTCCTTGAGGTTCTCCTGCGCGCGCGGCGCCACGTAAAGATTGATCCCTAGGCAGATCAGGCTGAAGAGGATCGCCAGCGCGAAGACCGAGCGGGAGATGCGCCCGATGCTCAAGCCGGCGGTGCGCAGGGCGGTCAATTCGTTGCCGGCCGAGAGGCGTCCGAAGACCAGCAGCACGGCGGTGAGAAATCCCCAGGGGATGCTGAAAGTGAGCGATAGGGGCAGGAAATACGCGATGAAGGTGATGATGAACGTCGCCGGCACGTTGTGATCGATCACGAACTCGAAGAGCTTCTTGAAGATTTGTCCCAGCACGAGCACCAGGCTGAGAGTTCCCACCGCGAACAGCGCGGAGGTCAAGACCTCGCGGCCGAGGTAACGGTCCAGTAAACGAATCATTTTGGGGATTGGCCTTTTTCTGCGGGAGCGGCGACTTATAAAAATGTCGGCGCGCCTCTGCGGAAATGGTCACCGTAGAACCGAAGCGCGCGCGCGGAAATCAAAAAATGTCGCCCTGCATTGCTTACTCTGACGCGACGGCTTGTTTGCCGATTGCGCCCACGGCGGCGTGCCGTCGCAAGGTAGGGACGGCTCTCCGAGCCGTCCGTGACTGGTTTGGGGGAGAAGCCTGGACTGTAGTCGGCGCGCCCTCCCTCCAATCGGACATCGGACGGCTCTCCGAGCCGTCCCTACCTTGGGCTAATTAAACTGCCGATGTTCTCCGCCGCTTCCATCGAGCAAGTCACCTCCTCGAGCGATATCGTGGACGTGATCGGATCGTACTTGCCGTTGAAACAGGCGGGGGCCGTCTTCAAGGCGCTCTGCCCGTTCCACCAGGAAAAGACGCCGTCGTTCAACGTCAACCCGGCCCGGCAGCGGTACCACTGCTTTGGTTGTGGCGCGGATGGGGATGTCATCAAATTCGTCCGCGAGTACGAGAATCTGGATTTCGTCGGGGCGGTAAAGCGGCTGGCTGACCGGGCAGGCGTCGTGCTCGTGGAGGAAAACGTCTCGGGCGAAGAGCGCGGCGCGGGCCAGCTCAAGCGACGGCTGCTCGCGCTGCACGCCGATGCCGCCGCGTGGTACCACCGCAATCTCATGCGTTCTCCGGCGGCGGAACCGGCGCGGGATTATCTCAAGAGCCGCGGGATCAGCGCGGAAGTCGCGGCCAACTGGCAGCTCGGCTACGCGCCCGAAGCGTGGGATGGGCTTTCCGCCTGGGGCATTTCCCAAGGGTACTCGGTGGAAGAAATGCTCGCGGGCGGGCTGCTGCGGCTTTCGGAAAAACAGCACGCCTACGATGGCTTCCGGCATCGGCTCATGTTTCCCATCTGCAACGAGATGGGGGAGGTGGTCGGCTTCAGCGGGCGCGTGCTGGGCTCCGACGATCAAACCGCCAAATACGTCAACTCGCCCGAGACGCCGATCTTCACCAAAGGCCGCATCCTGTTCGGCCTGCACCGCGCCAAGAAGGCGATGACCAACGCGGGCTACGCCATCGTTTGCGAGGGCCAGATCGATCTCATCACCGCCTTCGAGGCCGGCGTGCAGAACGTGGTTGCGCCGCAGGGCACAGCGTTCACTGATCGCCAGGCGCAGATCCTCAAGCGACAGGTCGACCAGGTCGTGTTGTGTTTCGACTCCGACGGCGCCGGGCAAAAGGCCGCCGAGCGCTCGTTCCCCGCTCTGCTCCAGTGCAACTTGACGGTGCGCGTGGTGACCATGCCGCCCGGCGAGGATCCGGACTCGCTGATCCGCAAGGGGGGAGCGGGGGCATTCCGGGAGCGCATCGAGCTCGCGCAGGATTTCTTCGATTTCCAAATGGAGCGTCTGGGCAAGCAGTTCGACCTCGGCACGCCCCGGGGCAAACTGCAATTTGCCACGCGCATCGCGGAGACGGTGGCACTGCTCACCGATGGGCTGTTGCGCGAGGCAACGGTGGAGAAGGTGTCCGCGCGCCTGGGCATGGCGCCCGAGGTGTTTCGCCCGCTGCTCAAGAAGGCGGGTCCGCGACTGGCCCGCAACCGTCCCGACCTGCGGGCGGCCGATCAGGCCGAAGAAGCCGCGCCGGCCTTCGAGCGACCGCCCACGAACATCGCGCACCTGATCCGGCTCGCGGTCGAGCACACGGAGGCGCGCCAGTGGCTTCTGCGGCAACCGTGGCGCGAGAGCCTCCCGCACGCCGCCGGCGCCGAGTTGCTGGCGAAGGCGCTCGGGGCGGAGTTCGACCCGGAAGACGTGACATCGGTCAACGCATTCCTGATGACGCTCGAGCCGGCGGAGGAATCGTTCGTCTCCGCCCTGCTGATGGAACGGCCGTTTCCGCAGCCGATGGCGCTCGTGCGCGGCGGTTGGGCGGGCTTGGAAAGCAGCCATTTGCGCGAGCGTCTAGCCTCCCTGCAAAGCCGGATGCGGGTCCCGGGGCTTTCCCCCGTCGAAACGACGCAAATCCAGAAAGAAGTCCTTGACCTTCAGAAGCGCCTTACGGATATTGCGCGGCCCTGATTGCCTCGGCTTGCGCGCCCGGCCCGCGAGGATCAGGAGTCTCTAAACCTGCCTCGCAGCCATGGCCAAAGCGAACTCGTCTGTACCTCCCGCACCCAAGCACCTGAATCCCGCTGCTAGCCAGCCTAGCAAATCCAAAAGTTCAAAAGCAACAGGAAAATCAAAGCCCGCCGCGGCCAACGGGAAACACGCGCCCGAACCGGTTGCGCAAACCCCGGCCCGGGTCCAGGCCGAGGCGCACGAGACGCAGGAGAAAATTCGGGAGCTGATCAAGCTGGCGAAGGAACAGGGTTACCTCACCTGGGACGATCTCAACGAGGCGCTCCCGCAGGGCGTCAACGATCCCGATCTCATCGAGTCCATCCAGACGCGGCTGCGCGCAATGGAGTTCGACATCATCGAGGCGTCGGACGTTGACCAATACAAAGACGTCAAAAAAGAGAACGAACAGGAGGAGTCCGACTCCGACGAGGACGACGAGAAGGAAGACAAAGAGGACAAGGCCGAGGACGAGAAAAGCGAGAGCAACAGCAAGCTCGATATCCTCGACGATCCTGTCCGCATGTACCTCAAGCAGATGGGCCAGGTCCCGCTGCTGACGCGCGAGCAGGAGGTGGAGATTTCCAAGCGCATCGAGGATGCGGAGTTGAAGGTGCAGCGGGCGTTAAACCGTTTTGGGTTCATTGCGCGGGCGCATCTGGATCTCGCGCACAAGCTGGTGGAAGGGCGCGAGCGTTTTGACCGGGTGATCCTCGACAAGAAGATCGAGAGCCGGGAGCGTTACCTCAAGGCACTGCCGAAATTATGCGAGCAACTGGAGAAGGGCGGCACGGAGTTGAGCCGGCTGTACGTCTCCATTCATCGCGGCAAGACGGCCGAACGCGAGAAGGCCGGCAAGGAGTTTCAGAAGCATCATGAGACGCTGCAGAAGCTGTACCCGAAGTTCTATTTCAAGCAGAAGGTGACCGAGGAATTCGTGCACCTGGCGGACGAGAATTTCCGCCTGCTCAACCAGCTCCAGTCGCAGGTGCAGGTGCCCAAGGAAGGCCCGGCCCAATCGCGGGTCGACTACGGGGCGAAGCTGCACGAGTTGGAGAATCAACTGTGGCTGACGCCCGAGGATTTCATCCGCGAGTATCACGATCTCAAGGGTTGGCTGCGCAAGGCGCTCAAGGCGAAGACGGAGATGGTCGAGGCGAATCTGCGCCTCGTGATTTCCATCGCCAAGAAGTACACGAACCGCGGGTTGTCGTTCCTGGATTTGATCCAGGAGGGCAACATGGGGCTGATGAAGGCAGTGGAGAAATTTGAGTACCGGCGGGGATATAAATTCTCGACGTACGCCACGTGGTGGATCCGGCAGGCGATCACGCGTTCGATCGCGGATCAGGCGCGCACCATTCGCATCCCGGTGCACATGATCGAGACGATCAACAAGCTGATGCGGGTGCAAAAGCAACTCGTGCAGGAGTACGGCCGCGAGCCCACTCCCGACGAGGTGGCCGAGGAGGTGCACCTCCCGGTGGAGCGGGTGCGCGCGGTGCTCAAGATGGCGCAGCAGCCGATCTCGCTCCAGGCGCCTGTGGGCGACAGCGAGGATACGAATTTCGGCGATTTCATCGAGGACAAAGGCGCCGATAATCCGTCGGACATGACGGCGATCGTGCTTCTTAAGGCAAAGATCAAGGATGTGCTCGAGACGCTGACGGAGCGGGAGCGCCAGGTGTTGGAGCAGCGCTTCGGGTTGATCGATGGCTACAGCAGGACGTTGGAAGAGGTGGGCCGGCAGTTCAAGGTGACCCGCGAGCGTATTCGCCAGATTGAGGCCAAGGCGCTGCGTAAAATGCGGCACCCCACGCGCATCCGGCAGTTGGAAGGTTTCCTGGAAGCGACCGAATCGTAAGAGCGTTGTCCCTTCTCATCAGGCAGGTGTGCCGATGCGATGACAAATTTTCCTTTGCGTAGGCATCGAAATGGTGTTCATTGCCGACCCGCCCAAAGCGGAGCGAGCCATCCTGAAAAGAGATTGCGCCGTTGGTCCCTGACTCGCCAGGGGTAACCCGGTTGCACCAGTCATCACATGTCTACCTCATCGACTCCCGCCGCCGACCCGATCCGCCTTGGACGGTTCGAAATGCCTTCCTCGCTCACCAAGGACGAGGCCACTGCCACCGATACGTACTGCAAGTTCACCGCCGAGCCCTTTGAGGCCGGGTACGGGCACACCGTCGGCAACAGCTTGCGCCGCGTGCTGCTTTCCTCGTTGGAAGGCGCCGCCATCACCGCCGCTCGCATCGGCACGGCGCAACACGAGTTTGCCGCGCTGCCGGGCATCGTCGAGGATGTGACCGAGATCGTTCTCAACCTCAAGAAGATCAAGTTCAAGGCCAACGACCGCGAGGTGCGTAATCTCACGCTGTCCGTCAACAAGGAAGGCGCCATCACCGCCGGCGACATCCAGACGACCGCCCAATGCGAGGTGCTCAACCCCGAGCAGCTCATCTGCACGATTGACAAGAAGCAGAAGTTCGATTGCGAATTTGAAGTGCGCGTCGGTCGCGGCTTCCAGACCGGCGACGAGAACAAGCGTCCCGACCAGCCGATCGGCCTGATCCCGATCGACTCCATTTTCTCGCCCGTGACCAAGGTCAAGTACGCCGTCGAAGCCACGCGCGTCGGCCAGCGGACCGATTACGACAAGCTCGTGATCGAGGTGTACACCGACGGCCGGCTCGACCCGAGCGAGGCGCTTCTGCAAGCCAGCGCGGTGCTGCGGCATCACCTGGATGTGTTCGTCAATTACGACGAAAACGTGGTCATGTTCGACCCAACTCCGGAAGGGGTCAGCCAGGAGAACCAGAAGCTCAAGAAGCAGCTCAACATGTCGGTCAATGAGATCGAGCTTTCGGTGCGTGCGGCGAATTGCCTCAACAACGCGAACATCACCACTGTCGGCCAGTTGGCGCAGAAGACCGAAGGGGAGATGCTCAAGTACCGCAACTTCGGCAAGAAGTCGCTCAACGAGATCAAGGACAAGCTGCAACAACTCGGCCTTGGGTTGGGCATGAAGTTCGACAGCGGCCTGGTCGACATCCCCAGCGGCCTCAACGGCGACAGCGATCTCGACGGCGGCAAGTCGCCGATCGATTTCAACTAACTTCGGCGTTTGTAATTTACTGACACTCCCATGCGACATCAGAAGAAAACCGTCAAGCTGGGCCGGACCGCCGAGCATCGCAAAGCGCTCCTGGCCAATCAGGTCTGCAGCCTGATCGAACACAGCCGCATCAAGACCACCCTGGCCAAGGCCAAAGCCGTCCGACCATTGGCCGAGAAGATGGTGACCCTGGGCAAGGGCGGCACGTTGCATAATCGCCGCACCGCCATTGCCTATCTGCACCAGACCGCGATGGTGAAGAAACTCTTTGAGGAAATCGCGCCCATGAGCGCGAACCGCGCGGGTGGTTACACGCGGATCATCAAGCTCGGGCCGCGTCTGAGCGACAGCGCTCCGATGGCGTTGATCGAGTGGGTGGATTCCGCCGCTCCCGCGGAAGAAGGCGCCCCAAAGGCTGAAGCGCCGGCGAAAGCGGAAAAGCCCGCTCGGGCAGAAGGCGCGCCGAAGAAGCGCGGCGCCGTTGGTTCGCGGACCGTGACGTCGAAGGCCAAGCGTCTCGAGTCAAAGACCCGCAAGGAAAAAGCCGAGAAGCAAAACGCCGAGAAGCCGAAGGCGAAGGCCAAGGGAAAGCCAAAGAAGAAGTAGGCTCTCCGCGATCGTCTGTAGAATTCGCCCGGTCGGGACCCACGTGTTCCCCTCCGGGCTTTTTCTTGGCCGGTCATAAATCGCCAAAACTTGCCGCCCTGATCGGCGCATCTTCTTCCGCCCCGCGCATCGTCGCAAACGCCAGCGCCGACGCCGCCACCGCGCAAGCCGCGATGCCAACGATCATTGGCAGCGGGGTGCCGTCCGCAAATCGGCTGCTGACGCCCATGATCACCGTGCCGGTCACCAGTTGCAGCGAGTTCATCAACGACGATGCCGTTCCGGCCACATCGCCGTGCCGCGCCATCGCCAGCACCGATGCGCCCGGGAGCATCAACCCAATAAAGGCGTACCCGACGAACAACAGCGACACTACCACCGCCAGGTTCTCGACGCCCGCCGCGACCAGCGCCGTCAGCAGCAGGAGCACCGCCGCGTACGCCGCCAGCGACATCCGCACGACGCGCCGTAAGCCGTACCGCTCTGCCACCCAGCTGCTGAGTTGCATCCCGGCAAAGAACGCCGCCGCGTTCACTCCGAACACCAGGCTGTAAAGACGCGGCGAAAGCCGGTAGTGCCCGGTGAAAACGAACGGCGAGTTCGCCAGGAACACGAAAAACCCCGCGATGGCAAAGGTCGCGATAAACGTCAGGCTCATGAAGTTGCCGTCCGCCAGCAGCCGTCGGCATCCCGCCAGCACGGAGGTGAGCGAACTCTCCGAGCGCGCCTCGCGCGACCGCGTTTCCGGCACGAACACCGCCGTCGCCGCGAGGCCCGCCATGGCCAGCAGCGAGATCAGCCAAAACACCCCGCGCCAGGAGCTGAATTCAATGATGAGACTGCCCGCGAGCGGCGCCAGCACCGGCGACACGCTGAATACCAGCATCAACATCGACAAGAGCCGCACCTCGTCGTTGCCGCTGTGCAGATCGCGCACGATGGCGCGCGCGATCACCATGCCGGCCGCCCCGCCGAGACCTTCGAGCACGCGCAGCGCGATCAACGTGTGAATGTCCCGCGCAAGCGCACAGCCGATGCTCGCGAACAGGAAGAGCGTCAGCCCGGCATACAATGGCGGCTTGCGGCCGATCAGGTCGGACACCGGTCCGAACACCATCTGCCCGAGGGCAAACGTGATGAAGTAGGCGGTCAGACTAGTTAATGCCACGTCGGAACTGACCCCCAGGCTGGCGCCGATGGCCGGAAGCGACGGCAGGTACATGTCGATCGCAAACGGCCCCAGCGCGGTCAGTAACCCGAGGATGAGGGCGTTGCGAAGAAAATGGGAGGGCGGGTGAGTCGCCTTGTGATTGGCAGTCATTGGGGCAGCTACTCTAGCATCTTCCTGGCTTGTGGGCGCCAGTCCCTGTGCGGCCTTGCGCCAGGCGAGAGACGCGTCATCGTGGCGGTGTGCCCTTTGCAATCCGAACGGCGACCGAGGCCGACGTGCCGCTGATATTGACGTTGATCCGCGAACTGGCTGAGTTCGAGCGCCTGGCGCACGAGGTCGTGGCAGACGAGGCGCTGTTGCGGGCGCAGCTGTTCGGGGCGCGCCCGGCGGCCGAGGTGTTGCTGGCGGAGGGCGCCGATGGGGAACCTGCTGCGTTTGCGCTGTTCTTCCAGACCTTCTCGACCTTCGTGGGGCGGCCAGGAATTTATCTCGAAGACCTCTTCGTGCGCCCCGCCTGGCGCAAGTGCGGCATTGGCCGGGCGTTGCTCCAGCGAATCGCGGCCCTCGCCGTGGAGCGCGGCTGCGGCCGGTTCGAGTGGGCGGTGCTGGATTGGAACGAGAACGCAATCGGGTTCTACCAAAAACTCGGCGCCCGCGTGATGGAAGATTGGCGCATCTGCCGGGTAAGTGGGGAGGGGCTGGAGAAGCTGGCGGCTACTCACGATAAACATCCCGCCGATGCCGCACCCGGTTGATGCGGACAATGCGGATGGCATCGGCAATTTCATAAACGACTCGATAATCGGCCACTCGGATTCGCCAGTCGTTTCCGCCCCCGACCAGCTTCTTGCAACCCGGCGGCCGCGGCATGTCGGCCAGCGCTTGAATGGCTGCGATCAGCTTGGGTTGGAATGCTGCGGCAATCCGCTTCAGGTCTTTCTCCGCTGCGCGTTCAACCAGGACCTGATAAGCCATTACTTGCGGCTCAGATCCGCCAGCACTTCATCAAGTGGACGGTACTGTAGAGGTTTCTGACGAGCCTTGCGCAAGTAGGCCGCATCCTCCGCGTCTTCAAGACGTTCGATGATCTTGCGGTACTCTTTAATTGCCAGGATGACGGCCACCGGTTTGCCCTTGCGACTGATTACCTCCGGTTCTGGCAAGGAACGAATTTTCACGCCTCTAAGGCTAGCACAAGATGCAACGATTCGTAAACGCGCATCAATCATGCAACCGCTGCAGCTTGCAGGGCGCTGAGTTCTTCCCAGCGGGCGTAGAGGCGGCTGACCTCCTTCTTGGCGGCGACTAACTCCGTTTCAATTGCCTGCCAGTTGGCCCCGTGGGTCTGGTAAAAATCGGGCGCCGCGAAGATCTCCTGCAAGCGCGCGGCTTCGGCTTCGGCGGCCAGGATTTGCGCTTCGATGGTTTCAAGTTCTTTGCCTTCCTTCCACGTCAGCTTGCGACCCGCCTTCGGCTTGGCGGCGGCCGGTTTTTCCGCGACGGGCGCCCAGCTCGCCTCAGCGATTGCACGGGCCGAGCGCTTGGCGAGGTAATCGTCGTAATTGCCGACGTCGCAATGCAGCCGGCCCTCTCCCTCGAACGCCAGGATCGACGTGCAAACGCGGTTCAGAAAATATCGGTCGTGGCTAACGGCGATCACGCTGCCCTTGAAGCCGACGAGCGCTTCCTCCAACACGCGCAAAGTCGCAAGGTCCAGGTCATTCGTGGGTTCATCGAGCACGATCACGTTGCCGCCGCGCTTGAGGATTTTTGCCAGCGCCACCCGGCTGCGTTCGCCGCCGGAGAGGAGGCGCACCTTCGTGTTCGTGCGTTCGCCGGAGAAGAGGAACCGGCTCAGGTAATTGCGCAAGCCGATGCTCTCGTCGCCAAGTTTGACCCACTCGTCGCCCTCGCCCACTTCCTCGAACACCGTCTTCTCGTCGTCGAGCTGCAGGCGGGCCTGGTCGACGTAGTTGATCTCCGTGCGGGCGCCGAGCAACACCTCGCCCGCGGACGGCGCGAGTTCGCCGAGCATGATCTTGAGCAGGGTCGATTTCCCCAGCCCGTTGCGGCCCACGATGCCGAGACGCTGCCCGGCCTCCAGGTTGAGCGACACATGGCTGAACAACACCCGCCCGCCAAACTCCATGCCGACATCGCGCAGTTCGACGACGCGGTTCGCCAACTTCGGCGCGGGCGGGATGATAAGATCGACGTCCAGCTCGGTCTCGGGCGCGGCCTGCGCGGCGACATCGGCGTAACGGTCCATCCGCTCGCGGGACTTGGTCGTGCGCGCCTTGGGACCGCGGCGCACCCATTCCAGTTCGCGTTTGAGGAACTTCTGGCGGCGCTGCTCCTGGCCTTCTTCGGTGATGAGGCGCGATGCTTTGGCTTCGAGGAAGTTCGTGTACGTGCCGTTATGCGAGAAGAACTTCCCGCCCGCCAGCTCGACGATGCGGTTTGCCACGCGATCCAGGAAATACCGATCATGCGTCACGAACAAACACGCGCCGGCGGCGTTCTTGAGGAACTCTTCGAGCCATTCGATCGACTCGGTGTCGAGATGATTCGTGGGCTCGTCGAGAATGAGCAGGTCGGGCTTGGCGAGCAGCGCGCGGGCAAGGGCGACGCGCCGTTTCTCCCCGCCCGAGAGCGTGCCGACGAGCCGCTCGGCGTCCGGCGCGTGCAAATGGGAGATGAGCGTCTTGACGCGTTGATCGATGCTCCACGCGTCCAAGTGCGTGATGCGGTCGAGTAGCTCGCCGGAACGGTCGGAGTCGGGCGGTTCGTTTTCGTATTGGTCGATGAGATCGAGGGCGACCTTCGCGCCGGCAAGGATGTTGGTCTCGACGGAGGCGTCATTATCGAGCTGGAAATCCTGCGGGAGATACCCGGTGATGAGTTCGCGCCGTTTGACGACCTGCCCGCTGTCGGGCTCCGTCTCGCCGCCGAGGATGCGCAGGAACGTCGATTTGCCCACGCCGTTGCGTCCGACCAGACCGACGCGATCGCCGTCGTTGATCGCAAGCGTGGCGCGGTCGAGCACGACGTGCGCGCTGTAGCGGACATCGAGGTCGGTGGCACTCAGGAGCGCGTTGGGCGGGTTGGAGGACATCGGCGTCAGGGGATTGGCAAAACCGGAGGAACTTCCGTCGGCCACGAGCGCACCTGGCGGCCCCGTTGGCAGAGGATCGGTTCGGCAAGCTGCTGCAGCTTGATCACCGCGCGGATCTTCTCCTCGATCGGCAAACCGGCGAGGCGAACTCTGCGGACTTCCTTCCCGGCGAGCAGTTGATCTAGGCTTTCCATTGTCGATACTTGTCGCTCAAGGCGTGTCGATTTAATAGCGTGTGTAAATAGTCCAGATTGAGGGGCGCCTCCCGCATGAAGGTTGAAAAACGTTGCCGATCCTTGTCTCGGCCAGTCTGCACCATGATGGCGGCGAGATGTTCCGGCCGAAGGACGCGCACCGGCGTCTCCGCATACCAGAGTTCGCGGGCTTCGGCGAGGGCATCTTCCAGCAAGGCGTTGTAGGCCGGCAGGAATTGCACCGGCAAGCCGGCGGATGACCCCTTCGGATTCGAGATCGTTGAGCACGCGGATGGTGGCTTCCATTGCAGAAGGCAAAGAAGGTCAGAGCAACAGCTTGAGCAGCGGGGCGGCCTTGGCGGGGAGTTCGAAGGGTTTGCCGCGCAGGTACTCGGCGAGCAGAGTGTCGATCCACTCGCGGGAGGCGGCCGTCTGGGCAAACTGGATGGTCGCCTTGTTGCCCGACTGCGTGATCTCGTAACCAGTGAGGGTCACCTTGATCGGGCTCGGCTCGCCCTTGGGCAGGAGCTCGAGAGAGATCGTTTTCGTGGTGGGTTCGACGGAGAAATTGAGCATCTGGGCGTAATCTTTGAGGTAGGACGACAGGAACTGCTTTGCCGCCATCGAAATAAGCTGACCTTTAAGCGACATCGGAGGGCGGGCACTGTGCGCCAGAAACGGGCCTCACGCAAAGGCCGCAAAGCCGCAAAGGAAAATCAAAAATTTTCTGTCTCGGTAACGTATCGTAACGCGTTGTAACCTCTCTGCGCCATCGGCACGCTGTTGCGCGAAGCGAGCAAACGCGCGGGTTTGGAAGAAGCGGTTGAACGATCAAGCCTCGACTCTATCAGAGGACATGTTTCATGTCAATGAAAAACTAGTACGACGTATACTCTTCGTTCCTGCGGGCAAAAGTCGACCAATCGGCGCGTCATCGTATCGTTGCCAACGATGTCGATCGCCTTCACAGCCGCCGATTCTTGGCGTCGGAAAGGCGAGGACCTTAATTTAAATTGAGTTTCAAGCTAATTTCTGCTACAACAACTAGCGACCAGAGTGGTTCGGACCTTTTCCGGGCCCGCGGCTCATGCCCCTGGCCGCTCCTCTTTCTGTGATTCCAGCCAGGCAAGGACGTCCGTGAACGACTCGTTGCCTCGGTGGATCAATGGTTCCAGCCACGGAATGCAATGCTGATCCAGCGGCTTGGTGGGAAATCCGGCTTTCTGCTCCTCGGCGCGGCGAGCCGCGTAGGTGCAAAGATCGCAGAGTTGAAGGGGCAGACTTGTGCGTGAATCGATAAAGAATCCCTTCTCGATTATCTGACCGAGCCGAAGAGTGCTGCTATCCCGCCGGAGGATGCGGATCGATTTTTCTACGTCGGGCGCAACTTCCCGATTGTCGTCGGAAATGAAAATGCCCAGCGGCGAACCCGGCAACGATTTCAAGTGTTCCTGGATGACTTGGGCGACGAGCGAAAAGGCGGCGACGTGGGGATTGATCAGCACCCCAGGCCCGAAAGTATTCTCCAACCAACGCGCGAAGCGTTTCTTGACGATCGCGCGGTAAACAAACCGAAGCTGATGCTGCGCTGCAACTTGCAAAATTTCGCGGAAGAAATCCAGCCGTTGTTGAACTGGAAATTGTCGAAAATGACCACGGGGATTAATTAGCTCGGTGGCGTGCAGTTCAAAACCGATCGGCCGCGGCGCCGGCACAAATCTTTCTACCAGCGCCGTGAGAGCGGTCTCCAGCGGCAGCCATTCACCCTCAGGGACGAGCAAAGCACCGAGGACGAAGACCGGCTGTTTCGGCTCGTTCAGATCAACGCCGGTATTGCCGGACTCATCGAGGTAGATCAGGTGCATCGTCGACTCTTAGTGTTCGCCGCGGGGCAATTTGCTCTAGCCCCTTAGAAGGTTCGGCTCCTTGTGGAAAGGTCTCGCCGCCGATTTCAATGTCATGCTGAAGTCGGCGCCCAGTGCGAAACTGCGCGCCGTGTGGCGGTTTGACTCGGTAACCGACAGAGATGATGACGTCGAGATTAAAGAATAGGATGTCACGGAACACCTCCCGGCCTCCTTCCGGTTGAGCTGTGCGTAAGGCGACGTGGGGGACTTCGGCGTGAAGGGACATGGTTCATCAATGGCGTCTCTTGCGGTTCAGCGGCGGGCGAAACTGAGCCAGGGACGCAGCTTTAGTAAAGATCGGAAACATCGCGGCCCGCCTCATCATCGCCTTGTCAGGAAAGCGGGTGACCCTTAGAGTGATCCCCGTGGAGCTGGTTTTTACCAACGAGGCGTCGTTTCGCCGGTACCTCAAGATGGCGGATAAGATCGAGGCCGACCCGGCGCTATTGGACATTCCGCTGGCCAATATCGCGCGCTGGCTGGCGCAAGGCCATTCCGGGCCGCACCGGCTGGAGCAGTGGCGCGGCATCATTCTCCGCGCGCGCGAAACGCCGGAAGGAATGACGGCGCTGCTGACTCTGATGCGCGACAACAGCGAGGAGGCTCAACACCTGAAATCATTCTCGCCCATGGTGGGACTTCTGACCAGGGAAGAGCGCGATCTATTCCGATGCAGCTACGCGCATTGAAACACGTTTGCGCAGTTGTGCAATCCCTTACGACGGGCGGGCGGATCATCGTCGTCGGTTCGTCGTCCCTGTTGGGGCAGTTCCCCTTTTTGGGCGATCCAGGTGGGTTGTTGGAAGTTTCTTTCGACGCCGATTTGCTCCTAGAACCCGACGACGAGGAACTGGCGGGGATTCTGGACGAAGCAATTGGCGAGGGCCGGTTGTTTCAGACCCGGTTTGGCTATTACGCCGACATCATGCGAAAATCCATTACGTCGGTGCTGCCTCCTGGTTGGGATATCCGTCTGATGCCTCTGCTGGACTGCCCAGGGGTGTTCTGCCTGGAGCCCCACGATTTGGCGGTGGCGAAACTGCGCGCGGGTCGTCCAAAAGATCTCTCCTTGCTGACGGCACTGGTTGCGACGGGCCGCCTGAACGCCGGGACAATTCGCGAGCGGCTGGATCAAACGCCCATGCCAGAAGCCGCCATCGTCATCACCTATCGCGCGCTGCGTCAGGTGGAAGCCGCTTGCAGTTTATCGGGCAAGTAGCACCGCCACCATGTTAGCTGGCCACGATGGAATCAACGACGGACGGCACGGAGCCCATCCCTCCAGATTTTCGGAGAGATGCCCTACATCTTAATCCGCTCCTAACATGACCGCTTAGCTCTGGTGCGCCAGGCAAGCGCCGAGGAAACCGCGGAAAAGAGGGTGGGGGGCGTTAGGTTTTGATAGAAACTCCGGATGATACTGCGTCGCCAAAAACCACGGGTGATCCGTCAATTCGATCACCTCGACTAACATCCCGTCCGGTGACGTGCCGGCGATGACTAACCCGGCAGCCGTCATCTGTTCGCGGTAGTTGTTGTTGAACTCGTAGCGGTGGCGATGGCGTTCGGAGGTTTCTACGCGGCCGTAAACTTGCGCGGCCAGGGTGCCGGGCGTTAGGTGGGTCGGCCACACGCCCAGGCGCATCGAGGCGCCTTTGCGTTTTACCTGGCGTTGCTCCTCGAGCAGACAGATGACCGGGTGCGGCGTGTTCAGGTCGAACTCCGTGCTGTTCGCCTCCTCCAACCCGCACGCGTTGCGGGCGAACTCGATCGTCGCCACCTGCATGCCGAGGCAGAGACCCAAATACGGGACCTTGTGCGCCCGCGCAAAACCGGCGGCCTGGATCTTGCCCTCGACGCCGCGTTCGCCGAAGCCGCCGGGAACCACCACGCCGGTCACGTCCTTGAGGATCGCCTCGGCCTGTTCGCCGCCGCCTTCGAGCGCTTGGGCGTCGACCATGCGCAGGTCGATCCGGCAATCGTGGCTCGCGGCAGCGTGCGTGAGAGATTCGTAAATGCTCTTGTACGCGTCGCGCAGTTCGATGTACTTGCCGACGATTGCAATCGTGACGCTCTTCTTGGGGTTGATCACCCGGTTGACGAATCGTTTCCAATCCGCCATCTCCGCCACGGGCGCTTCGAGGCGCAGCAGTTCGCAGACGATCTTGTCGAGCCCCTCGGCCTGCAACATCAGCGGCGCTTCGTAGATGGTGTGGCTCACGTCGCGCATCTCGATCACGGCCTTGGCCGGCACGTTGCAATACATCGAGAGCTTTGAGCGGACGTCCTCGTCGAGCGCATGTTCCGTGCGACAGACGAGCACCTGCGGTTGCAACCCGATCTCGCGCAATTTGGCAACGCTCTGCTGGCTCGGCTTGGTCTTGAGCTCCTGCGCCGCCGTGATGTACGGCACGAGGGTCACGTGGATCACGATCGCGTTCGTCGTGCCCACCTCGAGCGTGAATTGGCGGATCGCCTCCAAGAACGGCAACCCCTCGATGTCACCCGTCGTCCCGCCGATCTCGGTGATGAGCACGTCGGCGTTGGGCTGTTCGCGTTCGATGAGGCGGATGCGGTCCTTGATTTCGTTGGTGACGTGCGGGATCACCTGCACCGTCTTGCCGAGATAATCGCCGCGGCGTTCCTTGGCGATGACCGTCTCGTAGACCTGCCCGCTGGTGAGGCTGTTGTGGCGGGTGAGCACGCAGTTGGTGAACCGCTCGTAGTGGCCGAGATCGAGGTCGGTTTCGGCGCCGTCGTTGAGCACGTACACCTCGCCGTGCTGGAACGGGTTCATGGTCCCGGGGTCGACGTTGAGGTACGGATCGAACTTCTGCAGCACGACTTTGAGGCCGCGATGCTCGAGGATGGCGCCCAGCGCCGCGGCAGCCAGGCCCTTGCCGACCGAACTCACGACGCCGCCAGTGATAAAGATGTATTTCATGGACTAAGTGGTCATTGCCGCCAGCCGCTCCTCGACTCGGGCGACGTCGGCGGGTGCATCGACGCCGAGCGACTCCCCCTCGGCGATGACGACCCGGATGCGGATCCCATGCTCCAGCGCGCGGAGCTGTTCGAGGCGTTCGGCGCGCTCGTAACCGGAGGGCGCCCAGCGCACGAACCGCTTCAGGAAATCCCTGCGGTAGCCGTAGATGCCCTGGTGCCGGTAGTAGACAATGCCGCCCTCGTCGTTGGCGAAGGGGCAGGGAATCACGCTGCGGGAAAAGTACAACGCGTCCCCATTCTTGGCGAGAATGACTTTGACGCAATTAGGGTTGCGGACGTCTTCTGGGTCACTGACGACGCTCGCGGCGGTGACCATTTGCAGGCCGGAATCTTTTTTTAATTGGGCGGCCAGCCGGTCGATGAGCGCGGGCGGGATCGTGGGTTCGTCGCCCTGGATGTTGATGACCGCGGAGAATGTTTTCTCGAGCCGCGCGGCGACTTCGGCCACGCGGTCCGTGCCGCTTGGGCAATCGGGGGAGGTGAGCGCCACCTCGGCGCCGAACGCAAACGCGGCCTCGGCGATCCGCATGTCGTCGGTGGCGATGATGACGGCGTCGAGGCGTCTCGTCTCGCAACAGCGTTCCCAGACGTGCTGGATGAGCGGCTTGCCCGCGATCGGGTAGAGTGGTTTGCCGGGAAAACGCGTGGAACCCCAGCGGGCGGGGATGATGCCGGCGATCTTGCTCATGCCGGGAGGAGTCCCAACTCCCGGATGTGCCGGAAGTCCTGGAGATTGCGCGTGACGATCAAGAAACAAAACCCTTCATCAAGAAACAGCGGGAGGTCTTCCTGGTCAGTCCGCGCCGCCTCAGCAATAATGATGTTGCTATCCAGCAGCTTCATTCGTCTTCGCGACCAAGGAGAGGTCGGTCAGCCCGGATTTCCCTTTGCCAGGCAACGGGATCCACGTCTCGAAACGTGCCTCGCTCTTGCAACCTACGCAAAGCCTCCTTTGCCTTGGCGACCCGCACAGAGCGATCTTCCGCCGTCCGGTCGGCGGCCTTGATGGTGGCGGTGATCGTGTTCATGGCGGCAGGCTATCCCGGCGCCGCCCGGGAGTAAAGCCTGCGACCGATTGAATGATCCATTCCGCCGCCGCGGAAAACGTCGGGGCCGTAAAATCGCTTGGGCACAGATCGGCTTGTTCGATGCCGTGGCCGGTCAGCACCAGCACCGCGCCGGCGAGGCCGCCGCGGCGCGCGCATTCCATGTCGGACGCATGGTCGCCGATCATGTACGAACGCCCCAGGTCCAGGCCGTGCTCGGCCGCCGCCGTTCGCAACATGCCGGGAGAGGGTTTGCGGCATTCGGTCGCCTCTTCGGGATCGTCCGGGCAGTAGTAGGTCGCGTCGATCACCCATGGGCCGATTTGCCGCAAGAGTTCCGCGTGCACCTTCTCGTAATCTTCCAACGGAAAAAAGCCCCGCCCGATCCCGCTCTGGTTGGTCACGATCACCAGGCGAAATCCGCGGTCCCGCAGTCGGTGCAGGCCTTCCACGACGCCCGGCAGCAACGCGACCTTAGCCGGGTCGCTGCAGTACGGCACGTTTTCCATGAGCGTGCCGTCCCGATCGAGAAAAACGGCGGGATCAAGCGTGGGCATCGTGGGTGAAGCTTTCCAACAGTTCGTCCGGCGTCAACGTCGCGGTTCCCAATTTGCCGATCACGACGCTGGCGGCGTGGTTGGCGATCTCGGCGGCTTCGGCGGGTGTTCCCCCGGCGGCCAGGGTGAGAGTGAACGCCGAGATGGCCGTGTCGCCGGCGCCGGAGACGTCGAACACCTCCCGGCGCCGCGGCGGCAGGGCGAGCGGCGGTTCTCCTCGGCGAAAGAGGATCATGCCTTGTTCGCTCAAGGTCATGAGCAGCATTTGCGCGTCCCACTTGTCGAACAGGCGCGCGCCGGCTTCGAGCAACGCGGGATCTTGCTCGGGAGGGTCGACCGGTTCGCTGGGGCGGACCCCGGCGGCGTGGAAGGCTTCGGAGCGGTTGGGTTTGATGGCGGTGGCGCCGGTCCAGCGGAGGTCGTTGCGGGGGTTGGGGTCGACGGTCAGGATTTTGCCTGTTTTTCGCGCCAGCGCACCGATGGCATCGACGAATTCCTGCGTCAGGAAACCCTTGGCGTAATCTTCGATGATGACGGCGTCGAGCTCGGGCAGCGCCGCCTCCAGTTGCGCGAGCGCCCGGGCGTGGATTTCAGGGCCCGGCGCCGCGGGACTCTCGCGGTCGAAACGGACGACGTGTTGCTGGCGGGCGATCACCCGGGTTTTGACGGTGGTGCGGCACGCGGCGCAAGACTGCACGGCTTCGAGGTTGATCTGGCCCTCGCTGAGCAACGCGCGCAGCCGCTCGGCGTGCGCGTCCTCGCCGACGATCCCCATGACGGAAACACCCGGGGTGAACTCCCGGAGATTGCGCGCGACGTTGGCCGCGCCGCCGGGGAAATACGACTCCTCGCTGACTTCGACGATTGGCACCGGCGCCTCCGGCGAGATCCGGCTCACCCGGCCCCAGATGAACTCGTCGAGCATGAGGTCGCCGATTACCAGGACGCGCTGATCGGGGAAACTGGCGACGAGTTCCTGAAGTCTGGAGGGCGAGATCATCGAGGCGTGGAGCGGTCATAAGGGGCGCCCCGATGACATGCAAGCATCAACCAATCTGCTATTGGCGTGAGGGTCGGAAGAGTTGGGCTGCTCATCACCCTTTCCGCGCCAGCAACGGCTCGAAGCCGGCGATCTTGAAATGATGATCGGTGGTAAGGGCCTCCCGCAGGCCCGCCCGTTGCATCACCACAAAGCTCACGCAATCCGTTAGCGAAAAGCCCTGGTCCAGCCGGGCCAGAAAGAGGTCAGTTGCCGCGGTAAACAGATCCGGATCCGTCCAGCTTACCCGTAGACTGCGAGAGGTCTTCAGCATCTGTTCAAATGCCGCGCAACGATGCGCCAGGCCGCGAACCTTCAGTAAGGTGAATGTCTCGTCCAATACATGGTCGGTTGTCAGTGCCCGTTTCCGCGCTTGAGCGAACCGGCTCATCTGCAAACGTGCCTGGCCATGAGCCGGGTCGGCGGTCGAGAGCAGGGCGAAAAAGCCGCTCGTGTCGATGAACACTTCGGCTTTGGCAACTCCCGCTGGCGGCGGTTGCCAGGTTGCTTTAGTCGCCATAGATGGCGCGGTCGATCTCAGCGTTAGTGAGATGCGCGTTGGCTTCCGCCCATGGCCCGTTACCGTCCGCAAACCCTTCTTGAATGCCCAACGTATAAAGAGAATCGTCCTCCGGGATGACTCCAGCCGCTGGCAGAAGCGGTTCGAGACGGGCAAGCGGCTGGCCGCGATAAGTGAGCGTCAGCGGCAACCCCCGCCGTAAATCTTTGACCACGGAGTCGGCATTCTGCCGCAGTTCGAGCATGGTGATGGTTCGCATCGAGGATGTACTTTAAGTTCAACCTGAAGTTGCCGCAAGCCTTCATGGTTCGAATCCAGTTGACGCCTCGGGAGCGCTGTGGTCCTTGTCCTGTTCTCAATGGATATGATCAAGCGCTTTTCGCTCCGTCTGACCGCTCTCGCAGCAGCGCTGGCGGTCCAGTCTTCCCTCACTCCGTTGCGCGCCGAAGAGCCGCCGCTGAAGATCGACGTTTCCCAGCTTAACAAGCGCGTTGAAGATGTCGTTGTCCCCGTCCCGAGCGAAATCTTCAACGCCCTCAATAAACTCGGCGGCAACCTCAACTGGGCCGGCGAAGTCCGCAAAGATCCCACCGGCTCCCCCAAGGGCGGCGAACCGCAGATCGCCCTCCTGCTCGGCACCGTCATCGCCAATGGGTTTATCGCCGTGCAGGCGCAGAACTCCGAAAAGGTTAAAGAAATCGGCCGTCGCGTGCTGACCCTCTCCGGGTCCCTCGGCGTCCGGGAAGCCGTCCTGAGCCATTGCAATAGCATCATTGATGCGGCCGACAAGTCCGATTGGAACGCCGTCCGCGCGGAACTCGACAAGGCGCAATCCAGCGTCCGCACCGCCATGATGCGGCTCAACAGCAAGGACCAGTCGGAGTTGATCAGCATCGCCGGCTGGCTGCGCGGCACCGAGGCGCTCACGGCCCTCGTCAAGGGCGCGTACACGCCCGATCGCGCGGAACTGTTGCACCAGCCCGAGTTGCTCGACACCTTCGACCGTCAGCTCTCCGGCATGACTTCCCGCGTGCAGTCCAACCCGGTCGTGGTCAGCCTCCAAAAGGGCCTCAAGGAGCTCCGGCCCTTGATCACCGTCTCGGGCAACGAGGCGATCTCGGCCAAGTCGGTCGAGCAGGTCAACGAGGTCACGAGCCGGCTCGTGAAAGTCATTTCGCCTTGAAGTTTGCCGCGACATGCAACTTAATCTCCCGCGCCAACCGATTCCGCCTTCGTGAAAAAGCTTCTCCTTCTGTTATTGCTCGTTGCCCTGCTGCTGCCGCGGCCGGCCCACGCAACGGTCGATGACGCCCTTTCCTTCGCGCTCGAAGGGATGGATAAATACGTCAAGCAAGGGTACACCCTGCGGGAGGACACCTGGGGCGGTGACCAGCCGGTGGGCGAGGGCAAGGCAATCACGCACCAGCTTTTCAAGGGCAACGATTATTGGTTTTGCATGGGCACCGACGTGAAAGGGGCCAAGATCTCCATCCATATCTATGATGGCGACGGCAACCTCGTCGAAGACGACAAGTGGCAGAACGAGAAGGCCGACGGCGCGTTTGCCGGCGCTTCGGTGCGGCCCAAGAAGACGGGCACTTACTTCTTAATTATCAAGGTGGAGAAATCGCCCGAGGAGCGCACCACCTGGGGCTTGGTCTACGGCTACAAGTAGGCGCTTGTTCGTGGCAGACGTCGATCCAATCGCAGAGGCGCCCGATGCGCCGGTGGCCGAGACGTTGCAGTTTGAAAACGCCCGCGCGGTCCAGGGGCTTTACGTCAACGATCCCGCACTCCTAAAGAGTCTCGAAGACGCGCTCGGCGTCCGGGTGACGACCCGCGAGGGCTGGATCCGGGTCGAGGGCGAGCCGGCGCGCGTCGAGCAGGCGCGGCAGGTGTTTTTGCAACTCGACGCCGCCCGCCAGGCGGGGACGGCCATCCGCAAGCACGAGTTTCAGTACACGCTGCGGTCCGTGCTCGAGCCGAAGGGCGCCGGGCCGAATCTGGCGTCTCTTTCCAGCCTCAAGATCCTGACGTCGACCCGCAAGCCGCCGGTGGTCGCCAAGACGGCCGGTCAACTCGAATACTTGCAGACGATCGCTAACCACGACGTGGTCTTCGGCGTCGGCCCGGCGGGGACGGGCAAGACGTTCCTCGCGATGGCCAGCGCGCTGGCGGCGCTCAAGAAGGAGCAGGTCAGCCGCATCATTTTGACGCGTCCGGCGGTGGAAGCGGGCGAGGCGCTGGGGTTCCTGCCGGGCGACTTGCAGGAGAAGATTTTCCCGTACCTGCGGCCACTCTACGACGCGTTGCACCACCTCCTGGAGCCCGAGGAACTTCAGCGTTACATGGACCGCCGCATGGTCGAGATCGCGCCGCTGGCCTACATGCGCGGCCGGACGCTGGATCACGCGTTCATCGTGCTCGACGAGGCGCAGAACACGACGGCCGAGCAGATGTTCATGTTTCTGACCCGCCTGGGCGAGGGGTCCAGGTGCGTCGTCACGGGAGATCGGACGCAGATCGATCTTCCGGCCAATAAACGCTCTGGGCTCGTCGAGGCAATCCAGGCGCTCAAGGATGTTGCGGGCATCGGCTTCTCGTATTTCGAGGAACGCGACGTGGTCCGCCACGAACTGGTCCAATCAATTATCCGCGCGTACCGCCTCCACCGTTACGGGGACGCCGCGCCCGGCGCCGGCGAGGATCGCGGGCGCCGCAAGAATTAGATGGCAGGCGCGGCATTTTCAGGGCATCTTCTCAACCTTCGGACCTCATGGTAAATCCTTCGGGAATGCTCACCTCGCTGAGAAAAAATCAGCTCGTCAAGAAGGGGTTTGCCTGCAACAAAACGCGGCGCCGGATGCCGCGCAACGAGTTCCTGCGTTCCCTGGAGACCAGCGCCATGGTGCGCACGGCGGTCTTCGCCGGGTTCCTCTTCGCGCTTGCCGGGTTAATCTTCTTTGGGTCCAAAGGCGGGCAGGCGCAACAGTGCCTGTTTGCGATGCTCGTGTTTTGCACGGCCCTCGCGCAGTTGTGGATCAATCATCCGCAGACGTTTCTGAAAAACTCGCGACTAATGCTGCTCTTCGGCTCGTTCCTGGTGCACCTCCTGATCGTCAAGGGGATGCTGGTCGCGATCGAGAGCGGGGCGCTCAATCCCCGATTTGGCAAGCTGCTGTTCCCGTTTGCCTTCGCGCCGCTGGTCATCTCGACGCTGCTCGGCAAGAACCAGGGATTTTACGCGGTCATCTTTGTCAGCCTATGGGGCTCGATCCTGTGGAATCTGGTGGACGCCGTGTACCTCGCGATGAGCCTCATCAGCGGGTTCGTCGGGGTCCTGGTCACCTTGCAAGTGCGGCGGCGCGGGCAGTTTATCCGGGCCGGGTTTTACGTGGGGGTGGCGACGTGGCTGCTTGCGCTGAGCTTCGGGTTAATCGAGATTTATTGGTTCGCGCTGGCGGATACGAATTGGAAGCTGGTCGGCTTCCAAAGCCTTGCGGCGGTCGGCGGGGGATTGCTGACGGCGATCATCGTCAGCGGGATGCTCCCGGTCCTGGAGCAGACGTTTAACATCACGACTGCGATGTCGTGGCTGGAGTTGACCGACCTCAACCACCCGCTCCTCATGCGCCTTTCGCTCGAGGCGCCGGGCACCTACGAGCACAGCCAGGCGGTGGCGCGCCTCGCCGAGGCGGCCGCGGAACGCATCGGGGCCAACGCCGCCATGTGCCGCACGTGCGCGTATTACCACGACATCGGCAAGCTGGTGAAACCGGAGTATTTCACCGAAAACATGCGCTCCACTCGCAACCCCCACGACGATCTCGCGCCGACCATGAGCGCGTTGATCCTCATCGCGCACGTGAAGGAAGGCGTGGACCTCGCGCTCAAGCACAAGCTCAACCCGCGCATCATCGACGTGATCCAGCAGCATCACGGCGACTCGCTGGTCTATTATTTCTACAAACGCGCCTTGCAGCAGCAGGAGGACGCCCGCGCCGGCGGCAAGATCATGAATTTGCGCGAGGATGACATCCCCGAGGTGACGGAGGAAAGTTTCCGCTACAGCGGCCCGCGTCCGCAGACGAAGGAAAGCGCGATCATCAGCCTGGCGGACGCGGTGGAGAGCGCGTCGCGGTCCTTGGAAAAGCCGACGTTGCAGCGCATCGAGGAATTGGTGACCGACATTCTCGACGCGCGGGTGGCGGATCACCAGCTCAGCGACTGCGACCTGACGTTCAGCGAGTTAGGCGAGGTGACGGAGAGTTTCTGTTTCACGCTCAAGAGCATGTTGCACCGCCGGATCGCGTATCCGTCCAAGAAGGAGAGTCCGGCGACCGTGGGCGCGAATAACGGGCGCAAACGCAGCGAAACTCTGACGCCTCCCATCGCGGCGGTGACGGCATCCTTGTAGGGCATGGGGGTTCCGCGGCTGGCGCTTTGGAATCGGCAGAGCGCGGTTCGATTGCCGATGCCCTTCTTGCGAGAGGTGGCAGGTCGCGCGGTGGAGGCGTGTCTGCCGCATCGCGGTCCGGGCGAGGCGGTGCTCGGGGCGCTGGCGGAAATAGAAGCGACGTTTATTTCGGATCGGGCGATCGGTAAGGTGCACGCGGAGTTCATGAACGATCCCGTGCCGACGGACGTGATCACGTTCGTTCACGGGGAGATTCTGATCAGCGCGGATACCGCAGCGCGGGTGAGGAGCGAGCCGTTGGAACGGGAGTTAGTCCGTTATCTGGTTCACGGTCTCCTGCATCTCAACGGCCACGAAGACGCCGAGCCGAAAGACGCCGCCGCGATGTGGTCCGCGCAGGAGGCAGTGGTGGCGGAGTTAACCAGTTGTAGCGGCGGTCTATGACCGTCGGTAATTTCGGATTCCATCCGGTGCGCCCCAACCAAATCGATCTTGCGACGGTCACAGACCGCCGCTACAACTGGGCCAATGGCCGAACGCTTGCGACGTTTGGAACGCATCTTCGAACGCACACCCGTCTACTTCGTGACGGCCGGAACGCACGAACGTCGCAAGCTGCTCGCGAATGATGCCGCGCATTCGTCCCTCCTCCGGTTCGCAGAACAAGGCCCCGCGCACGGAGCCTGGCTGGGTGCCTTCGTTCTCATGCCCGATCATCTTCACGCGTTCGTGGTGTTGGATAACTTGGAGCTCAGCGCGTGGATGAAATCGCTCAAGAACGCTCTTTCGAAGTCGTTTCGTGAAGCAGGCATCCCGTCACCACACTGGCAGAAGGGGTATTTCGATCACGTCTTGCGCAGCGAAGAATCCTACGGCGAAAAGTGGGAGTACGTGAGGAGCAACCCGGTCCGCGCAGGGTTAGTGGGGCGGTGGGAAGAATGGCCTTATTTTGGCGAGCCGTTTCCCTTGGAATATCGGCGCGACCGAACATGAGGCCCTCAGTTGTAGCGGCGGTCTGTGACCGTCGGAAGATCGATTGCGAGACGGGGCGCACCGTGCCAAGCCAAAATCACCGACGGTCACAGACCGCCGCTACAGCTGGGTTGGCCCATCGTCCCCGGCTGTGCTACCGTGCGCGCTGATGATTTCCGCCGGCGCCGCGCTCGCGCTTCGATTTGTCCGCCCGTCTGAGGCCGTCCCCGGGGATGACCCCGAATTTACCCAGGTCCTGCGCATCGCGGACCCCTCCGCCGCCATCAATGGCGCCCTGACATTCCTCCCACCACCCGGCCTCTTCGCCGACGCCTGGCTCGCCCAATGGAATGCCTGGCACGCCGGCCTTTTCGCGGAAATCCTCTCGCCGGCCCTTGAATCCGTAGCCC
>CAXUAZ010000009.1:0-41121 GCA_964249195.1 uncultured Chthoniobacterales bacterium
GTCTCCTTCGCCGGGTCGAAGTAGTCGAGCGCCTTGGTCATCAGCAGGTAGGTGTTGGCGTCGAACACCTGCGCGAACTTGTCGCCCTGGTAGCGCAGGTACGACTCGATCTCGAACTCCACGTCGTAGTTGAAGCCGTACTCGTCGAAGGCGGTCCGCGCATCGCGCCGGCGGGCGTGCACGGCGAGGAGATGCGCCGCCTCGCGCGGCGGCACCGCCTGAGACGCGGCGCCGGCCGTGGAGCGGACCGCGTGGCGCCAGCGGTTGAGGAGTTGGCCTTCCTGCGGCGTTCCGCGCGCGCTTTCGACCATGCAGCGCAGCGCCCATTCGTTGGGATACAGCTCTTTGTTGGGTTCCGCCGGATCGTGCGCCGGGCCGGCGAAGGCGAGGGGGCCATCGCAATTTTCGAGCAGTTCGCAGAGCTGCGCCTGCTCGAGCTGGGCGCGATCGGCCGAGGTGAGGAGATGGCCGCACTCTGGGGGGAACGGACTGGCGGTGCGGAGGTTGTTCAAGGTGCGGCGCGCCCGGTCGTCGAGAAACGGGTTTTCGCCCGGGTAGAGCGGCCACGCGCCTTCGTGCGAATCGAGGAACACCGCCCCGCCCCAGATTTGTCCGGCCGCGTTTTGCAACGTCGTGACGCAAACGCGCGCGAAGCGGTTCGTCCCTTCCGGCGCGCGCCGGGCGGGCGTCCGGCCCAGCAAGGCGCTCAACCATCCGAAGAAAGCGGGGGCCGGCAGCGGCTTGTCGACGGCCGGCAACGCTTGCGACCAATGCGGCTCCAGCGCCTCGGCGTTGAGCCCGAGACCGGCCAGCTCGCCCTCCCAGCGACGCAGCGCGGCGGGGAACGCGATCTCCTCCGGCCACGGCTCCAGGTGCGACAGGAGCGTCCGCAACGCTTCCGCCACCGGCGCGCGGACGAACGACTCGACCTCCGCCAACGCGCGCACGCTGTTGTGCTGGCATTCGCCAAAGGCCGCCTGAAGCGCGCGACGCGTTTCCACGGGATCGAGCGGAAAGACCGCGCGCCAGATCGGAGCCGGGAGATCCTCGGGCGGAACGTGCGCGTCGAGCAGCTCGACCAGCGTCAGGAGCGAGTCGACGCGGGCCTCCTCCTGGTGAAACGCGAGGAGCGCCTGCTGGATTTGTTGTTCCGGGGGCGGCTCGGGCAATTCGCCCAGGCCGTCCTCGACCTCGATGCCAGCCTCACCGAGCGCCCGGACGAGGGCGACGCCCGAGGCGGTGCGCCGCGGAGAAAGGATCGCGAGGCGGACCGGTTCGCCGCCCGGAGATTTGCGCTTTTCGGCGTCGACCAGCCAACGCAGGACGAAGTCGCGCGTGAGAGCGAGGGTGTCCGCCCAATCGGCGCCGACGACGAGTTCCGGGGCGGGCGGCGTTTCGAGATCGAGATCGGCGCCTTCCAGATGGCTCGCGAGTGGGGCCTGGGCGGATCGAAACCCGGCGGCGGGGCACACGTTGAATTCGCCTCCGAGTTCCTGTTCGAGTTCGGTGAGCCAGGCGCGTTGCAAGGCGGCGGAGGGTTCGCGGGGCAGGGGCATGAAGGCCGCGGCGGAGTCGGCCCCGTAAAGCGCCGCGAGGAGAAGGTCGCGCATCGGCCAGCGACTGGCATCCCAGCCTAGAGAGCAGACGGCGAGCGAAGGATTTTCGCGTTCGGCCTTTGCGGCTCGGAGGAGCGCGAGATCGATTTGCGGGGTCCAGAGTTCGCTTTGCCGCGCATGGGGGAACCAATCGAGGATGGGTTGCGGCAGGAGATCGGGCGGCGGGTAGAACAGGTTCAGCCAGCCGGCCGCCGCAAGGTCGGTGAGCGCGCCGAGACAGGCGCGCGGGCGGTTGGCGAGGAGCGCGTCGATGTGATCGGCCTCGCGGTCGAGATGCAGCCGCAGGAGCAACTCGAGCGTCTCGTCGCCGAGGATTGGAAACGGAATCCCCAATCGCAGGCAGAGCTCGCGGCGCAAGGCGCGCGCGTCGAGAAACTGGATGCCGAACAGGCTGACGCCTCGGCTCAGCAGGCGGCGTTTAATCCAATGGGCCTGCCCGTCGCTCGCGGGAATGAGCCATGCTTTGGTCCCTTCCAACGCGGCGGCGGATGCGCCTTCGCACCACTGCGCGAGGCCGTCGGCCCAGGCATCTTCGAGGGATTGGTAGGAGTGGAGCGAGATCACGGAAGAGAGGGCTTGCGGGCGTTGACACGGTGCTCAACGGTGCGATAGGTTCGCCACTCGCTCGGTGGGCAAGAAAAGTAAACGGCGGGGTAGCCAAGTGGTAAGGCCGGGGTCTGCAAAACCCCTATCCGCGGGTTCGATTCCCGCCTCCGCCTCTCCTTTTTTGGGACAAAAAAAGACCCCCTATGATGCGCAACGGCCAGCGCGCACCAGAGTAAAAGCCGGTTTCCGGCCGGCAGAACCGCTCTGTTCGCGTTGGTGCTTTCCATGTCACCATACCCTACCTGAAAGCAGGGGAAATGTCAATGCTAAAATGACACGTCCGTGAAAACGCTCGCTTCTAACCAGGCGGCCATTCAAGCGGGCGCCCGCCTAATAGATGGACGTGCAGATGCGGCACCGTTTCACCGGCGTCGCGCCCGTTGTTTATCACCAGCCGGTAGCCGCTGTCGTAAACCCCCAGCTTCCGCGCGATTCCGCCGGAGGCCGCCAGCAGCTTCCCGAGCAACTCGGCGTCTTCTGGAACGGCGTCACCGACGCGAGGAAGCACGCGCTTCGGGATGATCAAGACGTGCACGGGAGCCTTTGCGTCGATGTCGCGGATGACGATCAAATCGTCGTCTTCCAGGAGGATTTCGGCCGGGATTTCGCGGCGTATAATCTTTTCGAAAATGGTCATTGCTAGAGATTTAACATCAACTGGTCCCCCGGCGGGCGCGAACCGAAGGCGCGGGCGATTTCATCGTAGCCCAAGTCGCAAAGAGCCCGCCGGATGAGCGTCTCGAGGTCGCCTCGACCTATCACATTCAACTCGTACGATTGCTGGAGGTAAAGACTCACGCCGGCGGTCAGATCCAGGGCCTGCCACCACTTCTCCATGCCCGCCCGCCGGGCGGCACGCTGCAACGCGAGGCGCAGCCACTCCTTGCGGAAGCCCACCGCCTGACCGGAGGGCTTCACCAGCAACGGCAATCCATTTAATAGGGCGATCATATTATCCTGGAGAGCGACGCTCTGTCGTCGCCGTGACTTGGTTTCCATTCGGGGCGCACCGCATGCAATCGAAAATGGGCGACGACGGAGCGTCGCCCTCCAGGGGTTTATCTTCTTCAGCCGAACAGCTCCGTCTGCGCGCCGTTGGGCTTTGGTTTGGTCTCCAGGTTTTTGATCTCGTCGAGAAATTCTCCCTTGTCTTGAAAACGGCGGTAGATCGACGCGTAGCGGACATAGGCCACCTCGTCGATCACATGGAGTTTCTCCATGATCTTGGCCCCGATCTCACGCGATTGCACCTCGCGACCGTAATGCGTCTCGAGATCCTGCACGATCTCCTCTACGGCCTGGTCGAGCGTGTCCAGACTCACCGGGCGTTTTTCGCAGGCCTTGATGATGCCGGCGTTGAGCTTGTGCCGGTCGAATGCCTCGTGCCGGCCGTCGCGCTTGATAACGAGAAGATCGGCCCGCTCGATCTGTTCGTAGGTCGTGAAGCGATTTTCGCAGTTCAGACATACCCGCCGACGACGGATGCCCGAGAAATGATTGACGGGACGTGAATCAATTACCCGGTCCTCAATGCTTTTGCATTTGGGACAGCGCATCGCGGCGGAGGGGAGACTTCCGCACCTTTGCCGCTAGGGATTGGGGTGTCAACCTATTTGCTCCCCGATATAGGGGCTTCCGCCACCGGCGTTTTCTTCGCAAATCGCCCCCGGGGCGCCGGCTTCTTCCCCGGCCCGGCCTTTGGCGCACGCTCTTCGAACTCGAAGCCGACCTTGCCCTTGTCCAGCTTCAAGTACGCGGAGAACGGCCGGCCGCGGCCTTTCTTCGAGATGAATTTATCCAGCAGATCCGTCTTGCCGGCGCTCAGGAGTTTTACTACCTGCTCAGGCGGCACCGCCCGTTGCAGGATGGTCTTGCTCATGCGGAAGGTGCAGCTTTTTTCCGCCCCGGCGGCGTTGTTGCACAGGTACACGTCTTCCAGATCGAAGACGCTCCCCTTCTTGCAAACCGGGCATGGCGCCAGCGGCGTCTTGCCGGCAAAATCGTAGTCGTCGCGGACCGCCGGGAAATCGAACTCCGGCCTCCCCTCCGCGCCGAGCTTGATCGCCGCCGAAAATGGCCGGCCTTCCTTGCTGCGGAATCCTTCCAGCGGACCGACCCGGCCCTCCACGAAAAGCGACTTCAACTCGTCGGGATTGAACTGGCGGCCCGCCATGGACTTCCACAACACGTAATCGCACGAGGGGCATTTGTAGACGCGGTACTCCTCCTTCAGGGGACGTGCGCCACACTTCGGGCAGCGGACATCCAACTCCCCGAAGTCGCCCTCGATGGTGTCGCCCTGGAAATTCTTCGCGCGATTGACGATATCCGTCGTCAGATCGCGGATCTGGGTCATGAACTCCTTGCGGCGCAGCCCGCCGTGCTCCATTTGCTTGAGCTTGGACTCCCACTCGCCGGTCATCTCGGGTGAGCAAAGCGCCGTGATGCCCAGCCCGCGCAAGAGGGAAACGAGCGAGATGCCCTTCGAGGTCGCGGACAGTTCGCGGCCTTGCCGGTTGATGTAATCGTCCAGGATGAGACCTTCGATGATGGCGGCGCGCGTGGCCGGCGTCCCAAGGCCTTTGGCGCTCATGGCGGCGCGCAGTTCTTCGTCTTCGATCAGCTTGCCGGCGCCTTCCATGGACGCGAGGAGCGTGGCCTCATTGTAACGGGCGGGGGGCTTGGTCTCGCTCTGCTTGACCTCTACCTCGGAGGCCAGCGCCGACTCGCCCTGGACCACTTCCACGAGCGTGGCGTCGGAACCGTCCGCGGCGGCGGCCTCGCGGCCGTACACGGCCATCCAGCCGGGGTCTTTGATGACTCGGCCATCCGTCTTGAACACCTCGCCTTCCACCCGGGTGAGGCGGGTCGTGACTTCAAATTGCGCCGAAGGGAAGAACGCCGCGATAAACCGCCGCGAGACGAGATCGTAGATTTTTTGCTGCGCCTCGTCGAGCCCCTTGGGGTTCTCGCCGGTCGGGATGATGGCGTTGTGATCGGAGATCTTCGTGTTGTCGAAAATGCGCTTGGTCGGCTTGATCCAGCCGCTCGCCAGCGCCTTGTCGGCGTGGGTCGACAGGGAGGGATCTTCGAAGGCGCGCATGGTCCGCTTGACCGTGTCGACGTAATCCTCCGGCAGGTACCGGCTGTCGGTCCGGGGGTAGGTGAGCACCTTGTGCTTCTCGTAAAGCTGCTGGGCCACCTGGAGCGTGCGCCGCGCGCTGAAGCCGAAGCGGCCGTTGGCGTCCCGCTGCAAGCTGGTCAGGTCGAACAGGAGAGGGGGTGCCTGGCTCGTGGGTTTCTTCTCCTCGGTGACGACCCCCGTCTTGCCGACGCATTTGGCCTGGATCGCTTCGGCCCGTTCGCGATCCCACAGGCGCTCGGGCCTGGCGTCTTCCTCAGCGCCCTTCTTGAAGTTTTCGTCGTACCACCGGGCGCGGTACATGCCGGCCTTCACGTCGAAGTCGCCGATGATCTCGAAGTACGTCCGCGGCTTGAACGCCCGAATCTTCAACTCGCGCTCGACCAAGATCGCCAGGGTGGGCGTTTGCACGCGGCCGACCGGGGTGAGCTGGAAACCGCCGGCCTTGGAGTTAAACGCGGTCAGCGCCCGCGTGCCGTTGATGCCGACCAGCCAGTCGCTTTCCGCCCGCGAAAATGCCGCCTTGGCCAGCGGGATCATCTCCGCGTCCGGCCGCAGGTTTTGGAACGCCTGGCGGATGGAATCGGGCGTCATCGATTGCAGCCACAGCCGTTTCATCGGCTTTTCCACCCCGGCCAGCTTGACCAGGAACCGGAAGATCAACTCGCCCTCGCGCCCGGCGTCGCAGGCGTTGATGATCTCGGTCACGTCCGCGCGCTTCATCAGGCGCTTGAGGAGTTTGAAGCGGTCCTCCGTTTTCTCGATCGGCTTGAGCGAAAACTCGTCCGGGATGACGGGCAGGTTGGCGAAGCTCCACTTGCCGCGCTTCTTGTCCATGTCGCCGGGCAGCGCCAGCTCGACGAGGTGGCCGATGGCGGAGGACACCACGTATTTGTCGTTCTCGAAGTAGTCGTCCTTGCGCTCCAGCTTGCCGAGGACCCGGGCGAGATCGGCTGCGACGCTGGGTTTCTCGGCAATGATCAGAGATTTGGACATCGGGACGATCGACTGATCTAGGCGAGCTTCACGTAATGCTTGCCCGGCAGTTGCTTGACGAACTTCTTCAGTTCGAGAGTGAAGAGGGTAGAGGACACCGTGGCGGTTGGCAAACCGCTTTTGAGAATGATGCGGTCGATGGGCGTTTCCTCGTCGTCGAGCGCGGCGTAGACGGCGGCCTCTTCGGGCTTGAGGCTCTCGGTCGATTTCGCCTTGAACGGCGCGGGCGGGAGTTCGTTGATGCGCTCGGGGTTGAGGAGGCCGAAGCCGGGCAACTCGGGGAGTTCTTCGAGGATGTCGCTTACTTCCATCACGAGCTTGGCGCCTTCCTGGATGAGGCGGTTGGCGCCCTGGGAGGTGGGGCGGTCGATCTGGCCCGGGATGGCAAAGACCGTCCTCCCCTGGTCGATGGCCTGCCCGGCGCTGATCAACGCCCCGCTGTTGAGGCCGGCCTCCACCACGAGCAGGCCGAGGCTGCAGCCGCTGATGATCCGGTTGCGCATGGGGAACGTCTGCCGGTCCGGCGTAACGGACATGGAAAACTCCGAGATCACGGCGCCGTTTTCGGCGATCCGCTCGGCCAGTTCGTAATTTTCGGGCGGGTAGATTTGCTTCAGGCCGCACCCGAGCACGGCGACCGTCCGCCCCTGCGCAGCGAGCGCGCCCTGGTGCGCGGCGGTATCGATCCCGCGGGCAAGCCCGCTAAAGACGGTCAGCCCCGCGTAGGCGAGCTGGTAGCCGAACTTCTTGGCCGTTTCGGTGCCGTAGTGACTCGTCCGCCGGGAGCCGACCACGCCGATGCTCCGGCGATCGCGTGTCGTCAATTCGCCCCACACGTACAAGACCATGGGCGGATCGTGGATGTCCCGTAGGTGCGGCGGATAGTGCTCGGATTCCGCGGTCAGGACGTGCACGCCCGCCTCGGCCATGGCGGCCAATTCGCCCGGAAGATCGACGTGGTTCTCCCACGCGGCGATCTGGCTGGCGACCTCGCGGCCGATGCCGTTGACGCCCGCCAGGCGATCCGCCGAGGCGCGCAGGATGGCCTCGGGGCGTTCGAAGACTTCCAGGAGCCGGCGCAGGCGCACCGGTCCCACCTTCGGGATCATGTTGAGGGCAATGCAGGCTTCGGTGTGGGTCACGGGCGCAGGTTTTCCACGGCCAGGCGGATATCGTCGGCGGTCACCTCGCCCGGTTCCGACAGGCGCGCCTCGCCGATTCGCGGAGTGAGCACGAACCGGATCGCGCCGGCCTCAAATTTCTTGTCGCGGGCCAGGCTGGCGAGCACGTCCTCCGTCTTGATTTCCGGCGGGAGGACCAACGGCAGGTCGAACTGCTCCAGCCGGGTGACGATCTCGTCGTACTCCGCCGTGGCGAGGCCGGCTTTGATCATCGAAATCCGCGCGGCGGCCACCATCCCGAGGCTGATCGCTTCCCCGTGGAGGAGCGTGCCGTAACCGGCCGCCTGTTCGATGCCGTGGCCGATGGTGTGCCCGAAGTTCAGCAGCGCGCGGAGGCCCTTGCGTTCAAATTCGTCTTTGCTTACGATTGCACCTTTAATCTCGAGGTTCCGCTGGACCACCCAAGGCAGATCGTCGCGATGGAATCGGCCCACCCGGTCGAACAGCTCACGATCCTGAATGATGCCGTGCTTGATGACTTCGGCCATCCCTTCGTTTAAGACGCGGTCAGGCAGCGTGCGCAAAGTCGCCACGTCCACTAACACTAACGAAGGTGGATGGAAAGCGCCGAGGAGGTTCTTGCCCAACGAGCTGTTTACCCCTGTTTTCCCTCCGATGGAACTGTCGACCTGCGCCAGAAGGGTAGTTGGAATTTGGATAAGCGGGATGCCGCGGAAATAGATGGACGCCGCAAACCCGGCGAGATCGCCAACAACCCCGCCGCCGAGCGCAATGACGAACGAATGGCGGTCGAGACCCGCCTGAATCATTTGGTCGCAGATTGCGCCGGTTTGTTCCAGAGACTTGGCGTCCTCGCCCGGTTCAACGGCAATCAACGCCGCGTCAAAGCCTTCTTGCGCCAGCGCCGCAGCTAACGGTCCGGCGTAAATAGTGCCCACGGTCCGATCCGTCACCACCGCGCAACGAAAGCAAAACCCCCGCGCTTTGAGTAATGCGCCGACGTTTTCTAACAGCCCGGCCCCCACAAGCACCTCGTACCGGTGAGCGCTTGAGTAAACGGGAATGCACTCCATCAGGCAGCGCCTCAAGGCTGCCGATCTTTCTCGACTAATCTAGCCGTATTTTCCGCAATGCGAAATACGACCACGATGAGTTCCAGCGACACTCGGCTCCAAAGCACCAGAAGGAAAAAAAAGAGGGGGATGACGATTAATGAGAGGAGAATGGCACCGGCGCTTCCCGAGGAGAAAGCCCCAGCCAGTAGGATGAGCGACCAAAGCCCCGCGCCAGCAATGGCTAGAATAAACATGATCTTAATGATCCGGGTCGTAACGAATTCGCTGAATGAGAGGTCGAAAATGCTAGCCAGGATGCCTTTGTTCATATTCAACATGTCAACCACGGCCACTAGCCAAAGGCGAGAAAAAAATCGTGAAAGCTACGAAGCCGCTGATATTTAAGGAAACGCTGATTTAGTCATTCTCTTTCGCCAGAGGGTGTGACGAACGGATAAAATTGTAGGGCGACCGCCTCCTTTGCCAGAGTGAGCGTCCCGCCGCGACAACCGGGGCGGTCGTCCTACAATCGCTAGAATGTTGAACATGCCGTTTTGATCAGCGTTTTCCTAACGCGCTGGCAGTTGACTGACATGCCGCCGCTGCTTGAGCAGTCAGGATCGATCTATTTCTGCCTGCATCCGCGCAACCGCCTCCTCAACGGCGGAGTTCTCGGTCAGATTGATTGAGGCCAGCGAATTCTCCCGCTTGAACCAGGTCACTTGACGCTTGGCGTACTGGCAAGTCTCTAGCTTAATCCGTTCGCGGCATGCAGACAAAGTAAGAGTTCCTGCCAAAACTTGGCGAATTGAGTCGAGCCCAATCATTTTGCTCGCGGTGGAGCCCAGCGGGCCGCCTTCATAAGAGCGGACTTCTTCCACCACGCCTTCACGGCACATCGCTTCAACCCGCTCGCCGATCCGCTGGTGGAGATCATCCTTGGCTCGTGTGAGCATCACACCGCAAGAGGCAACAGGCTGTTTCCACGGTGATCGTTGTTCAGAAAAGGGTCGTCCCGTGACTAGGCAAACCTCGATAGCACGGACGAGGCGGCGCTTGTTCTGGCGGTCAATGATCCCGGCGGCTACAGGGTCGAGAGCGTTCAGGCGAGCTGTGAGCGTGGCGAGATCGAGTTGCTCCAGCTCAGTTCGCAACTCCGGTTGGGCCTCCGGCAGAGAGGAGAGCCCGTGGGTGAGCGCCTTTACGTACAACCCAGCGCCGCCTACCACCAACGCGGGCCGGCCGCGTGATTTGATCGCCGCCAGGCAGGCGGTGGCCGCCGCCAGGTAGCGGGCGACGCTGTACTCCTCGGTGACCGGCACGCAGCCGATCAAATGATGAGGCGCTTGGGCGAGGATCTCCGGCGAAGGCTTGGCGGTCAGCAGGGGAAAGCCTTCGTAGATTTGCAGCGCGTCTGCCCCGACGATCTCCGCGCCCAGGCGAACCGCGATCTCCGCCGCGATCTCCGACTTCCCCACGCCGGTGGGTCCAACGATGTAGAACGTCTCCGTCACCGCGACAAAAAGAAACCCGGCCCTTTGGAAAGAGCCGGGTCTCAATGACCAATAAGCTAGACTTAAGCCGCCGAACTGGACTCGCCGCGCTCCTGGTCGGCATTCTTGGCGCCGCTGACCACCAGCTTGCGGCCCATGAACTCTTTGTCGTGCAGTTCGAGCACCGCGCGTTTGGCTTCGTCGACGCCCGCCATCTGGACGAAGGCGAACCCCTTGGAACGCTGCGTCTGCTTGTGCGTGACAACTTCCACGCTCACCACCTGGCCGACGCCGTTAAACAGCTCGCTCAAGTCGTTCTCGGCCGCGTCAAAAGACAGGTTGCCGACGTACAGCCGCGGCGTGGTGACCTCGACCACTTCGGGCTTGCGGGAAACGCGGCTGCCTTCCGGCTTGGGACCGCGATCGGAGGAACGTTCCGGCCGGTCGGAACGCTCAGGCGAACGGCGCGCCGGGGCGTTTGCCGGATGAACGGTCGGCTTGGAGAGACTCGCCGCGGACTTGGTCGCCGGGCGGCTGCCGAAGAGCGAGGTGACTTTTTGCCAGAAGGTGGGCTTGGCCGGAGACGGAGTGGGCGTCGCGGAACGGGGGCCTCTATCCGAACGATTTCTCGAGCCACGACGGCTGGAGTGGGATTGCGAAGTGCGGGAATTCATGTGAGATGCAGAAGGGTAATTGAACCAGGAAACAGGCAAAGCGCGTCGCAGGGACGCACGACTCGTTGGAAGAAAGGTCCGCACGCCGATGAGCCAAAGAGCCAAAAGGCGCGGGGACAGAATCCGCGGATAACTTTGCCGAGTGAAATAGAAAGGGGGCGCCGGGCAGGGCGCGCGGGAGGGAAAGGCAGTGCTCTCCGAACCAACTCGCCGGCGCGTCGGTTTGCTCAGCAAAAAGCGGACGAAATCCTGCAGACAAAACCGCGAACGCAGTTTCGATTGCCTCCAGGAATCTTTTGCAAATGAGAAGAACAGTCTGACGCAAGCCCATGAAACACCCCAATCTGGGGATCTTCATAGTGCATCTTGATCTTTTAGCAAGGCGGAATTTTGTTGACAGACGCTCACGCGCCCCGTCCGCAGCAATTCTTGAACTTCTTGCCGCTGCCACACGGGCAGGCCTCGTTGCGCCCGACCTTCGGCAACTCGCGGCGTGCGGGGATCTCCAGCTCGACCTCCGGGGGCGGGGCGGGCGCCTGCGGCGCCTTGGCCTTCGGCTCTTCCTCTTGCGGCGCCCCGAGGATGGGTCCGCCCTGGGCGGTGAGCGTGTCGTGCACCAGGTGCTGCGGGAGGCTCGCGAGGAAGTTTTCAAACGCCTGCAGGTTCGACGTGCTGCGGAACAAGTTGTGCAACACTTCGAATTTGATGTTCGTCATCAACTCCACAAACATCGCGTACGCCTCGTTCTTGTATTCAACGAGCGGATCCTTCTGGCCGATGCGCTGGAGCTGGATTCCTTCGCGCAATGAGTCCATCCCAAACAGATGCTCCTGCCATAGCCGGTCAATCGCGTTGAGCAGAATATAACGTTCCAATCCTTTCACCGCGTCGGGATCCTCATGCCCCGATTTACGCTGGTAGGCTGTGCGCACCACGTCGACCAGGAACTTGCCGTTGGCCTCCACGCTGCGGGATTCCAACGCCGCTTTCTCAGCCGTCAGACCGACGGGGAAAGTGGAGTTGACCCAGTTCAACAACCCGGAGTAGTTCGGCTCGCCGTCGCCGTCGCTTTTCAGATATTCGTCAACTTTCGCGGGGATGGCTTCGTCGAGCACCTCGTCGATCAAGACCCGCGGTTCATCCGTGTCGATCGCCTCGTTGCGATAGCCGTAGATCACCTCGCGCTGCTTGTTCATCACGTCGTCGTATTCGAGCGTGTGTTTGCGGCTAAGGTAATTGCGTTGTTCGACGCGCTTCTGCGCATTCTCTACACTCTTATCGAGCCACGGATGCTCGAGTTCCTGCCCGTCTTCCAGGCCAAATCGCTCCATGATCTTCGTCATGCGATCCGACGCGCCGAAGTTGCGCATGAGATCATCCTCGAAGCTCACGTAAAACCGCGACGCCCCCGGGTCACCCTGGCGCGCGCAACGTCCGCGCAACTGCCGGTCGATGCGGCGCGACTCGTGCCGCTCGGTGCCCATCACCATCAGGCCGCCCAGTTCCGCGACGCCTTCGCCAAGTTTAATGTCGGTCCCGCGGCCCGCCATGTTCGTCGCAATGGTCACGGTGCCTTTCTGCCCGGCGCGCGCCACGATCTCGGCCTCGCGCTCGTGCTGCTTGGCGTTGAGCACGCTGGCCACGATTTTTTCGCGCATCAGCATGCGGCTCAGCAACTCCGAAGACTCCACGCTTGCCGTGCCGACCAGCACCGGCTGCTGCTTGGCGTGACGTTCCTTGATCTCGGCGATCACCGCGTTGTACTTCTCGCGCCGGGTCTTGTAGATGCGGTCGTTGGCGTCCTCGCGCCGGATAAGCCGGTTGGTGGGAATCACCACCACGCCAAGGCGGTAAATATCGTGAAATTCGTTGGCCTCGGTTTCCGCCGTGCCGGTCATGCCGGAGAGCTTCTGGTATAAACGGAAATAGTTCTGGATCGTGATCGTCGCCAGGGTCTGCGTCTCGCGGTCGATCTGCACGCCTTCCTTGGCCTCGACGGCCTGATGCAGGCCGTCGCTCCAACGCCGGCCCGCCATTTTCCGGCCCGTGAACGAGTCGACGATGATGACTTTATTGTTTTCGACCACGTACTCTACATCGCGCTCGTAAAGACAATACGCGCGCAATAGCTGGGAGATGTTGTGAATGCGCTCGGCGCGTTTGTCGCACGCGGCCTGCAGGTCGGATTTCGCGCGTTCCTTGGCGTCGACCGCGAGATCGTTGCGCACGTCGATTTCCGCGAAGGCGGTCATCAGGTCGGGCAGGACGAAGGCTTCCGGATCGTTCGGGTTCAGGAAATCGCGGCCTTGTTCGGAAAGATCCGCCTCCTGCGCGCGTTCGTCGATGGTGAAGAAGAGTTCTTCTTTTAAAGCGAAGAGTTCTTCTTTGCGCGTGTCTTGATAGAAAGAGAGTTCCGCCTTGTCGAGGGCGCGGCGGTTGACCGGATCTTCCTGCAAGCGTTGCAGCGCCTTGTTGCGTGGCTGGCCGAGCTTGACCTTGAACAGCAGGAGACCGCCCTCTTCGTTCTTGCCGTCGTCGAGCAGCGCCTTGGCTTCGTTGACGAGCCGGTTGCAAAGCATGGACTGCTTGCGCACGAGTTGTTCGACGCCCGGCTTGAACTGATCGTACTGGTGGGTCGAGATCGTGGAAGGTCCCGCGATGATGAGCGGCGTGCGGGCCTCGTCGATCAGGATGGAATCGACCTCGTCAACGATGGCATAGGTGTGTCCGCGCTGGACCTGTTGCTCGCGGCTGGTGGCCATGCCGTTGTCGCGCAGGTAATCGAAGCCGAATTCGCTGTTGACCCCGTAGGTGATGTCGCAGGCGTATTGTTGGCGGCGAAGGTCGGGATCCTGATCGTGCTGGATGCAACCGCACGTCAGCCCGAGGAAGCGGTAAATCTCTCCCATCCACTCGGCGTCGCGGCGGGCGAGGTAATCGTTGACCGTGACCAGATGCGCGCCGCGGCCGGCGAGGGCATTTAGATAGAGGGGGAGGGTGGCGACGAGGGTCTTGCCCTCGCCGGTGGCCATTTCCGCGATGCGGCCGGAGTGGAGCACGAGGCCGCCGATGAGCTGCACGTCGAAGTGGATCATGTTCCACGTGACGGGCTGATCGGAGACGATGAGTTCCTTGCCGCAGAGGCGGCGCGCGGCGTTCTTTACCGCGGCGAATGCCTCGGGCAGGATTTCATCGAGGATGACCTGACGTTCGGCGGGATCATCGATGGGGGCGAGCCGGGCCTTCCAGGCGGCGGTCTTGGCGCGGAGCTCGTTGTCGGAGAGCGACTGGTACTGCGCTTCGATTTGGTTGATCCGCTCGATGATGGGCCGGAACCGGCGCAATTCGCGCTGGTTCTTCGAGCCGAGGATCTGTTTGAGAATCCAGTTGAACATAAAAATGACCTTTCGTCTATTTTGCCCAGGATAACAAGGGCGCCTCCCCCGGGCATGGGACGGGACGGAGCCCATCCCTCCAGTTGCGTGGAGGGATGCCCTCCGTGGCGTCCTTGCTTATTTACCAGATCTGCGCCTTGTCGGCGGCGGGACGCACCATGGGACTGCCGTCGGGAATGTTAAAGGCGGCCTGGAACTCGGGCAGGTTGCTCAACGGGCCGTTGCAGCGGAATTGCGCGGGCGAATGCGGGTCGACCTTCAGCCGGCGGCGAAGTTCCTCGGGCCGGGTGTTCGCGCGCCACACTTGCGCCCAACTCAAGAAATAGCGCTGGGCCGGCGTGAAGCCGTCGATCTTCTGTTCTGCCGCGCCAGCCCCCGCCCGGGCGAGCGCCTTCTCCAGGGCCAGATAGGCGATCTTGGAGCCGCCCAGGTCGGCGATGTTTTCGCCTTCGGTCAGCTTGCCGTTCACGCGCTCGCCGGGCTCCACTTCGTAGCCGTAGAATTGTTTGACTACCTTATTGGCCCGCTCTTCGAAGTGCTTCCGGTCTTCGTCGGTCCACCAATCCTTGAGGTTGCCCTTTTCGTCGTACTGACGGCCTTGATCGTCGAAGCCGTGGGTCATTTCGTGGCCGATCACCGCGCCGATGCCGCCGTAATTGACCGCGTCATCCGCTTTCGCGCTGAAGAAGGGCGGCTGCAGGATGCCCGCCGGAAACACGATCTCGTTGCGGCTTGGATTATAGTAGGCATTTACCGTCGGCGGCGTCATGCCCCACTCGCTCTTGTCGACGGCCTGCCCGATCTTCGCCACCGAGCGCTTGAACTCGAACACGTTGCCGGCGATCACATTGAGCACGTAAGGCTGCGGCTTGATCTCCAGCGCGGAATAGTCGCGCCATTTATCGGGGTACCCGATCTTGACCGTGAAATGTTCCAGCTTGCTTAAGGCGGCCTTGCGGGTTGCGTCGCTCATCCAGCCTAGGCTCGCCAGATCGTCGTGCAAGACGCTGCGCAGATCGTTGATCAACTCCAAGGCGCGCGCCTTGGACTCCGGGGGGAAGTTCTTCTCGACGTACATGCGCCCCAGCGCTTCGCCGAGCGCATCATCCGTGGCGGCGAGCACGCGTTTCCACCGGGGCCGGTCCTCCTTGGCGCCGGTGAGCGCCTGGCCGTAGAAGCGGAAATTTTCCTCCTCGAACGCCTTGCTCAGGTAGGGCGCCATCGAATGCAGCAGGTGCCAGCGCAGATACAGTTTCCAATCGTCCAGCGAGCCGCTCGCGGCGACTTGGGCGGCGTGCGCGATGAACTCGGTCTGCTTCACGTCGAGGCTGCCGGGGTCCGGTGAGCCAACCTTGGCGAAGTATTGTTTCCAATCAAATCCGGGCGCGGAACGCAGCACCTCGGGCAGGGGCATCTTGTGGTAGTTGCCCTGCGGATCGCGCAGATCGACACGCGTCTTGCTGTTCTTGGCGAGATCGGCCTCAAAAGCGAGGATCGACCGGGCCTCGGTCGCGGCGAGGTCGGGCGCGTCGCCCAGGAGGGTCATCATTTTGATGAGGTGCTCTTCGTACTTGGCGCGAAGATCTTTCGCGTGCGTATCTTCGAGCAGATAGTAATCGCGATCGGGCAGGCCGAGGCCTCCCTGGTGGAGTTGCGCGATGTCGGTCTCGGAGTCTTTTTCGTCGGCGTCCACCGCGGCGCCGAATAACACGAAAACACCCATGGAATGCAGGTCGGCGATGAGTTTTGGCAATTCCGCGCGATCCTTGAGGGCGGCGATGCGGTCGAAATAGGGGGCCAGCGGCTTTACGCCGGCCTGCTCGATGGCGGCTTCGTCCATGCCGCTCTGGTAGAATTCGCCGACCTTTTGCCGCTCGTTGCCGGGGGAGTCGCTTTTCTTGCCGGCATCCGCGGCGCACGCCTCGAGGATCTCGCGCAAGACGGCCTTGTTGCGTTCCTCGAGGGCATTGAAGCTGCCCCAGCGGGTTTGATCGGCGGGAATGGGGTTATTTTTGAGCCAGGCGCCGTTGGCGTAATGGAAGAAGTCGTCGCCGGGTTTGACGCTAAGATCCAGGTTGGCCGGATCGAGCGGGGGTGGGGCGACGAGGGCGGAAGCCGGGACTTCCGCCTCGGCCGCGAGAGCAAGGGAGATCAAAGCAACGGTAGGGAGCATTTTCCAGTGGTTCATAAAGATAGGGGTGGTTGGACTACTTGCTGCCAGGCTTGATCGCCGGAGTGGAGGCGAGGTCGGGCGGGAGATTGGCGGGGTCGAAGGTTTCTGCGTCGAGGCGCAACAGGCTCAGGAGCGGGCATCCAAAATCGGGCGCCGCGCCGCCGCTGCGGTCGACTAGCACGCCCACGGCGACGACGAGGCCGCCGCGCTCGGCGACGATGTCGATTGTCTCCTGAATGCGCCCGCCGCGGGTGATGACGTCTTCGGCGACGATGAAGCGTTCGCCGGGAGAGATCTCAAATCCGCGCCGCAGGACAAGCCGGCCGTCTTCTTTCTCGGCGAAAATATGTTTCTTGCCCAAGGCGCGGCCAATCTCATGCCCGACGATGATCCCGCCCATGGCCGGGCTGATGACGGTTTCGCAGTCGATCCCGGCGAGTTTGGCGGCGAGTCCGGCGCAGGCGCGTTCGGCGAGGTGCGGGTGCTGGAGCAGCATGGCGCATTGGAAAAAGCGGCGGCTGTGCAGGCCGGACCGAAGGACGAAGTGGCCGTCCAGCAAGGCGTCCGAATCCTTAAAGCATTGGAGGACTTCTTCGGGAGTCATGTCGCTCAATATGGAACCGGGCGGGACGCGGCGCCAACCGGAACATCTGACCGGTGAATAAGGCAGAAGTTAACCGGCACTTCCGAGCGAGGAACTCGTTCCACGGATTTAATTCCCAACTTGTTCACAATCGCGCAACTCGCACCTTCCGAAGCTCATAATCATAACATCACACAATATATGTAATATAAACTCGGCAATGGTGGGTTTGCGTCGGTTGGATCGATGTCTAGATGCTGCTGCCGCTCCACTTCAGCTTCCGGCGCGCCAGCTCGAAGAACGGCAGCGCCGGCAACATCGCCAAGGGCAACGTGTGGCGCGCACGCGTGATCCGCAGCCAGTCCGAAGGTCCGAGCGGGATCGCGCGCTGGCCGTCGACGGTCAGGAAGACCTCGTCGCGATGATTGCAAAGCCGCACCTCCACGATTGCCGTGTCGCCGATGATCACCGAACGGTTCGTCAGCGAGTGCGGACAGATCGGCGTGATCGCAAACACGTGCGAATCCGGCGTCAGCAGCGGGCCGCCCGCAGACAGTGAATATGCCGTTGACCCCGTGGGAGTTGCGACGATTAATCCGTCGGCGTTATACTCCGTGAGGAGCGTGCCGTCGATGTACGTCTCCAGCTTGATCAGGCGCGACAACGCTCCGCGGCTGATCACCGCGTCGTTGAGCCCGACGTGGCTGTGGATCACCGTGTCGTCGCGTAAGACTTCGGCCGCCAACAGCGAACGCTCCGTGATCAGGTAGCTGCCATCCATGATGCAATCGACGGCCTGGGCGTAGTCGGCCGAGTTGAGGCAGGTCAGGAAGCCGAGCGAGCCGAGATTGATGCCGAAGATGGGCCGCAGATTGCCGCCCAGCGCGTGCGCGACGTTGAGCAACGTGCCGTCGCCGCCTAGCACGATGATGATCTCGCAGTCGGCCCCGAGATCCGCCGGCGTGAGGTCGCTGGATTCGCCGACGAGCGCGGCCGTGGCGCGTTCGGTTCGCACGGCGCCGCCGCGCGCTTCGAATTCGTCGCGGAGGGCGTGCACGAGCGTGGCGGCGCCGGGTTTGCCTGGGTGTGCGACCAGGCCGATCAACTTCTTAGACATGCCAGGAATTCCTTGTTGCCGTGGCCGCCTAGAATCGGCGACGCGATCAGGTCCGTCCAGCGCCAAATCGGCAACGACTCCGCCACGAAGCGCCGGATCTTCTCGACCGCGCGGTCGTGCAGCTCCAGCTCCCGGACGATCCCCCCCTGCCCGACCTCGCCGCGTTCCAGCTCAAACTGCGGCTTGATCAGGGCGATCACTGTGCCGCCGGGACCGCCCACGATGCCGCACGCGACCGGCAGGATGAGCGTGAGCGAAATGAAGGAAACATCAATCACCGCCAGCGCGATGGGCTCGTTGAAGGCGTCGGTTGGCAGGTAACGCACGTTCACCTTTTCCTGGACGATCACGCGCGGGTCGCGGCGAATTTTCCAGTCGAGCTGCGCGTGGCCGACATCGACCGCGTGGACGCGCGCGGCGCCGTGTTGGAGCAGGCAGTCGGTGAAACCGCCGGTGGACGCGCCGATGTCCAGGCACGTCAGACCGGTGGGATCCACGCCGAACGCCACTAGCGCGCCTTCGAGTTTCTGCCCGCCGCGGCTGACGTAGCGGCTCTTGGGCGTGATCTCCAACGCTGCGTCGGACGGCATGCGCGTGCCGGGTTTGTCGGCGCGCTGCCCATTGGCAAACACCTCGCCGGCCAGGATGGCGCGCTGGGCTTTTTCGCGCGAATCGAAGAACCCGCGTTCGACCAGGAGGCTGTCCAGGCGGGTTTTTGGAACGGGCGTTTTCACGCGCGCGCGGCGATTGCTTCCTCGTAGCAATCCTCAAGGGCGGCGATTTGACGGGCCGCGCCGAAATTGGCCTCCATGCTGGCGGCGGCTTCGCGGGACATGGATGCCAGCATGGCGGGATCGGCCATCAGGCGCAAGACGGCGGCGGCGAGATCGACGGGCGATTTCTCGGGAACGAGGAGTCCGTCGCGCCCATCGCGGACGGCTTCCGGGATGCCTCCGTGCCAGGTTGCGACCGCCGGAAGTCCGGCGGCCATGCCTTCCAGGAGCGAATTGGGGATGCCCTCGCGATCGCCCGCGGCGGTCGTCTCGCTGGGGTGCAGGAAAACGTGGGAATCGCGGTAAAGCGCGAGGAGTTGATCCTGCTGGCGCCAGCCGGCCAGGACGACGTTTCGCTCAAGATCGAGGGCGGCCGTGAGCACCCGCATCTCGTCGGCCAGCGGGCCTTCCCCGGCGAGGGTGAGGATAGCGTCGGGCCAGGCGTCGACCACCAGGCGCATGGCCATGAGGGTTGAACGCAGCCCTTTCTTCTCGATAAGCCGGCAGGCCTGAAGGAGACGCCACTGGCCGTCGGCGGGCGGAAGGCGGACGGAACGGGCGATGCCTTCGAGCGGCACGGGCGTGCGATTGAGGCGCAGTTTCCCCGGCGGGCAGCCCAGGGCGGCGAGGCGTTCGAGGAGCGATTGGCTGCGGCCAAGAATCAACTGGGCGTGCTCGAAGACCTCGGCCAGTGTGGCGGGATCCGTGTCGCGATAGACGGACTCGGTCACGTCGACGCCGTGAAAACTCACCACGAGCGGGCCGCCCCAACGACGGAGCATGGGCAGGTATTTCACCGCCTTGTGGCCGTAATAGACGTGCGCGAGCTGCGGTTGGCGTTCGCGCAGGAGGTCGCAAAGATTGTACGAATCATCGTAGACGACCGGCGGCGGCGGCGCGGGCGGCTTCGGCCTCTCGGGCGGGGGCCATTGTTTGAGGAGGTGCTTGTACCAGAAGCGGCGGATGAAATTGCCGCGCTGGCGTTGCTTGCGGCGCTTGGTCCGCACGGCGGGCGGAGGGCGCTGCATCACCACGACCGGCTCAAACGGGAATTGCTCCGCATGGAGCCGGCGCTCGGTGAACACCACCGTCCGGTGCCGGCGCAACCCGGCGATTTGCCGGTACACGCTGAGCATTTCCGGCTTGAGAAAGGTCCCGCACAGACTGACGACAAGCGGCTTGCTGAATGGCAATCGGCCCATGGACGATCAGGCGGCCTGGCGCAACACCCGGGCGTACTGCGCTTCGAGGTGTTCGATCTGCGCGTGCTGCTCGAAATTGCGGGTGATGAACTCCGAGCCTTCGCGCCCCATCCGCAGCCACTCGTTTTCGCCCAAGTCGGCGATCTTGCAGAGCGCCTCGCACACGGCGGGCGCGTTTTTTTCTTCCACCAGGAAGCCGCTTACGCCGTTCTCCACCGCCTCAGGGATGCCGCCGTGCAGCGTCGCGACGACCGGCAGCCCGGTCGACATCGCCTCGAGCATGGAATTGGGGACGCCTTCCTGGTTGGAATCAGCCATGAGCTCGCTCGGGTGCGAGAAGATGTGGGACGCAAGGTAAAGCTCGTGCAGCTTTTTCTGGCTCAGGAAGCCGGGAAACGTGACGCAACCTTCCAGCCCGAGCTTGCTCACCAGCGCCTGGAGTTCTCCGCGCATCGGGCCATCGCCGGCGATCACGAACGTGGCCTTGGGATGCCGTTCGCGGAACATGGCGAAACCGTGGATCGCCGTCACCAGCCCTTTCTTTGGAATGAGCCGGCAGGCCTGGACGATCTGCCACGCGCCGCCGACGGGCGCCTTGCGCGCCACGAACGGGAATTGATCGAGCGGGACGCCGGTGCGGTTGATCGCCAGCCGATCCTCGGGGCACCCGAGTTGCAGGAGGCGCTGCCGCAGCGACTCCGACCGCGCCAGGACGAGCGGGACGGTCTGGAGCAGCTCGCGCAATTGAGCCTCGTAGCCGGGCTGGTGCTCCCGGACGGCAATATCGGCGCCATGGAACGACACCAGGCAGGGCTTGTCCCACGCCTTGATGAAAGGCAAGAGATGCACTCCGGTGTGCCCGAAGTAAATGTGCATGAGCTGCGCCCCGCGGCGGCGCAGGATGCCGTCAAGCACCTGGAACTCGCCCCGGTACACCACGGCCTCGGTGCGGAGGATGTATTTCAGGTAAAAACGGCGCAGGAAATTCTTTGTCGGCGGACCGACCAGTTCGATGTCATCGAACGGATAGCGCTCCGGGTTGAGCCGCGTCTTGGCCATGATGAACGTCCGGAAGGTGCGCAAACCGGTGACCTGCCGATAGATATGCACCATTTCCCGCTTGAGAAAAGTGGTGCAATAGCTGGCGACGACGGGGCGATCGGACATGGGGCTCGCTCATTTTCGGGGCGCGGGGGCGGTTTTGTCCAATGTTTAATGCCCCGCCGCTTTTGCCGAACGCGGCAAAAGCGTTAATCCTGTTCATCCGGGTCCAATTAAACCATCATCGCTCCACGTGATTTCGCTTCGGCAACTTTCCAAACGCTTCGGCGCGCAAATGGCCGTACAGGATCTGACCTTCGACGTGCCCGCCGGGCAGATCGTCGGTTTCCTCGGCCCGAACGGCGCCGGCAAATCGACCACCCTCAAAATGCTCACCGGCATGCTCGAACCCTCCGGCGGCAGCGCGACGGTCGCGGGGTTCGACCTCGCGACGCAGGCCATCGATCTCAAACGACACGTCGGTTTCGTGCCGGAGTCGGGCGCGGTGTTCGAATCGCTCACGGGCCTAGAATACCTGGAAATGGTCGCCGCGCTGTACGCCATCCCGGCGGCGGCGGCGCGGGAACGGATCCGGCAGTTCATCGCGTTTTTTGACCTGAGCTTTTCCACCCTCACCGACAAGCTGCTGGGCGCCTACTCCAAGGGCATGCGGCGCAAGGTGGTCATCACCTCGGCCCTGTTGCATAACCCATCGGTGGTTTTCTTCGATGAGCCCCTGGATGGGTTGGACGCCAACGCCGCGGTCGGCTTCAAGGCGTTGATCCAAACCCTCGCCCGAGAAGGCAAGACGATCGTGTACAGCTCCCACATTCTCGATGTGGTCGAGCGCGTGTGCGACCGCGTGGTGATCATCGACAAGGGCCGCCTCTTGCTCGACGGCGCGCCCGAGGCGCTCGTCGCCGCCCACGGGGCATCCACCCTCGAAGGGCTCTTCACGCAAATGACCGGCGGCGGAGAACTCGAGCGGCGCGCCGCCGATTTTGCAAAAACATTCCGGGATTAAGAGATGGACGATCCGGAGCAATCCCGGCGGGTGTTGCGCCGCTTGTTCCTGACGCTCTTCCTGCGCGGCCGCTCCGCCCGGGGAATGCGCGGGGCCGCGGCGGGCGCGCCGAAGTCGGTCGGGCAAAAACTGGCGTTGACGCTCGTTTTGTACGCCGCCTTTGGCGCGATTGCGCTGGTGTTTCGCGGGCAGCCGGTGTTCTCACTCTCGCTTTATCTGCACGGTCTGACGCTCGTGTTTCTCGGGATGTTCGTCGGAACGTCGGCGGGCGAGGTGCTCTTCAACATGGAGGAAGGCGACATCCTCCTGCACCGGCCCATCGATCCCAGCGAACTGCTCTGGGCCAAGATCGCGGTGCTCGTGCAGGTCTCGCTCTGGCTGGCAGGCGCCTTCAATCTAGTCGGATTCGGCGTCGACGCGTGGGGCGAGGGAACGCCATGGTTCATCCTGGCGCACGCGGTTTCGCTAACGTTGGAAGCGCTCTTCTGCACGGGCGGGGTCGTCCTGATGTACCAGCTTTGCCTGCGGTGGTGCGGCCGCGAGAAGCTCGATGCGGTGTTGACTGCGGTGCAGACGCTGGTCGCCATCGCGGCCGTGCTGGCCGGCCAGATCGTCCCGCGGCTCTTGATTTACGTGGGGAGCGGGCTGGAGGTTAACCCGGGGCGCTGGTGGATCATGCTCCTGCCGCCCGCGTGGTTCGCCAGCCTCGACGACGCGCTCGTCGGCACGCACCGGCCGCTGTCGTTCGGACTGGGCGCCGCGGGACTGCTGCTGACGGCCCTCGTGCTCTGGCTGGCGTTCGCAAAACTCGCGCAGTCGTATGGCGCCGGGCTCCAGCTCCTCGGGGAGGCGCCGGCGCCGGCGGTCGGATCCGGACGGTCGCGCGGTCGCTGGCTCGAGATGGTCACCAGGACGCCCCCGCTTTCGTGGATTCAACGCGACCCGGTTGAGCAGGCCAGCTTCCGGCTCACGGCGGCGTACCTATTTCGCGATCGCGAGACAAAGCTCCGGCTGTATCCGGGGATCGCGCCGGTGTTCATCGTGCCCGTTATTTTGCTCGTGCCGTTTGGATCGCACCACGCCAGCTCGCTGGAAGCCTCCAGTTTTCAGATTGCCTTCGCCGGCGGCTATCTGGGAATCGTGCCGTTGCTCGCCTTGAACATGCTGCAGTATTCGCAGCAGTGGCCGGCCTCCGACGTCTTCCGATACGCGCCCATGGCCGGGCCCGGCCCGCTCGCTCACGGCGCGCGGCGGGCGGTGTTGTTTTTTCTCGGGGCGCCGGCGGCGCTTTGTTTTGCGGCGGCGATCTGGTTTTTCACTCATGACGCCGCGCGGCTCCTGCTGTTGCTGCCGGGCGTGATGACGCTCCCGCTCTGCGCGCTCGGGTCGGCGTTGGGCGGTCAGGGCACGCCGTTGAGCCGGCCAACCGAGGAGGGCAAAGCTTCCGGGCGGGGCCTCGTTACGTTCTTCTTTATGATTCCTTCGCTGGCGGTCTCCCTGCTCGCGTCCGTGGCAATGACGGCGGGTTGGTTCTGGCCGTTCGTGGCGGCGGAAGCGGTGATCTTGACCGGGCTCTACGTTGCCTTGCGCGCGGTGGTGTCGCGCTCCCGCTGGACTTCGGTGGAATGAATCAAGCCAGGCGGCGCCGCAGCACGGCGCGCAGATCGTCCAGTCCTTGCCCTGAATCCGCGCTAATGGGGACGATCTCCACCTTCGGATGATGCACCCGCAAAAGGCGCAGGTTTTCCTCGGCTTCGGGGAGATCCATCTTATTGGCGGCGATCAGCCAGGAACGTTCCGCGAGCAACGGCGAATACAGGGAGAGTTCCTTGCGCAAGGCGGCCAGATCTTCCAGGGGGTTGCGCCCTTCGCTGCCGGCGATGTCGAGCACGTGGATGAGCACCCGGCAGCGCAGGATGTGCCGCAGGAATTCGTGCCCGAGGCCGACGTTGCGGTGCGCGCCCTCGATCAACCCGGGGATGTCCGCGATGGTGGCGCGTTTGTGGGCGCCCTCGTGTTCCATGATGCCGATGAGCGGGTGCAGGGTCGTGAACGGGTAAGCGGCGACTTTCGGCTTCGCGGCGGAGAGCTTGCTCAGGAGGGTGGATTTGCCGGCGTTGGGATGGCCGACGAGGCCGGCGTCGGCGATCATCCGCAGTTCAAGATAGAAGAACCCCTCCTCTCCCGGCGCTCCCGGATCGGACCGCGTGGGCGCCTGGTTGGTGGCGCTTTTGAAATGGACGTTCCCCTTCCCCCCTTTCCCACCTCGGCAAAGGAAAAATTCCTGCCCGTTTTGGGTGAGATCGGCGATTTGCTCGAGGTGGGCGACGTCGATGGCCGGAGCCGGCGCGGCGTCCTCGGGCGACGAGATGGTTTCCCCCGGCGGAAGCCGGTAGATGATGGTCCCCGCCGGCACCGGCAGGATCTTCGAAGGCGCGGTCTTGCCGTGCATCTTCTTGCGTTGGCCCCGGCCGCCGTCCCGCGCGCGGACGTGCGGCTCGTAGAAAAACGAGATCAGGCTGGCCGTGTGCGGATCGGCCCGCAGGACGATGCTGCCGCCGTTCCCGCCGTCCCCGCCGTCTGGCCCGCCGCGCGGCACCTTGGATTCCCGCCGAAAGCTCGACGACCCTGGCCCCCCATCGCCCGCCTTGGCAAAGATCCGAATATGATCAACAAACATGGCGACTTATACCACATGTGGTTCAAGAATCAGCCGGCCTCCCGCACCCGGTTCATCGCCGAGGAGGCGTAATAGCCGGGAAGTTCGTTGCCGATGGGCCGGATGGCTTCGAATAATTTCTGGCGCGCGCGGCCGTCCGGATCGTTCAAGATGTCGCCCTTGGCCCGGCGATAGGGGAAGATAAACCCCCGGACGTCCACCGGAATTTCGCCCAGGCGCAGACCGACCTCCTTGTCGGATAGATGCGCGACGCGGCCCGCTTCCGCCTCGATCCGGCCCAGCAGCGTTTCCAGCCGGGCCGCAAGGAGTTGATCGATCGCATCGAAATCGCGCCAGAATTCCTCGGGAATTTCGCGGCGCATCGCTTCGATGTCGGCCCCGGCCCGGCGGGCCTCCCACAGGGCCAGCGGAGTGACCCCGGTGATGCACTTGTGCAGCCGCCGGTATTCGTCGCCCTTGAACTTTAGTCGCAGCCCCGAAGCAAACCGGACCACGAATCCCTCCTGGTTCCCCGGCAGCGGACGCACCGCCTCGATCAAGGTAGCCACATCCGGGTAGGGAAACGCACGCGCGAATTTCCACCCTTCGCCCAGCCGCGACGCCGTCTCCACGATCGCCGCGTGACTCGCCTCCGACCCATCCGCGTGAAAGGCCGAGAGCAATACGAGGGCCGGATCGCGGTAGGCGATCACCACGCGATTCTCCGGATAAACCGCTTCGGCAAGATACGTCACGCCAGGTTCCAACGCGGCGACATCCGCGGCGTCGATGCGGTCCTGCGCCCAGCGGGCTTGTTGGGAATCGAACGAGCCGCGGGTTGCCGCGTTCCATTTCCCATTGTAATGATAGATGATGATGAGCGAGCCATCGTACTTCTCATAAACCTCGAATGGTTCATCGGGCAGCGCCGGGTTGCCGCGCTCTCCGTAATTAAAGAACTTCGTAAACGGCGTCGCCGCGATGCGACGATTGGGCAGATCGAGAATCAATCCGCGCGCCATGAGCGAAAATTCGTTCCAGGCGTTATCATAAACGCAGCGATCGGAGTACGCGTATATCCGTAGACCGGCAGGACCGTTCCTTGCGTGGACCATTCTCGAGCGAGCCTCCGCTTCCAATCCGTCAAAGAGATCGTCAAACGGCAGCAGATGGGCGGGATGAATATAAGGAATGCTCATTACTTATCCCCCGACCGCTTGATATCGCCGCAATCCTCGTATCCACATCGTGCGGGCGGTGATCCAGCTCAGGAGGAGCCAGCCCGCCTGAATGCAGAGTCCTTTGCCGAGCGCTGCGCCGCTTACTTTTTCCTGGAAGACGGTGATCGGGAAAAATAGCTCATACGTAAACGGCAGCCATTGCAAGACGGCGCCGAGCCAACGCGGTGCAAGGTCCAGGGGAAAGAGTTGGCCGCTGAGGAAATATTCGAATGAAAAGACGATAAAGATCACCGTGGAAATCTCCAGGATCCAAAACGCCAGCATCGCCAGCGAATAAGCAATAAAGAACTGGAGGAACGCCGCCATGGCTAATGACAATACCGTCCACACCCAGGTGATGGCAAAGTGTGGTAACGTAATATATTGGCGGAAGCGGAAGAAAAGGATCGCCACCATCGGCAACGTCACCGCCGTATAGACCACGCGGTAACCAAGATAAAGACTGATGCGATAAGAAAGATAACTGATCGGCTTGGCGAGCAGCGCGTTGATCTGTCCGTCGCGGATGTCGGCGGCGATCTGCCATTCGTCCTCGGTGGGCGTAATCAGGTTTTCCGCCAGGATGATTAACAAGAAGTAATAGATCATCGAGCCGAAGCCGTACCCGGCGATGTCCTGCCCGCGCGAATTGAAGATGGCGCGCCAGAGATAAACGGCGCCGAAGAGCGGCACTAATCCGAACACGGTGCGCAACAAAAAATTCCAGCGGTAAACCACGGTGTTTTGCAGACCGACGGCGAAGATGGCGCTGTATTTGCGGGCGATGTTCATGCGCGTTTGAGTGAAAGCTCCGCCGCCAGCCGGATCGCCGCGATCATGCTGCCCGGGTTTGCCAGGCCTTTCCCCGCCAGGTCGAACGCGGTCCCGTGATCCGGGCTGGTGCGGATGATCGGCAACCCGATGGTTACATTCACGCCTTCGTCAAACGCGTGCAGCTTGAGCGGGATCAATCCCTGGTCGTGATACATGCACAACACCGCGTCGTAACGACCCTTGGCCGCTTGATGAAAGACGATGTCGGGCGAGATCGGACCTTCTACCGTCGCCTGCCCTTCGAGGCGCCGCCGCAACTCCGCCACCGCGGGCTCGATCAACTCGATTTCCTCCCGGCCGAGCGCGCCCTGCTCGCCGGCGTGCGGATTCAACCCCGCCACGGCAAACCGCGGCGCCTTCCCCAACCGCCCGCGAAGAAAGGCGCCCAGCAGCATCCCGACCCGCACGATCTCCGCCTGCGAAAGCGATCGGACCGCAGCGGCCAGCGGCAGGTGCGCTGACACGAGCGCCACCGTTAGCGAGCCTCCGGTCAGAAGCATGGCAAAATCCTCGACGCCGGAACGCGCGGCAAAGAACTCCGTTTGCCCCGGAAATGGATAACCCAGCGCGTACAAGCCGTGTTTGCACACGGGCCCGGTGACCACGGCGGCGATGTCACCCGCCACCGCGGCCGCCGCCGCTTCTTCGAGGGCATCCCAGGCCGCCCGCGCGGTGGCGGCATCGGGCCGGCCTTCGACAACGCCCGGCGGCGTCTGCCCGATGACCCGGTAGCCGAATTGCGGATCGAGCCGCCCCGAGGCGAGCGCGGCGGCGACGACCTCCGGGCCGATCCCGGCGGGATCGCCCAGCGTGACCCCGATCTCGCCTCGTTTGCCGCGCATATTCATCTGCCTAATCTCTCGCGGCTTCGATGGCAATGCATCCGCCATGCGATCATCCGCCGCGCGGGGTCCGAATCATTTGGCATGCAACCCGAATCCACTTCTCGTCCCGCCGGCAGAATTCTTGATCACGACGCCGGCCTCGGCGAAGCCAGCGCCGACACGGTGGAGGAACGCGCCCGCGAACTCGCGATGATCGCCGGCTTTACGCCCGATCAGGTCACCGACGCCTACCGGCACGAGGCGCGGGAGGAATTGCGCGGCGCGGTCGATCCAAACGGCATCCCCGCGGATGACGACCCGTTGGTGGCCGACCTCACTGCCTATGATGAAGCGCCGGACGAGAGCGGGCACGTCGTGGCCGCGATGGGCGACCCCGCCGACGGTTCGGATGAAGAAACCATCGGCGCCGCGCTTTACTCCGAGGGAGTCGCGGAGGCGACCCATGACCAAATGGTCGAGTCGCGCCGCGATCAGTTGCACGACCTCGCGGAAGACGATTCCGAGGGGTAATTTAGTAAAGCTTGATGAAGGCCGTCTTGCGCAGACTGTCGATCCACTGCTTCTGCATGCGCTGACGTTCCTCGGACGTCAGCCGCTTCTCGATGTCCCCGCGGACATCGTTGAAGGGCTTGGTGTACGCGTTCTTTTTCTCTGAAACCATCAGGATATAGTACGCGTTGCCCATCTCAACCACCGGACTGACCTTTTTGGGTTCGAGCCGAAAGGCAATCTTGGTCAGGTTTTCGTTGAGGGTCTTGGTGTCGATCCAGCCCCAGTCGCCGCCGTTCGATTTGCTGCTGTCTTCGCTGTACATCTGCGCGAGCGAATCGAAGCGGGCGCCTTTTTGCAGCTTGTCCCGGATCTCCTCCGCCAGGCTCTTCTGCGGATCGATCTCTCCCTTGGCCAGACCCTGGCCGCGGTTGATCGCGATCATGAACAGGTGGATCTGCTCCGGGGTCGTGAATTGATCCTTGCTCTTGTTGTACGCCTGATCCTCCTTGGTAGGCGAGACGATGAAGTCGTTTTTGACGTTCTGAAAACGCATCGCCTGCACGATCACCTTGTCGCGCTCGGCGTCGCGGAACTTGGTCATCGTAAAGCCCTGGGCGGCTAGGGTGCGCACGAACGCCTGCCGGTCGCCGCCAAACTCTTCGCGGACGATCGTCTCGATCCGTTCGTTGATGATCCGCTCCGGAATCACGAATTCCTTCTTCTTGAACTCCTGGAGGATCAATTGCCGGTCGATCAGGTCGTTTAACGCACCCAGGCGCGCCTCCTTGACCTTATCGATCAACGCCTGCCCGCTCAGCGTGGCGCGGAGTGCGCGTTCCCGCGGGGCCACAAGCTCGCGGACCTGCGAAAATGTGATGACGTCGCCATTGACCACGGCCGCCACGCCATCGACCACTTCAGGGCCGCCGCCCGCGGCCGGCGGCGCGCTGGCCGCCCGCAACGATGGCGCAGAAATCAGGAGCGAAAGGGCAAACGCCCGGGCGATCAAACGACGATTTCTCTTCATTCCAAGTTCCTGCGCGGCGTTCTAAAGGGTTTGCGCAAAGGCTGCGATTTCGCGCATTTTAGAAGCGGGGTCCGGCGAAGTCAAGCGAGGGAACCGGCCTTCGACATGGATGAGATCGCCGCGCCGGGTGAGCATCAATTTGTCGGCGCGCGTCTCGATTTGTTCGATGCGGCGCTCGGCGGCGGCGAGCTTGAGGCGGCTCAAGGAAAGGAGGTTTTCCGCGGCCTCGGGCAGCGGGCCGAACCGGTCGCGCCAGGCGGCGGCCAGGGCATCGACCTCCTCCCGGCGGGCGAGGCTGGAGAGTTGGCGGTACGCCTGGATGCGCAGGCGCGGCTCCGCGATGTAGCTCGAGGGCAGAAACGCGGGCCAGCCGTGCTCCGCGCCCCGCGCGAACTCCGCCTCGCCCGAGACCACGAAATCCAGGTGGAGCGTGACCTCGAGCCGTTCGCGGACCTTCTCGCCTTTTAGCCGCGAGACGGCCTGCTTGAGGAGCTGACAGTAGAGATCGAAGCCGATCGCGGTGAGATGGCCGCTTTGCGCCACGCCGAGGATGTTGCCCGCGCCGCGAATCTCCAGGTCGCGCAGGGCAATCTTGAAACCTGCGCCGAGGGACGAATATTGCTTGATGGCGTTGATCCGCTTGCGCGCTTCTCCCACGGCGATCAACTCGCGGGGGAGCATCAGGTAGGCGTAGGCCTTGTGCTGGCCGCGCCCCACCCGGCCGCGGAGCTGGTAAAGATCGGCGAGCCCGAAGCGGTCGGCGCGATCGATGATGATGGTGTTGGCGTTGGGGATGTCCAGGCCGCTCTCGATGATGGTGGTGGCCACCAGCACGTCCGTCTCGCCGGCGACGAACCGCTGCATCACGCCCTCCAATTCGTGCTCCTCCATCTGGCCGTGGCCGAGGTCGACCCGGGCGCGCGGGCAGAGTTCCTTGAGGCGTTTGGCGACTTTGGCGATGGTTTCCACGCGGTTGTGGAGGAAGTAGATCTGCCCCTGGCGGTCGAGTTCGCGGTCGATGGCGGCGCGGATAATCCGTTCGTCGTACGCGCAGATCGTCGTCTCAATGGGGTAACGGCTCGGGGGGGCCGTCTCCAGCGTGGATAGCTCGCGGGCGCCGGTGAGCGCCAGATAGAGTGTGCGCGGGATCGGGGTGGCGGAGAGCGTTAGGACATCCACGGTGGGGAAACGCTCTTTGATCCGCTCCTTGTGCCGGACGCCGAAGCGTTGTTCCTCGTCCACCACGAGCAGGCCGAGGTCCTTGAATTCGATGTCCTTGGAAATCAGCCGATGGGTGCCGATCACGAGGTCCACCGAACCTTCCTTGAGGCCCTGGACCACCCTCGCCTGCTCGGCCGCCGTCCGATAACGGCTGAGCATCTCCACGGTCACCGGGAACTTCGCCATGCGGGTGCGGAAGTTGTCGAAATGCTGCTGCGCCAGCACGGTTGTGGGCGCCATCATGGCGACCTGGCGGCCGTCGACCACCGACTTGAACGCCGCGCGGATGGCCACCTCCGTTTTGCCAAAGCCCACGTCGCCGCAGATGAGGCGGTCCATCGAGTGGTCGGATTCCATGTCGGCCTTCGTCTCGGCGATGGCACGCACCTGGTCGGCGGTTTCCTTGTAGGGGAACGCGTCCTCGAATTCCTTTTGCCACGCGCCATCGGGCGAGAACGACCGGCCGCCGTGCGTCTCGCGGGTCGCCTGGGTCTTGAGCAGCTTCGACGCGTAGTCGTACACGGATTTTTCCGCCGCCTTCTTGGTCGACGCCCATTTGCCGTCGCCCATGCGGCTGAGCATCACGCCCCGCTTGCCCATGCCGACGTAACGCGACACCATGAACGCCTGTTCCAACGGCACGTAGAGCTTCGCGGCGTCGGCGAATTCCAGGACCAGCGACTCCTCGACGACATCCTCGCCCGCGGTCTTGACGACGTGGGAATGCAGGCCGCGGAAGCGGGCGAGCCCGTGCTCCAGGTGGACGACCAGTTCGCCGTCGGTCAACTCGGTGAAATCGATCTGGGAACGCTTGCGGGAGAGCGCCCCGGCGCCGCGTCGGCTGGCGCGCTCGGAGGCAAGCTGCGGATAGCCGAGCAGCGCCCCGATGGTGATGACCGCGAGCTTGGCCGCCGGGAAGGTAAAACCGTTTGCGGCATCGCTCCGGATGATCAAAACGCGCTCCGATTTGTCCGTAAAAGCTCCGACAACCCGTTGCAGTCCGGCGAGTTCCGTCTCCTTGCGGTAGATGAACGTCAGATGGTAGCCGTCGTCAATCCATTGGGCGATCTGGGAGCGCACCCGATCCTGCGCCGCCTCGCGCAGGGCGGGCGTCCCGAAGTCCTGTCGACCCGTTTCGAGGGCCGATTCGAAGAGCGCGAGATCATAGTTTTCTTCGTCGCCGACCGCCCCGGCCGAGATGACGCCATGCGGTCCTTCCCAGTGCGCCACTTCAATGACGATGGCGGTGTCTTTGGGAGTAAAATAGTTGCGCAGCGTGCTGTCGGACTTGGCCGGCGTGCCCAGCAGGATGGCGCAGGCGGCGAGCGATTGGACGGAGGTCTGCTTGTCGAGATCGAACTCCCGAATGGACTCGACTTCATCGTCGAACCACTCCAGGCGCACCGGCAGCGGCTGTTGCCACGAGTAAATATCCATGATCCCGCCGCGCACCGCGAAGTGGCCGCGATCGGTCACCTGCGCGACGGGTTCGTACCCCGCCTCGACCAGCCGGGCGACCAGCGCCTCGCGGTCGAGGCGTTCGCCGCGGGCCACGCGCAACTCGAGCTTCTTCAACGCCCCAGGCGACGGCGCCGCCTGCCCGGCGGCTTTGCCGTTGATCACGATGACGCGCGAGTGCGACGGGTCGCGGAGATTTTGAAGGGCGTCGAGCCGCTCGGCGGAGACTTCCGGGTCCGGGAGCGCGCCCTCGGTGGCGGCGATTTCCAAGTCTGGGAAAATCATCGCCGCCGGGAGCCAGTGGACGAGTTCCGCATGGAACCGCTCCTGCTCGCGCGGCGTGCCGCAGATGAACCAGACGTTGCCGCCCCGTTTGGCCAGCGCGCGCGCCATGAGCGCCGCGACGAACGGCTGCGCCGGCTCGGCGACGTGTCCGAACGACGGCGGCTTCCAGCCGGCTGCGAGATCCCGCAGGCCGGGCGTCTTCGCCACGCGCTCGAGGAGCGGCGTCAGTTCATGGGTGGGAGACAGTTCCGTCATAGTAAGCCTGCAGTTCGGACCGCAACTTCGCGGCGACCTCGCCGCTCAGAGCGCCGGCTGGCATCACGCCGATCCAACTATTCGTCAGGAACACCTCCTTTGCGCGCTGAAACGTCTGCCGGTCAATCCTCCCCTCCGTCACGCGGCGCCGGGAGCAGACCCATGCGCGCAGGATTCCAGCCCTCGCGTCGCGCGGAGTGAAGAGGGCGCCGGTTTCATCGACGACGAACACATTTGCCATCGCGGCGGAGATCAGCGCGCCGCCGGAGTCGAAAAGCAGCGCCTCATCGCAACCGGCGGCGCGGGCGGCCTGGAGCGCGGCGGTTTGGCCCCAGTAGTTGTGCGTCTTGAGGCCGCGGAAAGGGATCTCGTGGACCGCGGCGGTCATGTGCAGGCGGTAAGCGGCGGGAAGGGCGGCGTCTCGCGGCTCGAATCCGAGCAGGATGCGGCAGTTTCTCGGCGGGTCGCCCGGTCCGCCGTCGCCCGCGGTGACGTGGATGCGGGCGACCCCGCTTTGCTGAAGGCGGAGCGTCTTCAGCAGAAAGTCGCCCGCGAGGCTGAAATCGAGCGCGGGGAAGCCACTGAGCGCGCAGGCGTTTTGCAACGAAGCGAGATGTTCGCGCAGGAAATGGACGCGCCCGCGGTCGACGCGCAGCGTTTCAAAAACCGCCATGCCGTAACGGTACCCGCGGTCCGAGAGCGGCAGGCCGCGGACGCGGCGAAAACCGCGCGCGGTTTGGAGCCAATGGAGGGTCATCGATCCTTGCCGTCGGCCACAGGCGCGCCGCCATCGGTCACTGGATGTTCAACTCGCGCGTAATGCTAAAGCGCTCGATGCGTTTGCGCAGCGTCGCCCGCGTGACCCCGAGCAGTTTCGCGGCTTTGAGCTGGTTGCCCCGCGTCACCTTCATCGCCGCGATGGTAAACTCGCGTTCCAGCCACGGCAGCAGTTGCAAACCGGGATCCTGATTCGCCGCCGCAAAGAGCACGTCGATCGCCGCCTGCGCGCTGGACGGACTCGCTGCATTCGGGGACGGACCGTCGAGCGGGGGCGCTTCGAAATCCCCCACGAGCGGCTCAAGGGGGGTTGCCCCGGCCAGTCCGAGCGGGATGTCCTTGGGCAGGAGGACGTCGTTGGTCGCCAGCACCGAAGCGCGCTGGATGGTGTTTTCCAATTCCCGCACGTTGCCCGGCCACGGATAAGCCTCCATCACGCGCAGCGCCTCCTCGGAAAGCCGCAGGCGGGGGAGATGTTTTTGCAGGGAAATCTTGGCCAGGAAGTACTCGCACAGCAGCCGCACGTCTTCGACCCGCTGGCGCAGCGGGGGCAGGTGCACGCGGACCACGTTGAGCCGGTAAAACAGGTCTTCCCGGAACATCTTGCGCGCGACTTCCTGCTCCAGGTTCTTGTTGGTCGCCGCCACGATGCGGACATCCGTGGAGAGCGTCTGGCTGCCGCCAACGCGGGAAAATTCCCCCTCCTGCAGCACGCGCAGGATCTTGCTTTGCACGGCGGGGGGCATCTCGCCGATCTCGTCGAGGAACAGCGTGCCGCCGTTGCTCTGCTCGAAACGCCCGATCCGCTGCACGACCGCCCCGGTGAAGGCGCCCTTCTCGTGGCCAAAAAGCTCGCTCTCGAGGAGATTCTCCGGGATCGCCGCGCAGTTGATCGCCACGAAGAACTTGTCGCTGCGCCGGCTGTAATGATGGATCGCCCGGGCCACGAGTTCTTTCCCCGAGCCGCTCTCGCCCGTGATCATGACCGGGGCGTCGCTGTGCGCCACGCGGCCGATCATCTTGAACACCTGCTGCATCGCCTCCGACTGGCCCACAATGCTGTCCTGATGCTGCTCGACCGTGAGTTGCGGGGTGAACGCGGTGGCCGCCCGCATCTCCGCTTGCACCTTGAGCGCGGTGTCGACGACCACCTTCAAATTAAACGGCAGCGACTCCTTGCGGATGAAATCGTAGGCGCCCAGCTTCATCGACTCGATCACCGACTGCGTGGTGCCAAACGCGCTGGTGAGCACGACCATGGCGTTGGAATCCTTCTGGCGCACGCGGGCGAGGAGTTCCAGCCCGCTGAAGGGTTGCAGATGCGTCTCCGTGATCAGGAGGTCCGCGTCCCGGTCGAAGTACAATTTATAAGCCTCGTCGGCTTTGGTCGCCGTCAGCACCCGGGTGGTCGGCGACTCCAGTTGGTGCGCCGCCCACTCAAGAAAATCCTCCTCGGGATCGACGATGACAATGGTTTGCATGGGGGTTCCGGGGGATTCACCTCACAGAGAACCGTACCGGCGCTGACGATGGCCGTAATCGCGCAGCGCTTCAAGCAAATCTTCCTTCCGGAAGTCGGGCCAAAGCGTCTTGGTGAAATAGATTTCCGTGTAGCTGAGCTGCCAGAGCAGGAAGTTCGACAGGCGCATCTCGCCGGAGGTGCGGATCAGCAGGTCGGGGTCGGGGTAATGGCGGGTGTACAGGTGGCGGCTGAAAAGGTCGGCGTCGATCATGGCGCGATCGATGTGCCCCTCCTCCACCTCGCGCAGGACGCTCTTGACCGCGTCGATGAGTTCCACGCGGCCGCTGTAGCTGAGCGCAAGGACGAGGGTGAGGCCGGTGTTGGCGGCGGTTTGCTCAATGGAGGAATGCAGTTGCGCGAGGCAATCGGCGGGCAGATCGGTGAGCCGGCCGATGGCCTGGAGGCGCACGTTGCGCTCCATCAGCTCCGGCGTGGTCTCCTTGAGAAAACGCTTCAGGAGGGCCATGAGCGCGGTGACCTCCAGCTTGGGCCGTTTCCAGTTTTCCTGGGAGAACGCGTAGAGCGTCAGGTATTCGACCCCGGCCTCGCCGCAGCCTTCCACGCTTTGCCGGACGGATTTTGCCCCTTCCTCGTGCCCGAAAATGCGGGCCATGCCGCGCTGCTTCGCCCAGCGGCCATTCCCGTCGAGAATGATCGCCACGTGGCGCGGGACCGTTGACGGCGCGGCGCGTTTCACACCCGGATGGTCTGCGCCCGGCGCGGGCCGACGCTCACGATCTCCAGCTCCGCGCCCGTGAGGCGGCAGATCTCTTTGAGGTAGCGCCGCGCGGCCTTGGGCAGGTCGGCGTATTTGCGCGCTTTGTCGAGCGGGGTTTGCCAGCCGGGCATCTCGATGTAGACGGGCTCGCAACGGGCGAACTCCTCGTGGTCCGTCGGGGGCACCTCGAGCGTTTCGCCGTCGAGGAGGTAGGAGACGCAAATCTTGATCGTTTCCAGCGAGTCGAGTCCGTCGAGATTGGTGACGGCGAGAGTGTCCGTGCCATTGACCATGGTCGAGAACCGGGTCGCAACGGCGTCGAACCAACCGCAGCGCCGCGCGCGGCCGGTCGTCGCGCCAAACTCGCGGCCCATGCCGTGGAGCAGATCGGAAAGTGCTTGGTCCTCACTCGGGAACGGCCCCTCCCCCACGCGCGTTGTATAGGCCTTCATGACGCCGACCACCTTCTTGATGCAATGCGGCGGCACGCCGGAGCCGGTGCAAGCGCCGCCCGCAGTGGTGTTGGACGAAGTAACGTAGGGATAGGTGCCGTGGTCGAGATCGAGGAATGTGCCCTGGGCGCCTTCAAACAGGATGCTCTTCTTGGCCTCCAGCGCGCGGTGGAGGTAAACGACGGTGTTCGTCACGAACGGCCGTAACCGGGCGCCGGCTTCCAGATACGCGCCTTCGAGTTGGGCAAGGTCGATCGGTTCCATCTGGAACGTCTGGAGGATCTGGTTGGCTTCCGTCACACGTTCACGCAGCTTGGTTTTAAAAAGGTCGGGCTGCATCAGGTCCGAGATGCGAAGACCGATCCGCGCGGCTTTGTCGCCGTAGGCCGGGCCGATGCCGCGCTTGGTCGTGCCGATCTTCTGGGTGCCTTTGAGGTGCTCGCGGTGTTCGTCGATCATCCGGTGATACGGCAGGACGAGGTGGGCGCGGTCGCTGATGTAGAGGTTGTTTTCGACCGGCACGCCCTCCGCGCGGAGGCCGTCGATCTCCGCGACGAGCGCGATGGGGTCGATGACGACGCCGTTGCCGATCACGCAGACCTTGTCCGGCCGGAGGATCCCCGAGGGGATGAGATGCAGCACGTAGCGTTTGTCGCCGTGGACGATGGTGTGTCCGGCATTATTGCCGCCCTGGCTGCGGACGACGAGGTCGGCCGCGCGCGTGAGCACGTCGATGATCTTGCCTTTGCCTTCGTCGCCCCATTGAGCTCCAACGAGTACGATATTGGCCATATGCTTTTGGGTAAAATTTAGGGGGCTACACCGCTTGGAAACGAGCGACGTACATGTATGGACGCGACCCCGGCGGCGCAAGTGATATTCCCGTCACAGGAGGGGGGATCGAACGGCTGCGGCGATGAAGTGCGGGGCTCGCGGATCGCCGCGAATGCATAGAGACAACGCCAAACGTCAAATCCTGCGCCGCCAGTGTCGATCGTGACGCGCGGCGTGCAAGACGGCGGCGATCGTCAGCCCGCCCCGCGCTTCGTCCACTTCGTAGATCACGCGATAAGGAAATCGCTCCGTTATTCTCCAGCGAATTTTCCTCGTCGGATGGCGTTGACTGCCAAGCAGCGGATTGTCGGCCAATGCATCCCACACCCGGATGACCTCTTCAACGAAATCCGCGCCGAGGCCCGGTTGGCGCTTTTCGTACCATGCGGCTGCTTCGGCGACGTCCCGTTCTACTTCGGGTCGGATTTCAACCCTCCAAGCCATTACGAAAGCGGTTCTCTCAAGCGGGCTTTCATCTCCTCGAGCGAAAGCGCGGACGATGGGTCGCGGCGATGGGCGGACAGTCGTTCTTCCACGAGCGTCTCGTCCTCGACAGAAAGGCCAGGGTCATCGAAGTCCAACGCCCGCCGGACGAGGATCTGTCGTTCGGCAACCGAAAGGGCGGGCAACTCCGCGAGGACTTCAGGGAAGCTCATGAGGGAACAAATAGCGCAAGGCGCCGCCGAAGTCAGGTCGCATGTTTTCTCCGTTAAATGGTAGACCGAGGCGGTTCCAGGCGCAGGTTGTCACGCGAGCGTTCCACCAAAAATGCGGGCCTCCCTATCGAGGCCACTCGTCGCCCGGCATTGCCAGCACGTCGGGCGCCTCGCCGAGCGCCGTCTCGAACGCGTCGCGCGACGCTCGTCCGGCGCGGTGCGCAACGTAACTCTCATGGCTCCACACTCCCACCGATTGCGTCACCGCCAGCGAGACGATCTGCGCCAACGGAATGCCTTCGCGTTCGGCCAGCGCGCGGGCTTGTTCCAGAACGGCTTCGGGAATTTGGGGCTTCAATGATCGTCATGTTCGGGCGTCGAGCATTCTGAGAAACTCCGTCATGCAATACGAAAAATAAGAATGGTTGTCGACAGAGTGTAGAATCACCCGGGGTATTTGATGTGGAGTTTGCAAGGCCGCATCCATCAACATATTCGACCGACTTCCGCCTTTGCGCGGTCCTTGCCCGCGGGCGCTTTGGCTGGTAGCTTCGGGCGCATGCCCCGCTTCAGCTATCGCGCCCGCGACCCGCAGGGGAAGCTGATTGAAGGGGTGATCGACTCGGCCGATCGCGCGAGTGCCATTCAACTCGTCGAACAACGCGGGTGCGTTCCCTTCCGGATCGAATCGGCCGACCGCGCAGCCCCATCGGCGGCGGCTTCCCCCCAGCGCGGCAGTTCCAACGGCACGCTCGCGGTCGTCCCTGCGGCGGCGGTGGGTTCGCTGCGGCTCTCGCATGCCCTGCGCTTGTTCTTCACGGAGCAACTCGCCTACCTGCTTTCCGCCGGGATGACGCTCGACGAAGCGCTCGGCATCCTCACCCGGCGGCTCAAGCAACCGGCGCTGCACTCGCTCACGAGGCAACTCCATCAATCGCTCATCGAAGGCCGCAGTTTTTCCCAAGCGCTCCGTGAGTTCCCGCGCATCTTTTCTCCGCTCTACGTCAACCTAGTCCTCGCTGGCGAGGCGAGCGGCGCTCTCACGGACATTCTCTCCCGGCTCGTCACGCACCTGACCAACATGAAGGTCCTCCGCGACCGCGTGACGCAATCGCTCGTCTACCCCGCCTTCCTCGCGGTCGCCGGCGTCGGGCTCGTGATCCTGTTCATCACAGTGATGGTGCCGCAGTTGCAGAATTTCTTCAACAACACCACCGGCGGCACGCTGCCCTTGCCGACGCGCGTCCTCATCGCCGCCAACTACTATATCGTTCACTACTGGTGGGTGGCCGCGGGGCTGCTCTTCGGCTTGTATTCGCTGTTCAAGATCGGCACGCGCTCCCCCGAAGGCCGCACCGCCTGGGATCGCTTCAGCCTCACGATCCCCGCCTACGGGTCGGTGGTGCGTTACCAATTCTATGCCCAATTTGCCCGCACCCTCGCGACCCTGCTGCAAAACGGGGTCACGCTCCTCAAAGCCATGGAGCTGCTCGAAGACATGTCGGGCAATCTGTACCTCAAGACCCGGATGATCGAGGCGCGTCTCTCGCTCGTCGAGGGCTCCAGCCTCTCCGGCGCGCTCGGCAAACACCGCATGTTCCCCGAGCTCTTCCTCGATATGATGGCCGTCGGCGAACAATCCGGCCGCTTCGGGGAAACGATGCAGATGATCGCCGACGTGTACGAACGTGAGCTCGAGCAGCGGGTCAAGCTCGCCTCCGCCCTCATTCCGCCGATCATCATCGTCATGATCGCTGTCGTGGTCGGCGCAGTGGTTTTCGGGATCATGAGCGCGGTGTTTAGCGTCACGAGCAATTTGGGGACACGAATGCACGCTTGATCTCCCGATCGCCGCCTGATTAGTCTGACCGCCCCCGCAATGTACCGCCGCCTCGTTCTCTTAGGCCTTCTATCCCTTGCCCCGCTCGCAGGGGCGCAGGAGCTGCGCGAACACCGCACCTCGCTGACCGCCTGGCTCGATCTGCGCAACACCCGCGCGGAAATCCAGAGCGTCCCCGCCTGGGTGGAAGGTCTCGAGTACCGCGGCAGCCGACAGACCGCCGCCGGCGCGCGGTCAGTCTTCCGCATCCGCCTCACCCGCCCGGCGGCCGCGACGGATGACCTTCAGATCCGTCTCCTGTTCGACGACCGGCCGGGCCAGTACGGCCCCGAAGTCATCGCCTGGAATGAACTCGGTCAGGAAGTTATCCGCTCCGGCCCGCTCGGCCAGGGGCTTGATCTGCCATCGTCCGACACCGTCACCTTCCCCATGGACGGCGTAAATTACCTGGAGATTGAAGCCCCCGGCGACGGATCGCAGGTCCGCGGCGCGTTTCTGACCTGGCTGGCGAAGACCGAGATCCGGCAAGCGGCCGATTTTCCCTCGGGCGAGACGGTGCGCCAACCCTTCCACATCCTCGCTCCCCGGCGCACCTCCCGGGACGACGCGTACCTCTTCGGCGTCGTCACGGCGGCCTTGCAAACCGACCCCATCACCCTTAAGGCCCCGTCGGCGAAGACGGCTGCTTTCCAGTTCGAACTGGAACGCCAACCCCTCGTCGCCGTGCTGACCTACGAAGCCCTCGGCGGCACGATCGACGCGCCGCCCGATGTCACGGTCAACGGCCACTCGCTCGGGGGTTCGGCATTCTCCCTGCCGGACCTGGCCGACCCCGCCTTCCAAGGGGTCTCCCAGGCGCTCGACCCGCAGATGGCGTTCCGGTACACCGGTTGGATTCGCGGGCAGAAGGTAATCCCGGGTTCGCTCCTGAAGGGCGGTTTGAACAATCTGACGCTGCTGCTGTCCAATGGCTCAGAGTCCCTCGCCGTGCGAACGGTGGAAATCCAGCTCAAGTACAACTGGGAGAAACTGGACTATCTTCTCTCCCCGCAACCTTCCCCATGACGCTTCGCCTTTCCCGCCAACGCGCGGCCTTCACGCTGCTCGAAATCATGCTCGTGGTAGCCATCATTGCGATGCTCCTGGGCGCCGGCTTTTACCTGATGGGCGACAACTTCAACATGGCGACCGGCGTGCGGGTGCAGGCCGACCTGCAAGCCTTCGACCAGCGCCTCAAGACTTACCAGATGATGAACGGCTTCCTGCCCACCACCGAGCAGGGGCTTAACGCGCTGGTCACGATGCCGCAGAGCGACCCCAAGCCGACCCGCTGGAGCCAGGGCATGGAACACTTGCCGCAGGACCCGTGGCACAGCGACTACGTTTACGTGTCGCCGGGCGTGCATAACCCCAATTCGTACGATCTGTACTCCATCGGCAAGGATCGCAAGCCGGGCACGGCCGACGATATCGGCAATTGGGATCAGCCGAAGTAAAAGCCGGTCAGGAATGATCCGCGCTGCCTTCGCTTTCTTGTGCCTGCTGCCGGGCGTAGCGGTATGGGCGAACGATGACCTCCAGGCGGCAAATCGGGCACTCGCCGAAGGATTGCCTGAGATCGCCGCGCACGAGTTGAGGGACATTCTGGCCGGGAATCCCCCGCCGGAAATCCGACGCCCCGCGCAGCTCGCGCTGGCAAGGGCAACGATCGAGAGCGGCAATCCCGCTCGTGCGCTGGCGGTCCTTGATGGAGTCAGTGACTCCGCCGGGGAGTTCTGGCGTGGGCGCTCCTTGTCGCTGCTCGGCCGCTGGCCCGAAGCCCTGGCGGCGTACCAACTCGCCCAGAACGATCACGATCTATCCGACGACGCTCGGTTTGGCAGCGGCGAGGCGCTCGTGGCGCTCGGGCGCAACGGCGAGGCGGCCGGGGTTTTCGAGAAGCTGGCGATGCACCCGCGTTTCGGCGTGCGCGCCCGGCTCCGGCAGGCGGGCAT
>CAXUAZ010000010.1:0-37302 GCA_964249195.1 uncultured Chthoniobacterales bacterium
TGCCCTGGCGGCCGGCGGTCAGCGGCGCGGCGCCGGCCGCCAGGGCAAGAGCGAGGAAGTCACGGCGGGGGAGCGAAGTGTTCAAGGGAGGGGGCGTTAATTCAATTATCCATCGGGCTGATCTCGTCGCCTACCCGGATCGTGCCGGTCTTCTCGACCAGCAAGTTCTGCCCGAAGAGGACGTCGCCTTCCCCGCCGCGCCGGTACGCGGCCAGGGTGCGCAGCGGCTCGGGACCGCGGAGTTCGCCCGAGGATTGATCGATCGTTGTCACCGCGCAACGCGCGCAGGGCTTTGCTCCCCGCAGCGTCGCGCGCGGGAATTTCACCTGGCGCCAATCATCCTCCCCGTGCGCCGGGACGCCCCGGACCACCAGGTTGGGCCGGAAGCGGTCCATCGGCAGCGGGGTCGCCAACCGCGCGTTTAACTCCTCGAGCGATGCCTCGCCGGCCACAAGGATCGGATAGCCATCGGCGAAGCTGACGATATCCTCCGGCCCGGCGTACTTGGGATTGACCGGGCGGCGCGTGCTTTCCGGCATGAACACGAGCCGGCACGGCTGCCGCGCAACGGCCGTGAACCACGCGTCCGCTTCCGCGCTCACCGGGAGCGCCGCGCAGACGTTGCGCCAGATCTGAACGTCGATTGCGCCCGTCTGCGGCGGCGCGAACAGAACCGTCAGCGGTGGCTTGCCCTCGGCCTCCAGAAGCAGCGCATCCGGCCCCAACCGCACCTTCACCCGCGCGAGATGCGGCAGCTTGCGCTGGGTCATAAACGTCCCGTCCGAATCGATCAGCATTCAGCGCCGGTCATGGCGCAGACCGCGCGCTTCCACGGCACTCTCCGTGAGTTCGACGCCGCCCAACGCTTTGACCGGATAAACCACGATCCGCGTGACACAAGGCCGGCCGCTCATGGATCGATTAACTGCCGCTCAACGCCTTGGGAGCCGCCTTGTCTCTGATCTCGTACAAGCTCTGGATGTGGCCGTCGGGAAAGATGATCAGGTTGCCGTTCCCGTGCATGTTGCCTCTCTCGATGAACCACGGCTGCGTCGACCACTTATAGGGCGTCATCGGGTTGGAGTCGAACGGGGTCGGCACGTAATCGAGCCGCTTATTCTCCTCCTTGGTCAAATCGGGGCCTTCCATCAAACGCTGGATCGTCGGACAAATCCACGCGTTTTGATCGAGTCCGTAGGGCTGGAGAGCATCGATCCACCGGGCGGCGACCTGCGGCGAACCGGACGCGCCGGGCGAGACGAGTTGCGGCCACGAATGCCGCTCCTGGACGTAGAGCGCGGTCGCCACATGCAGGTTGCGCAGGTTTTCCGAGCAACGCGTGCGATCCAGTCGGCTGCGCACCGCAGCGATGATCGGCATCGTCATCACCGTCAGGATGGCGATGATCAGGATGACCGTCACCAACTCCAACAGCGTGAACGCCTGGCCGGCGGGGCGCGCGATCCGCATTGACATCATGGCCGGCGCTTGCCGGCGCCGGGAAGGCGTGAACGCCTAGTTCGATTGCTTGAAGCCCAGCACGTCAAACGTGATCGTGCGGCTGATGATCGGCGCGAAATTGGTGGGATCCACCTGACCGAAGTTAATGCCGAGATCCGCCGTCCCGATGAGACGAGCCAGGCTCGTGGCAAACGAGCTGGTCGGGTTGGAGACCTGGGCCGTCAGCCGGCCGAGAGCCGTCGCGCCGATCGGAATGCTGACGAGGGCGCCATTGGCGTCGGTGGTCTGAAGCGTGAAGTTGTACGCGCCCTGAAGAATGCCTTGGATCACGCCGGTGTCGATGTCGCCCGAGGCGTCGATCGTGCCGCCGAACACCACGCCGTCGGCAAAGAGCAGGAAGGTGCCCGTCGAGAGCGCCGCTTGGGGAATCGTCAAATCGAAGAGCCCGATGGCGTTGGAAGCCGTGCCCGTTCCGGCGTCACCGGTCACCGGATCGCCAGGGATCGCCGGGCCGCCCGTCGCGCCGCCGTCCACCTCGGTCACGCCTTGCAGGACCCCTGAGTAAATCCCGGGGACGCTGACCCCCCCGCCGCCAAAAACCGGCCCCCCGCTGATCGCGAAGGTCTGCGTGGTCATCATGACGTACGTGAGCAGAAGGGCAAAGATTGGTTTCATGCGTGGAGGGAGATTGCCGCTTGGGGAGGCGTGGCGTCAATTATTTTCTTTCGCGAAGAGGGGCAAAACTTTCATCCGGCCCGCGCGGGCACGATCACGGCGTCCTTCATCCCGTGCAGCAGCTTCTTGTCGGCCGGGCAGACGGTCGCCAGCACGCCGCTCAACTTCGCCTTGCCCTCGATCAGGAAATAATAGGGACACAGCCGCACCCGGCCGCGCAGGGTTTCGATTTTCCCCGTCTGCGGATCGCAGTACGGATGCTCGACCAGCCGGCCTTTGTGGAAGCGCTGGAGCAGCATCGGATTGGTCGGGAAACGCTCCAGCGCCCGCTTCACCGCGGCGAGCCATTCGGCGTGCGAGAGGTCCTGGGCCAGATCCACGCCCCGGCTGCCCCAGGCCAGTTCCGAGAAACCGCTGATTTTCAGGATCAACTCCCGCCGCCGCTGGCTGAAGGCGCCCAGCTCCCGCCAATCGTTGATCTCCAGCCCGGCGATCACCGCCTGATGCGGCAGCGGCTCAGGGTCGAGGATCCACGTGTAGGGGATCACCTTCTGGAGTTTGAGCCAGTGACGTTCCCCGAGTTCGCGCCGCCAGTATTCGCGCAGCGGCTGCATCCAGAAGAGGGCAAACCACATCTTCTCTTCCAGATACGGCTTGAAGGGCGGGGTGACGTTTGCCTTGCCGTCGCGCACGGCCTTCATCAACGACGGCGCGGCCGAGACGTTGGCGAGATCGAAGTGCTCGAAAAAACGGTAGAAGTTGGCCGGCGTGCCGTTGGCGCTCGCCAGCGCAGGAGCGACCGCGGCCGCTTCCGGGCCGACGACGCGCCAGAGACCGGCTTCGTCGCGGTTGAGTTGCTCGGCCATCCACTCCATCTCGGGCCGGTAGGTCGCCGCTTCCTCGCTGATGACGATGTCGCCGCGCGGAAACACCGACCGGAACCCGTCGATCATGCCGGTCGCGCCGCCGACGACGTCCTCGCCGAGCGCGGCGTACGTCTGGTTGAGCCACGCGGTCAGGCCGATGCCGCCGGGGACGGTGTCGAGCTCGGCAATGGTGAAACCCGTCTCGGTCGGGATGACGTCGGGCCGGATGACGCGAGCGATTTCATCGCGCAGGCGGCGTTCGCGGCTGAGCGCGACGAGTTCTGGCGGCTTGCCGGCGTCGAGATAGGCGGCGATCCACGCGGGCTGCTTGCCGCTGACGCTCAATTGGTAAAGGCGGTTGCACGCGCGCTGGAAGAGGTGCAGGCGGTATCCGAGCTTCTCGAGTTCCTCGATGAACGACTCCTCCAGCGAGAAGGCGTGAGGGGAAAGCAGCCATTCCTTGGCGGCAAACAGGCCTTCGGCGGGAAACGCCCGCCGCACCGCTTCCACGCGGTCGAGTTCGGAATCGGACGCCTGAGCGGCTGGAGTCATCGGCAACGCGGACAATCGCCCAGATTTGGACGCGGGCAACGGGCCAACTAATCCGCCGGTTCGGGCGTCGGCTTCGGGGTCGGCGCGGGAGCGGCCAACCCGGACGTTCCCGGCGACGGCGAAGGTGACGCATCCAGGCCCGCGCTCTTGGGATCACCCGCCTTCAGGAGCGCCTGCGCCGCAGTCTGCTCGGCAATCGAATGCTGGATGCGTTTGATCACGGCGCCGAACTCCTTGCTATCGGACTGCTTCTTGAACATGATCATCCCGCCTTTCCCCAGCTTCCACCGGCCATAGGAATCGGACAGCAGCGTCATCGATTGGCTCATGTCCTTGAACATCTCGCCGGCCTGCGTGCGAATCTGGAGGAGTTGGGGCGTCGTCGGGTCGGGGGTGAAATTTGACAGGTATTCGTCGATCTTGGCGGGCTCCATCGGGATCTTGGCCAACTCCTGGCGCAGGATGGCGGGCTCCGTGTTGAGAAAGGTGATCATACTGTCGTTGGCGGCCGAGCAGGCGTCGATGAGCGCCTTGCGGGCGGCGATGTCTTCCTTCGTATTCAGGCCGTTGGCCGATGTCCCGCCGGCGGCCAGCAGCGCGCTATGGGCCTGGTTGTACGCCTGCAAATACGGCGCGTACGCGGCGAGGAGAACCGTCCGCCCTTCGGTCAACTCCTTGGCTTCCTTGGAATCCGGCGCGGGAGACGGGGTTGGCGCCTGGCCGCTGGCGGCGCGGACGAAAAGGATGGCGGCAAAGGTGAGCGTTTGGGTTCTCAGAGTCATGACGACTAACAAATCGCGGCTGCCCTTGTAAATGATCGTCCCCGCGCGTCTTGCAATCTGATCGATCCGGCCCACTTTCCCGGCATGAACCCCCAACTCCCTTTCGCGGGCCAGGTCGCCGTCGTCACGGGCGCGGGCCGCGGCATCGGCCACGCCATCGCCTTGCGGCTCGCCGCCGATGGCGCCCGGCTGGCCGTTGTAAGCCGCACCGAAGCCAATGCCCAACGCACCGCCGATGAAATCAACGCCGCCCACCCCGGCCTCGCGACCGCCTACGCGGCCGACGTCGCCAACAGCGACGAGGTCCTCGCCGTGGGCGCGAAGATCCAGGCGGAGTTCGAGCGGGTCGACATTTTGGTCAATAACGCGGGCGTCACCCGGGACGGCTTGAGCATGCGGATGTCGGTCAACGATTGGGACACCGTGCTGGACACAAACCTCAAGGGCGCGTTTTTCTTCATCCAGGCCTTTCAACGCGGGATGCTCCGGGCGCGCAAGGGGAGGATCATCAATATCAGTTCGGTGAGCGGCCTCGCGGGCAACGCCGGGCAGTCGAACTACGCGGCGAGCAAGGCGGGACTTATCGGGCTGACGAAATCGCTCGCCCGCGAACTCGCCAGCCGCGGGATCACGGTCAACTCCGTGGCGCCGGGGTTCATCACCACCGACATGACCGACGGGCTCTCCGACGAACTCAAAAAAAACGTGATCGCCAGCGTGCCGCTCGGCCGTTTCGGCGCGCCGGAGGAGATTGCCGCCGCCGTGGCGTTCCTGGCAAGCGCCGAAGCGGGATACATCACCGGGCAGGTGTTGACCGTCGACGGAGGCATGGTGATGTGAAGATTTACCTCCTGCGCCACGCCGACGCCGAGAGCGCGCGCACAACCGATGCCGCGCGGGAACTGACGCCCCTTGGGTTCGACCAGGCCCGGGCGGCGGGGCGGTTCTGCGTGCGGAGCGGGATCACGCCGGCGTTGATCCTGACGAGCCCGTACCGCCGGGCGCGGCAAACCGCGGAGGGCGTGGGAGACGCGTTGAAGGTCGCGCCGCAGGCGGCCGCCTTCCTGGCCAGCGGCATGGAACCCGAGACCGGCCTGGACGAACTGCGCGCCTATCAACAATTGGCCGAGGTGATGATCGTTGGGCATCAACCGGACTTGAGTCTGCTGGCGGCCGCGCTGCTGGGCATGGAGGACGCGGAGAACCTGGCGTTCGATAAGGCGTCGCTCATGTGCGTGGAGGCCGGGCGAATCGCCAAGGGCCAGGGCCTGCTCCGGTTTTTCGTGCCCGCGCGGCTGATGTAGGCTCTTATTATATAGGGCATGGCTGTTTCGACGGAGTTTTTGTTGGTCGACATCGGCAACACGACGGTGAAGTTGCGCCGGGCAACCGCCCGCCATCTTCACGGCAAGACCGTCCGGTTGGCCACCGCGGGGTTGACCGCCTCGGGGTTGATCCGCGCGCTGGGTCAATGGCGCTATCGCCGCGTGGTGCTTTCGTCGGTGGCGCCGGCGGCGGCGGATGTGGTGATCCACACGCTGCCCGAGCCGATCCTGCGCGTGGGCCCGAAGCTGAACCTGGGGGGCGTGGACGTGACCGGTTACAAGGGAGCGCGGACGCTGGGGGCGGATCGGCTGGCGAATCTCGTCAGCGCGCTGGCCCGGCACGCGCCCGGGCCGATGATCGTGGTCGATCTCGGGACGGCCGCGACATTCAACGCGCTGGACGGCGCCGGGCGTTTCCTGGGCGGTGTGATCGCGCCCGGCCTGAGCATGCTGGCGAACGCCCTGCACGAGCGGACCGCGGGCCTGCCGCCGGTGCGGCTAAAAGGGGAACCCCGGTCCGTGGTCGGCCGCGCCACCCGGGCGGCGATGGAGGCCGGTGTGTGGCACGGTTATCGCGGCCTCGTGCGCGGAATCCTCGGCGAGATGCAGCGGGAACTCGGGCCCTGGAAAATCGTCGCCACGGGCGGTGACGCGCAGTGTCTGGCCGCGGCATTCCCGGCCGTGATCGATCCCGACCTGACGCTCCACGGGTTGCGAATCATCGGAGCGCATAATCCCGCGGCCCCGCGCAGCCGCCGAAAGATCCTGGCATCATGAATCCCATCCCTCCCCAAGCGGCCGTCGGCATCGATTTTGGCGGCACCACGGTGAAGATGGGGGTCGTCTGCGAGGGGGTGATCACGCACCGCGCGCCGAGCTTGCCGACGCTCGATTTTGCCACGGCCGACGCGTTGCTCGGGGCCATCTTCGAGTCGATTGCGGACTTGCGCGCCTTGCAGCCGGGGGTCGCGGCGGTGGGCGCGGGCCTGCCGGGGATCGTCGATTGCCGCACCGGCATCGTCGATCATCTCACGAACGTCCCGGGCTGGGACGACGTCCCGTTGCGCCGCCTGCTGGCCGACGGCACGGGCCTCCCGGCCGCGATTGAAAACGACGCCAACGCCATGACCTACGCCGAGTGGCGCTTCGGCGCCGCGCGCGGGCACGACAACGTGGTTTGCATGACGCTCGGGACCGGCGTGGGCGGCGGCTTGATCCTGGACGGGCGCCTGTTTCGCGGCAGCCGCATGGGAGCGGGCGAGATTGGCAACATGAGCATCGATTACAGGGGCGTGCCCGGCCCGTACGGGAATTTCGGCGCGTTAGAAGAGTACGTGGGCAACCAGCAGATCGCGGAGCGCGCCCGGGCAAAATACCGGCTCATCGGCAACGGCCGCGTCGTGGCGGAGTGCACGCCGGAAGCGCTCGCCCTCGCGGCGCAGAGCGGCGACCCGATCGCGCGCGAGATCTGGCTGGAAACCGGCGAGATGATCGGCGCGGCGCTGGCCGACGTAATCTGGCTTTTAAACCCGGATGCCATCGTGATCGGCGGCGGCGTGGCGCGAGCGGGAGAGTTGATCTTCGAGCCGGTGCGGCGCTGCATCGCCGCGCGCACAGACAAGGTGTTTCACGAGCGCCTGGCGATTGTCCCCGCGAGCCTCGGGTCCGACGCCGGGTTGATCGGTTGCGGCGCGCTGGCGCTGGATGAGGCGTACCGGTGAACGCTACCCGCCGGCGACCACGCGGATCACTTCCACGCGGTCGCCTTCGGCCAGGCGCGCCGCGCCCCAATCGGCACGGAACAACGCCGTGCCGTTGTGCTCGACCAGCACGCTGGGCGCGGGCAGGTCGAACTGCGCGAGCAACGCGGGGATCGTCGTGCCGGGCGCGATCGTCCGCGGCTCACCGTTGAGCTGGATCGTCATTGCGCCAGCGCGTTGTCCCAATCCTTCCACACCGGTTCGAACCCGTCCTGCCGCAGGCGATCGGCGATTTGTCCCGCGCTGCGAAGATCCGCGATGTCGAATTGCCCCGTCGCCAGCGCGCCCTCCGCCAATTCCCCGGCCGAGGTCTGCCGCCCGCGCACCGTGTGGTGCAGCGCGTTCCGACCCTGCCCGGTGTAACCGCCCGGCTCCGTGTGGCTGCCCGCGCTCATCATGGTGACCCCGAGCGGGATCAGCGCGTCGCGCAGCGCCTGCGGCTCCCGCGTGCTCAGGACGATCCCCACTTGGGGAAACGCGATCCGCAGCGCGCAGATGAGTTGGACCAGCTCGCGATCCGGCAAAACGGACCGCGGCTCGAATTCCCCCGCCGCCGGCCGCAACCGCGGCAGGCTCACGGTGAGTTGCGCCTTCCAGCAACGCCGCAGCAGATAATCGACGTGCGCCCCGAGCGCGAGCGCCTCCTCGCGCCAGTCGTGCAGGCCAAAAAGCGCGCCGATCCCCAGCCGGCGGAAGCCGGCCGCGTACGCCCGCTCGGGGCAATCGAGCCGCCAGTCGAAGTCGCGCTTCGGCCCGCTCGTGTGCATCTCCGCGTAGGTCGGCCGGTGATACGTCTCCTGATAAACCACAAGCCCCTCGGCGCCCGCGGCCACGAGCGGGATGTAGTCGGCCGTTTCCATCGGCGCGACCTCCAGGGAGACGCTCGGCACGCCGCCCTCCTCGCGCAACCGCCGCACGCATTGCGCGAGGTAGTCGCCCGAGACAAATTTGGGGTGTTCGCCGGCGACGAGCAGCACGTTGCGAAAACCCTCGGCCGCGAGGTGCCGCGCCTCGGCGAGCATGGCGTCGATCTCCAGGGTCACGCGCAGGATCGGGTTGTCGCGCGAGAAGCCGCAGTATTTGCAATTGTTGACGCACTCGTTGGAGAGATACAGCGGCGCGAACAGCCGCATCGTGCGCCCGAAATGCTGCCGGGTGAGCGCCTGCGAACGGGCGGCCATGGCTTCCAGCGCGGCGTCATCGCACGGCGCGAGGAGGCGGGCAAACGCGGGCAAGTCCAGGCGGCTGAGCGTTTTTGCAAATGACATGGCCGCGTTTTCCCGCTAGAGACGAGGACGATAGCGCGGAAGCCACCTTGCGGCATCCGGAAAAGACGGCTTCGCGTATGACCATTGTGCCAGTCTCTCTGCTTTCGCCTCCGCCCCCGCCGGTCCCGGCCCGGAGTTTGCGCGATCTGGGCGCCCTGCGCGGCGCGGTCGACGCCTACATGGCCGAGTACCTCGGCGCCCAACGCGACGCCCAGGCGGCGTTTCCCGTCTTGTACGATGACCTGGCGGCGTTCGTGTGCCGACCGGGCAAACGACTGCGGCCGCTGTTGTTCCTCCTGGCGCACGGGGTGTTCGCCGGCGGAGAGGCGGTCTCGCGCGATCTGCTGGCGGTGGGCACGTCGCTCGAACTGCTCCACGGGTTCATCCTCGTGCACGACGACATCATCGACCGCGCCGAGTGCCGCCGCGGGCAGCCCTCCCTGCACCGGGTCATCGAAGGGCGGCTCACCGCGTACTCGGACAAGGCGCGGGTCGGGGGAAATCTGGCCATCGTCTTGGGCGACATCCTGTTTGCCCTGGCCCAGAAATGTCTCCTGGAAAGCGGGCTCGATCCCGCGATGAAGGCGCGACTTGGCGTGCTCGTGCTCGGCTGCATGGTGGAGACCGGCTTCGGCGAGGCGGCGGATATCATCCACGGCACGCGTGACGTTTCCAAGGTGAGCCTGCCCGAGATCGAGCAGATGTATCTGCTCAAGACCACGCGCTACACCATCGAATGCCCGCTGGCCATGGCGGCGATCCTCGTCGGCGCGGGCGACGCCGAGCTGGCGGCCATCGCGCGCATCGCGCAGCCGGCCGGGCTGGCGTTTCAGATTCAAAACGATCTGCGCGAGTTTTCCCGCTTCGAGGTGTCGGACAGCCAGACGCCCGATGACATTTCCGAAGGCAAGAAAACCTTCCTCATGCGCACCGCCTTCGCCCTGCTCAACGAGGCCGACCGCGGCCTGTTGCAAATGTGCCTGGGCAACGGGCCGGCGACAGAGGCGAAGGTCTCCAAGGCGCGCGAACTCGTCGCCAAAAGCGGCGCGATCGGCCGGCTCACGCGCACGATGGACGACCTGTTTGCCCAGGCGGATCGCGAGGTGGTGGGCGCCGGTTTCCCGGCGGAAGTAAAGCTGGGTTTGGGAGAGCTGATCGGGCTGGTGCGCCGGGTGGCGCAGGATTGATGGACACGGCGGTTGTCATCGGCAGCGGGTTTGGCGGGATCGCATCCGCCCTCCGGCTCCAGGCGCGCGGGTACGACGTGTCGCTGCTCGAGATGCGCGACCAACCCGGCGGCCGGGCGTACGTCTACCGGCAGGATGGGTTCACCTTCGACGCCGGGCCCACCATCATCACAGCGCCGTTTCTGATCGACGAACTCTTCGCTTTAGGCGGGAAGAAGACGGCGGATTACGTCCGGATCGTGCCGTGCGATCCCTTTTACCGGATCGTTTTCCACGATGGCCGGGTATTCGATTACAACGGCGACGAGGCGCAGATCATCGAGCAAATCCGGCGCTTCAACCCGGATGACGTTCCCGGATACCTGCGCTTTGTGGCGCGCTCGAAGGCGATCTTCGACAAGGCGTTCACCGATCTGGCCGACCAGCCGTTTTCCACTGTCTGGGACATGCTCAAGGTCGCGCCGGATCTCGTGCGCCTGCAATCGTACCGGTCGGTGTATCAACTCACCTCGCAGTTCATCAAAGATGAGCATTTGCGGCAGGTGTTCAGCTTTCATCCGCTGCTGATCGGGGGCAACCCGTTTCAGTCCAGCTCCATCTACTCGATGATCCATTATCTCGAGCGCAAATGGGGCGTGCATTTCGCCATGGGCGGCACGGGCGCCGTGGTCGACGGGCTCCTGAAACTGTTCGCCGAAATGGGCGGCAAGCTGTGCCTCAACGCCCGCGCGGCCGAGATCACGGTGGAAAACGGCGCCGCGACCGGCGTGCGCCTGGAGGACGGGCGGCGTTTTCCCGCGAAGGTCGTCGTCTCCAACGGCGACGTCGCCAACACTTACCGCAAGCTCGTCGCGCCTGAGCATCGCCGCCGCTGGACCGACCGCCGCCTCGAGCGGATGCGGTACTCGATGGGCTTATTTGTTATCTACTTCGGCACGGATAAACAGTACCCGCATCTCGCGCACCACACGATCGTCCTCACTCGCCGGTACAAGGAATTGCTTTCCGACATTTTCGACAAAAAAGCGCTCGCGGAGGATTTCTCGCTCTACCTGCACACCCCCACCCGCACCGACCCGAGCCTGGCGCCTCCCGGCGGCGAATGTTTTTACGTGTTGTCGCCCGTGCCCAACCTGCGCGGCGACATCGATTGGGAAGGCGTCAAAGATCGGTACGCCGACGCCATCCTAGCGTCCCTGGAACTGCCCGAGCTCTGCCCCGGCTTGCGCGAGCACATCGTGACGCAGCGGATTTTCACCCCGCTCGATTTCGAGTCGCAGCTCGACGCCTACGCCGGCAGCGCGTTTCAATTCGAGCCGATCCTGACCCAGAGCGCGTGGTTCCGGCCGCACAACGTCAGCGAGGATGTGCGCGGCCTGTACTTCGCGGGCGCCGGCACGCATCCCGGCGCGGGGGTGCCCGGCGTGCTGTCGAGCGCGAAAGTGCTGGATCGGGTAATTCCAGATGCGGCCTGACCGCGCGCCATGCTATAATGGCCGGATGAGTCGTTTCAGGGTTGCTGGTTTTCTCTTGTCCGCCGCGATGTTCCTGGCGGTGGCGGGGCCGCTTGCGGCGATGAGCATCGCCGGCCGGCAAAACCGGCGCGACTTCATGACCCAGGTCACGGACGCGTTCGTCAAAGAAGATTACGCGGCCCTGGAGTCGACCGCCGCCGACCTACGAGCCAAGAAGGACCGTTTTCCCGACGGCGTCTGGACGTTGCCCGCCTTCTACGACGCCCTGGAGCTAGACCAACTCCCGTTCGAAAACGTGGACGAACGGCTCACCCACTGGAAGGCGGCGTTCCCGAACTCGGTCGCGCTTTGCATCGTCGAACTCAACGCACTCCATGGCGCCAGCCGGTACGACCGGCACGTCCAGTTGGCGCCGAATCCCGAACGGGCAGCCAAGGCGCAGGCGACGCTTGCTTCCTTTGCCAAGGCTGACCCGCCGCCGGGCCCCGACTGGTACAACGCGATGTTGCGGCTCGGGGTGCAGCAAGGCATGGACGCCGAGGAGTACAATCGGCTCTTTGACAAGGCAATCGCGGTCGAGCCCGGCTACCTCTCCCTCTACTTCAACAAAGCCAACTACCTCCGGGCGTACGGCGACAAAGGCGATTGGGAAGCATTTGCCTTGGAGGCCGGCCGCTCCAACCGCTCCGGCGAAGGCATGGGCATCTACGCCCGCATCGCCTGGAGTCTCTCGGAAGGATACGCCGATGGGTATCTCAACCAATATTCCACGATCCAATGGCCCCTCATGCGCGAGGGGTTCCGCGAGCTGGACCGCAAATGGCCCGGCTCGGAGTGGAACCTGAATAATTTTTGCCGGTTCGCCTGCCTCTTCGGCGACCGCGACACCGCGCGCGAACTCTTCGCCCGCATCGATGACAACCGCTGGACCACGAACTGGCTGAGCCGGTCCGCGTTCAAGTACTGGCGGGATTGGGCAATGCTCAAGGAAAACCCGACCGCCCCGCCGGAACAGCGCCTCGCCCTCAAGGGCGGCAAGGACGACCCTGCCACTCAGGCCTGGAGTCTTCAGTACGCGCCGGATGGCGCCAGCCTCTTCGTCGGCTACGGCGGGGCGCACCTGGTGCGTTGGCAGTTGAACAACGGCGCGGTCCAATGGGAAACGACGCTCGCCGCCAAGGGCGTGCTCAACGCCATCGAGACGTCTCCGGATGGCCGCTGGCTGGCGGTCGGCACCGCCGCCCGCATGCGCGACCCGAATGTGCCCGGCTCGATGGCCATCTGGGATCTCCGCACGCCCAAGCTCGACCCGCAGCCGACCCGCTGGCTGGAGGACGGCGTGTGCGGCGTGCACGCGATCCGTTTCTCGCCCGACGGGCAGACCGTGGCCGCCAGCGGGTTCAACCAGATCGTCAATCAACACGGCGAGCTGCGCGTGTGGAAGGCGACGACCTGGGAGCAACTGCGCAATATCCCGGACGAGAAATACAACGTCATGAGCATCGCGTTCGTGCCGCCCGATGGGCGCCGGTTGGCGTATGCCGCTTCCAAGGGCTTCAACGTGGTGGATTCCCTCTCCTGGGAGCACCTCTTCTGGCCGTCGGCGCTGGACCAGCATGAGACGTTCGTGTTCTCGATGGCGGCCTCGCCCGACGGCAAGACGCTCGTTTGCGGCACCCAGGACGGCTATGAAAACCGCGATCATCCCGCCGAAATTACCTTCTGGAATACGGATGGCTGGACCCGCCGCGAGTCGCCGCACGTGACGTCCGTGGGTGGCATCGGGACGTTGCAATATTCCAGGGATGGCCGTTGGCTGCTCGGCGGCGGCTACGATGGCATCCTGCGCGCCTGGGACGCCGCCACCGGCAAGGCCGCCGCCTCGTGGCCGCCGGAAGCAGGCGCGGGCAAGATCAACGCCGTCGCGTTTTCGCCCGATGGACATTCAGTCGCCGCGGCGCGCGACAATGGAGCGGTGCTCGTTTACCGCTTCGACCCCCAACCAACCCAACCGGCCCAATGATGACTCGTCTCGCCTTTGCCGTTTGCTTGCTGGCCAGCGCAGGCGCCTGCCTGGCCGAAACCACCCCGTTCGACACCCCGCTCCCCGAGGAAACCGAAATCCCGATCACGTGTGAGCTGACCAAAGCGCCGACGATCGCCGAAACCCGCATTTTCAGTTCACCCAAAGACGCGCAGACCGCGGTCGGCGTGTGGCATTACAGGTTGTGGCTGCCTAAAGGGTACGCGGCCCAGCCCTTCAAGAAATGGCCCTGCATGTTCATCATGTCCCCCGGCGGCAACGCGGACATGGGCGAGATGGCAGATCATCTCAAAGCCAAAGGTTACGCTGTGGTGCTGCTCGTCGACTCCAAGAACGGCCCGTGGGGCCCGGTGATCGGCAACTTCCTGGCCGCGCATGACGATGTCATCAAGCGCGTGCGGATCGAGGAAGGCCACAAGTTTGCCACCGGGCACTCGGGCGGCGCGCGGGGCAGCTCGCTCTTCGTGCAGGCCCGGCCGGGCTTCGGCGGCGTGATCTTGCAAAGCGCCGGCGCCGCCTCGACCCAGACCGGTTACGACGTGGGCGGGATGCAGCGCAACGGCAAACTCTACGTCGCGATGACGATGGGCAAGTCAGACCCCAACCGGGAGGAAGTCAACCGCATGAAGCTGGCCATCGGCAACCCGGCGCGCTTCAGCGCGTACGAGTTTGACGGCGGCCACGTGTGGGCCCCCAAGGAGGTATTTGAACAGGCAATCAGCTGGATCGAACAGAAAAATGGCCTGTAGTTCCCGAAGGAAAATGCCACGTCTTCCGTCCATGATCCGTCGTTTTTTGCTCGTTGCGCTCATCCTGGCTTCAACGGGTCTGGACGGCAACAGTCAGACGGCCCCGACATTGACGACTCTGCACCGCTTTACCGGCGCCGCCGGCGAGGGCTCCGATCCTCAAGCGGCCCTTATTCAAGGCAGCGACGGCGCCCTCTACGGCACGACCAATGCAGGCGGGACGAGCAACCACGGCTCCATCTTTCGCCTGTCGGCCGACGGGCAGACGTTCGCGACCCTGCACAGTTTTACCGGCGCCAACGGAGAGGGTCTCAACCCGGCCAGCGCTTTGCTCCAGGGCAAAGACGGCGCTTTTTATGGCGCGACCACCGGCGGTGGCGCGAACAGCGCCGGCACGCTCTACCGGCTCTCGGCCGACGGGCAGACGTTCGCGACCTTGTACAGTTTCCCCGGCAGCGCGTCGATCGCGGCCGCTCCCAACGGTCTGATCCAGGGCAGTGACGGCGCGTTCTACGGCACGACCGCCGGGGGTGGCGCGAACACCATCGGGTCGATCTTCCGATTCTCGGCTGACGGGAAGACGTTGACGACCCTGTACAGCTTCACCGGGAGCAACGGCACGGGCGATCTGCCATCCGCCGCGCTGCTCCAGGGCAGCGACGGCGCCTTCTACGGCACGACTCAAGGGGAAAGCGATGCGCCCGACAATGGCGTGGTTTTCCGGCTCTCGGCCGACGGGAAGACGTTCACCATCCTGCACGTCTTCAACGGCAGCGACAGCTACGCTTTTCCCGAAGCAGCGTTGATCCAGGGCATCGACGGCGCGTTCTACGGCACGACCCTCGGAGCCGGCGCGCGCGGCAACGGCATGGTCTTCCGCGTCTCGGCCGACGGGAAGACGTTTGCGAACCTGCACAGCTTTACCGGCGCCAGCGGCGACGGCGCCAATCCCTACGGGGCTCCGCTCCAGGCCAGCAACGGCAACTTCTACGGCACGACCAATGGGGGTGGCGCGGGCGGCTACGGCTCCATCTATCAACTCTCCAGCGACGGCAAGACCCTCACCACGATCCACAGCTTCACGGGCCCGGCCGGCGACGGTTTGCACCCGCAGTCTACTTTGCTCCAAGGCAGCGACGGCAACCTCTACGGCGCCTGCGCCGGTGGCTCCGGGGGCGATCAAGGCTCGATTTTCAAGCTGACTTTTCCGAAGGCATCCCCGCTCGCCGCCCTGTCGATCACTCGCACGGCGACAGCCGTCACGATTCTCTATACTGGAACCCCCGGCGCCGCTTATCAACCGCAGTATGCCGGTACGCTCGCCAGCAACCAATGGACGGGCGACGGCCCCGTTTTAACGGCCGATGACAACGGCCATTTTACCTACACAGATTCGACGCAGCCCCAACCGGCGGCCCGCTTTTATCGGGCGGTCTCCTCGCCTTGAGCATGGATGACTCCGGCGTGAATCCCATTTTGCGATTCTTCCTCAAGCCCTATTTTCAACTGCTCCTCTGCGCGCTGACCGGGACCGCTTCGGAAGTTTTTTTAAAGATCGGCGCGTCGAAAACGGCGCATCTGGCCTCGCCGATGCCGTGGCTCGGGATCTCGGGATTGGAGTCGGGCTACGTGTGGATCGGGATCGGGTTGACCATCCTGAGTTTTTTCGCGTGGATGCAGGCGCTGCGGTCCATCCCGCTGGGCGTGGCCTTCACGCTTTCCAACGTGGTGCACGTTCTCGTGCCGCTGAGCTGCTGGCTGTTTCTCGGGGAGGTCATCAACGACCGGCGACTGATCGGAGTGGGCTTCATCGTGCTGGGATTGCTCGTCATCGCCAAACCCTTTGCCCGGCTCGACGCGCGGATCTGAGCGATGAACGCGCTGATGTTATTTCTGATCCTGGTCTCGCTGCTGACGTTTGTTGCCGGCCAGCTCCTGCTCAAGCGCGGGATCGATGGCGAGCCGCCCCTGAGCGCCCGGGCGCGCGGCTGGTTTTTTGCGGGCGGCATCGGCGCGATGACGGTGTCGTTCTTCGTGCAACTGGGGCTCTTGCAAAAACTGCAGTTGAGCTTCCTGTTTCCCTTTCAGGGGTTGAGCGTGATCATCGTGACCTTGGGCGCGTCGATCTTCCTGAAAGAACGGCTCACGCTGCCGCTGGTGGCGGGCGCGTTGTTGATCACGGTGGGGATCATGCTGGTGTCGTCGAGTTAAGGGCCGGCAATTTCCTCAAATTCCCCGCGCTCCCGATTCTTGCGGACGCGGTCCCACGCGAAGCATTTGCCGTTCATTGCGACGTAGACGCCGGCGGGCAATACTTGGGCAAAGGAAAGGGCGCTGCCGAGATTGAAGAGCCCGTCCGAACTGCCGAACGTCCATGGGATCATGGCGCCGGTGAGCACGACCGTCTTGCCGAACACCTCTCGCGCGACGGCGGCGGCGGTGTCGGTCATGGTGTCGGTGCCATGGGTGATGACGATGCGATCCTCCGGCGTCTGCTGGCAATGCCGGACGATCCGCGCGCGATCGGCGGCGGTCATTTCGAGGCTGTCGATCATCATGAGGATCTCGATGTTCACGGCCACCCGCGAACGTCCGCGTTCGAGCATCTCGGCCAGATGCGTTTCCTGGAAAAACAGCTGCCCGGTCAACTCGTTGTATTCCTTATCGAAGGTGCCCCCGGTGACGAGAATGTGAATGGCCATGGCTCGCAATCACCATGCATGTCCCGGCTCAGAAATGCACCTGCCGACAGGCTCCTTTTCAAAAGGTTCTATGAATGAATGGGCAGCGACTGTAATTTGGATGATCCGTGCAATCCGTTCACCATGACTCGTCTGACCGACATTGAACTCGAGGCATTGCTGGACGATCTCGAGTCTGATCGCGTCGAACGCAAGGAAGCTTGGGCCGGAAGCGCGCCGGAAAAAGGTCCGCAAGCAGTTTGTGCCTTTTCAAATGACCTTCCAAACTATCAGCTCCCGGGAGTGCTCTTTATTGGAATCGACGATCGAGGGGCGCCGACAAACATCGAAGTGACTGACCAGTTGCTTCTGACGTTGGCCAACCTGAAGACCAGCGGAAACATTCTGCCGCCACCGTCGTTGACCGTGGAGAAGCGGGCGGTCAAAGGCGCCAGCGTGGCCGTGGTCACCGTATGGCCGGCGGATGCTCCGCCCGTCCGCTATCAGGGCCGCATCTGGATTCGCACGGGGCCGCGCCGCGACATCGCCTCGGCGCAGGATGAGCGCATCCTCAATGAAAAGCGCCGCTATCGCGATCTGCATTTCGAGGCGCATCCGATTTCGCCTTGCACTTTGTCCGATCTCAACCGCGGAGTTTTCGAGAATGAATATCTGCCGAATGCGGTCGCGCCTGATGTGCTCGCGGCGAACGCCCGTTCGTACGAGCAGCGTTTGGCGTCGTGCGGCATGATCGCGTCGGTGGATCATGCCATTCCGACGGTGCTGGGGCTGCTATGCATCGGAACCACTCCCCGCACCTGGATCTCCGGGAGCTACATCCAGTTTTTGCGGATTCGAGGTGTCAAACTTTCCGATCCAGTGGTAGATGAAATGGAAATCAGCGGCACCATCAGCGACATCCTGCGCCGCTTGGACGAAAAACTATCCGCGCATCTTAGCGTCAGCGTGGATTTTACTTCGCAGGACAGGGAGATCCGCTCCAGCCCCTATCCTCTCGCCGCCTTGCAGCAACTGGCTCGTAACGCCGTGATGCATCGCACGTATGAAAATACGAGCGCTCCCGTCCGCGTCTACTGGTTCGACGATCGAATCGAGATCAGCAATCCCGGCGGACCGTACGGAAGCATCACCAGGCAAAACTTCGGTCAGCCCGGGCGCGCGGATTACCGCAATCCGCAGCTTGCCGCTGCTTTTAAAATCTTTGGGTACGCGCAGCGGTTCGGGGCGGGAATAGCAATCGCCCGTGAAGCGTTGGCGCATAATGGAAATCCACCGCCGGAATTCCAAGTGGAAGAGAACTTCATCGCGGTCATCATCCGCCAGGCATCATGAGTGTCCCGGTGCTCACGTTTTTCAATAACAAAGGCGGGGTCGGCAAGACCTCCCTGGTATACCATCTCTCCTGGATCTTCTCCGAGATGGGTCGGAAAGTGATCGCGATCGATCTCGATCCCCAAGCGAATCTGACTTCGGCCTTTTTGCCCGAAAAGAAATTGGAAGAACTATGGGATGTCGACGCGCCGCGCTCGAGCGCCAGCACGATCTACCAGTGTGTGGAACCCCTCATGGAGATGGGTGATATCCTCGAGCCCGTCACGCAGCGGATTAGTTCGGCCTTGCACCTCGTGCCGGGAGATCTTGCTCTCGCCGGATTCGAAGATTTTCTCTCGCAAGAATGGCCCAACAGCCTGGGAAGCGTAAATCTCAAACGTCCATTCCGCATCCTGACGGCGTTTTGGACTCTGGCTCAGAAGGCCGCCGAGCAAGAGAAGGCCGATCTGATCGTTGCCGATGTTGGCCCACATCTCGGTGCGATCAATCGCTCAGCGCTGATCGGCTCAGACTTTGTGGTGATACCATTGGCGGCTGATCTATTCTCGTTGCAGGGACTCCGGAATTTAGGACCTACACTGCGTACCTGGCGCGAGGATTGGCGTAAGCGCCTTGATAATTGGGCGTCCCCTACTTTTCCATTGCCGCAGGGGAAAATGAATGTTCTCGGCTACTTGATCCAGCAACACGGCGAGAGACTCTCCCGGCCTGTAAAGGCCTACGAACGTTGGGCGGCGCGAATCCCGCAGGTTTACCGCGAGAGCGTCCTGCAGGATCAATCGCTTTCACCTCAAATGATGGCAGACCCCATGTGTTTGGCGCGGCTAAAACATTACCGAAGTTTAGTTCCAATGGCTCAGGAGGCTCGCAAGCCAATCTTTAAATTGACTGCGGCAGACGGAGCCATCGGCAGTCATTCGGTTGGGGTTGGGGAGGCCCGAAAGGATTTCGACGCCTTGGCCCGGATCATTCTTGACCGGATCGAAGCGAAGCCCTGATTCCTCAATTTTAAACGATCACCGGCCGCTGTTTGTGCCAGTCGGTGCTCTGCTCGTAGGCGTGGGCGATTTGCAGAAGACGCTCTTCGGCAAACGCCGGGCCCAGCAGTTGCAGGCCGATCGGCAGTTCCGGATCCCTCGAAAATCCGCACGGCAGGCTGATGCCGCAAATGCCCGCGAGGTTCGCGGCGATGGTAAAAATGTCCGCGAGGTACATCGAGAGTGGATCCTTCGTGCGCTCGCCGATCTTGAAGGCCGGCACGGGTGAGGTCGGGCAGATCAACGCGTCGCATTTTTCAAATGCCGCCGTGAAATCCTGCCGGATGAGCGTCCGCACCTTCTGCGCGCGCAGGTAGTACGCGTCGTAATAACCGGAACTCAGCACGTACGTGCCCAGGATGATCCGGCGCTTGACCTCGGCGCCGAAGCCTTCGTCGCGCGTGCGCCCGTAGTGATCGAGCAGCCCCGTGGCGTTGGCCGCGCGATGCCCGTACCGGACGCCATCAAAACGCGCCAGATTCGAAGACGCCTCGGCCGTCGCGATAATGTAATAGACCGCCACCGCGTGCTCCGTGTGCGGCAACGAGACCTCCACGATTTCCGCGCCCAGCTTCTCGTAATGATCCACCGCCGCGCGGACCGCCGACTCGATCTGCGGATTGATGCCGCTGATAAAATACTCTTTGGGCAACCCGATCCGCGCGCCCTTGATCGCCTCCGTCCGCAACCCGCCGACATAATCCGGCACCGGCGTCGCCAGACTCGTTGAATCGTGCGCGTCCTCGCCGGCCATGATCCCCAGGAGCAACGCGGCGTCTTCCACCGTCTTCGTGATCGGCCCGACCTGGTCCAGCGACGAGGCGAACGCGACGAGCCCATACCGCGACACCCGGCCATAGCTGGGTTTCAAGCCGACCACGCCGCAGAGCGCCGCCGGTTGGCGGATGGACCCGCCGGTGTCAGTCCCGAGGGCGGCAAACGCCTCGTGCGCGGCCACGGTCGCCGCCGACCCGCCGCTCGAGCCGCCCGGCACTCGGGTCGGGTCCCACGGGTTGCGCGTCACCTGGATGCCCGAGTTCTCCGTGGAGGACCCCATCGCAAACTCGTCCATGTTCACCCGCCCGAACGGGATGGCGCCGGCGGCCCGCAGCCGCGCGATGCAGGTGGCATCGTAGGGCGCGCGGTAGCCGGCCAAAATCTTCGAGGCGCAACCGCACGGGTGGCCATCGACGTTGATCACGTCCTTGATCGCGATGGGGACTCCGCCCAGCGGCAGCGAGACGTCGGCCGCGGCCGCTTCCTTGCGGGCGAGTTCGAGATCGGTGGAAAGATACCCGCCGACCGTGCCGTCGACCAGCCCGATGCGGGCCGCGAGAGCGTCGAGCGCCTCGACGGGGGAGAGTTCGCGGCTCCGGAGCAAACCTTGGAGAGCGGTGACGGAAAGGAACGGGATTTCAGCGGTATCCATGGGTGCGCGAGGGTCAAATAAGAGCGCAATGAGGTCCGCGGCGCAAGGAAAGGCCCTCGAGGTCGCACGAAGTTTGCGTTGAAGACGGAATCGGAGATCAATGACTCCTCATGCGAGTCGTCTTCGACACGTCTGTCCTGGTCGCCGCCGCCCACTCGCGTCTTGGAGCGAGCTTCGCCTTGGTCAGCGCCATTCCATCCCATGCCTATCAGCTTTGTCTCTCCGTGCCTCTTTATACGGAATGGCGGGACGTGTTAACGCGACCGGAACACTTGCCGCCGGGGCTCGGCGTGCGAGACGTGAATGCATTTCTCCAAGCCCTGGCCAGCGCGGCCCACCTGCAGAATATCTACTATCTCTGGCGTCCGTATCTATCCGATCCAAACGACGACATGGTTTTGGAATTGGCGCTGGCGGCGAGTTGCCGTTACATAATCACTCACAACGTCCGACACTTTGCCGGCGCGGAAAGCCTGGGGATGAGGATTGTGTTGCCGGGTGAGTTTCTGCGTCTACTTTCTTCTTCATGAGCGCTCCTGCCGTCGCCCCTTTGAGTGTTCAGCTTCCGCATTCCATCCGGCGCCGGGTGGAGGAACTCGCGCAACGCGAAGGCATCTCGGCGGAACAGTTCGTGGCGAGCGCGGCGGGGGAGAAGTTGGCGGTTTGGATGTCGCTGGATTACTTGCGCGATGAAGCGGCGCTCGGAAGTCCGGCCGATCTCCAACGGTATTTGGATGCCGTTCCTGCGCGGGAGCCGATCGATTCGGATCGGTTTTAACCCTCACCGCACCAGCCGCTGCAGCAAGTCTCGCGTGCGCACCGCACCGATGAATCTGCCGTCATCGTCTTCGACTCCGGCGGCCGTCATTCGGGCGGCGCGCAGGCGGCGCAGCACGCGCGAGGCGGGCTCGGCGGGCGTGACCGTCAGGGGGCGGCGGCGCAGATAGGAAATTGCCGAGCGTTGCAGGTCGCGGTCGAACAGAAGCGCGTCGCGCTCTATGAGCGCCACCAGTTTGCCAGCCGGATCGACCACCGGGATGTATTCTAGGTTGCCGTTCTCCTGCGCGAACTTCAGCAAGTCGGCCACGCGATCGATGCTCTCCACGGGCAGCGCCGCTGTGGCTGGGAGGATGAAATCGCGGGCAGTGAGGCCGTTGAAATCGACCACGTTATGGATCAGCCCGCGCTCGGCTGCGCTCAAGGCGCCCACGCGTTCACCCTCGGCCGCCAGCGATTTGAACTCTTCGCGCGCCGCGAAGAGCCCGTGCAACCGCGAGCCGTCCGCCGGGAACCAGCGTTGCGTGAGCCAGCTCCCCACGCTCATCAACGGCGACAGCACGTGCGACGTCGCCTCCAGGAGTGGCGCCAGCGCCGCCAGCCCCCGGTACGGAAAACGGCGGAAAAGCGACTTCGCCAGGAGCTGGACCCCGATCAAATACACCGGCAGCAGCGCCAGACCCGCCCACAGATAACCGATCGGCCCCCATCTCCGCACGAAGGCTTCCGTGACGAGGATCAGCGCCGCGACATCCGCGAAGTTCGTGACCAGCAGCACGGTCGCCAGCAGGCGCTCGGGGTGGAGCAGGAGCCGTTGCAAGCGGACCGCGCCCCGGTCGCCCCCCTCCGCCCGGCTGCGCAACCGCACCCGGCTCACCGACACCAACCCCGCCTCCAGCCCCGCGTACAGGAACGAAACCGCGAAACAACCGACGATCAATGCCCCGGCCGATGGCTCGATGAACGGTCTCACGAGGCGACCACTCCTTCGTTGGTCCCGGCCGGTTTCTCGATCAGCACCTCGCCGATGCGTTTGCGCGAGACCTGGCGCACGGTCAAGGTCAACGGCTCGATCTGGAGCGTTGCGCCGGCTTTGGGCAGGTAGCCCAGGCGATTGAAGATCAGCCCGCTGATCGTCTCGAGCCCCTCGGCCTGGAGCTCGAACCCGAGGTGTTCGCTGATGTCATCGAGCCGCGCGTGGCCGCCGACGAGCAGGCGGTGATCGTCGAGCAGCTCGATGTAGAGGTCTTCCCCGCCGGCGGGGACAGCGTCGCCGACCACTTCTTCGATGAGGTCGGCCAACGTCACAATCCCCTCCGTGCCGCCGTATTCGTCGACCACGATCGCCATGCCTTGAGGGCGGGACAGGAAACCGCGCATCAGATCCAACGCGCGCATCGACTCCGAAACGAACGACGGCGGATCGAGCGCCTCGCTGTACGGCGGCGCATCGCCGGCCGCCACGGCCAGCAGGAACTTCCGCGCGTCGAGGATGCCCAGGATGTCGTCGGGCGTCTCGCCGTAGACCGGCACCCGGCGGTAACGCTCCAGGCGCAATTTGGCGACGGCTTCGTCGTTGGTGAGGTGGTCGGGCAGGGTGAAGGCTTCCACGCGCGGGGTCATGCAGGCCTTGGCGGTTTTGTGGCCGAGCTTGATGATTTCCTGGATCATCCGGCCCTCATCGGGGCCTAGCGCGCCTTCCTTGGCCCCGGCGGCGACGGCGGCTTCGAACTCCGCGCCCGTCAACTGGAGCGGCTGGCGCAGGGACGCCGGGGTGAGCGCGTTGGCCATGTGTTCGCTCAAGGATTGCATCCCGGCGCAGAGCGGATCGAGCGCGGGCCGCAGGAAGTGCATCATCCGCACCGCGGGCCGGGCGACGCGCTCCGGTTGGCGCAACGCGTAGACCTTGGGCGCGAGATCGCACACGCCCACCACCAGGATGAAGAGGAGCAGGGCCGCGCCCCAAAGCGGCAGGTCGACCGCTTCATACGCGCTCAGGACGTACAGACCCAGCAGGCAAAGCGGCAGATTGGCGAGGGTGTCGGCGAGCAGGATCATGCTCAGGAGCCGGCGGGGATTGGCAAAGAGGGCGTCGACCGCGCCATCCGGCAGGGCGTTTCGCAGGCCTTTGATTTGCCGCGGCTGGAGAGAAAACATGGCGGTCTCCATCGCGGAGAAAAACGCCGAAGCCGCGCCGAGACCTGTCATCGCGACCAAGATCAATGCGGCGGATGCAAGTGCCATTCAGTACCCTCGGCTTGTAATACGCGGGCCGGGAGAGATATTCGAGCGGCAATTTTGCAGCGGGCCGCAAACAAGGGACATAAAGGACGAAAAAGACCGAAGGGACATAAGTCTCACTGGCTCCCATTTTATGTCCCTTCAGTCCCTTTGGTCCCTTTCTTCCCGTGAACAAGCACACCCGCATGACCGAGTTCGTCGAGAGCCTCGGCGCCGACCCTTCGCTGGCCCTGCACCCGTGCTACCAGGGATACTTCCGTTGTTTCAACGAGGGCCGCTATTACGAGGCCCACGACGTCCTCGAACACCTCTGGCTCGGCGGCCGCGACGAGCACTGGGCCTTCTATAAGGGCCTTATCCAGATCGCAGGCGCCTTCGTCCACCTCCAGAAGCAGTATCTCCGCCCCGATCACCCCAAGGACGGCCGGCGCCTGCGGCCCGCCTGTCGCCTCTTCGCCCTGGGGCTGGCCAACCTCCTGCCCTACGGGCCGCGCCATCTCGCACTCGACCTCGGGGCAACCGAACGCTTGTGCGCGGAGTACGTTGCGGCCATCGCGGCGTCCGATTTCCGGGTCAACCCGTGGTCGCCCGAACGCGCGCCCAAACTGGCGCTGGAGACGCCCTGATCCCGGCAATTCCCTGCGAATCGGGAGTTGCGGAAACGACCGGGCTGGCCCATAACCTTCGCGTGCGAACCCTCCGGTCTCTCTTCGTCTTTTGCGTCGTTTGTGTGCTGGCCGGTCCCTCTTTGCGCGCCGCCGAGGCGATCCGGGCGTATGTCGTCGCGGATGAACAGTCCGGGCACATTCTCGCCCAACAGGACGCCAACGACAAACTCCAGGTCGGCAGCCTGACCAAGGTCGCCACCGCCATCGTCGCGCTCGACTGGTCGCGCATCGACGGCCACAAGCTCGATCAGCCGGTGCCCATCACCGAGGGCGCGCTGGCCATCGGCGGGGCAAACCCCGTGGGCTTCCAGGCCGGCGACGAGGTCTCCCTGCGCGACCTCCTCTACGCGGCGCTCCTCCAGAGCGACAACGTCGCGGCGCAGTCGCTGGCGACCTTCATCGGGGAGAGACTCCCCGCCCCGGGCGGCGAGGCCGGTGCAACGCCCCTCGTGCGTTTCGTGGCCCAGATGAACGCCCTCGCCCGCAACCTCGTCATGGAGCGCACCCGCTTCCTCAATCCCACCGGCCTCGACGGGGCCGAGAGCCCGTACTCCACCGCCGGGGACATGGCGCGGCTCACGCAGCATGCGCTCACCAAGCCTGACTTCCGCTTCTTCGTCGCGCAAAAGGAGCGCCGCATTTCCATTAACCGCGCCGGCGTTCCCTCGGAGTATTTGCTGCGCAACACCAATGAACTGCTCGGCGTCCAGCACATCGACGGCGTAAAGACCGGCCAGACGGCGAAGGCCGGCAGTTGCCTGATCGTCACCGCCGCGCGCGAACCGCTCGTCGCTCAGGAAGGCGCGAAAACGCTGGTGACCCCGCGCCGGTTGATCGTCGTGGTCCTCGGCGCGCAGGATCGTTTCCGCGACGCCGCTCGCCTCCTGACCCAGGGGGAAGGCCTGTACGACCAGTGGATGGCGCAAGGCGCGCCGGAGAACACCAAGCAAAAGCTTTAGCGCCCCGCGGCTCGGCACAGCGAGACAGAGGGAGTTTTCTATGTCAAAAAAACGCATCGGCATCCTGACCAGCGGCGGGGATTGCCCCGGGCTCAACGCCGTGATCCGCGGCGTCGTGCGCGCGGCGGACGCGCTCGACTGGGAGGTGATCGGGTTCATCGACGGCTTCGAAGGGCTCTTGCAGCCGGGCGATTACCGCATCATCGACCGCCACTCGACGTCGCTCATCATGTCGCAAGGCGGCACCATTCTCGGCACGACCAACAAGGGCCATTTCGTGAGCAAGGTCGGCGCGGGCAACAAAACGACGGTCGCCCCGGAGATCGTGGAAAATGCGCGGGAGATCCTCTCGAAGCTGCGTATCGAGGGCTTGATCGTGGTCGGCGGGGATGGCTCGTTGACCACCGCGCAACAGCTTTTCGAGGCGGGTTTCCCGATCATCGGTGTGCCCAAGACGATTGATAACGATCTTGAAGCCACGGCAATGACCTTTGGCTTCGACTCGGCCGTCGCTTGCGTGGCCGACGCGCTGGACCGTCTTCAAACCACCGGCGTTTCCCACAAACGGGTGATGGTGCTCGAGGTCATGGGCCGGCACGCCGGGTGGATCGCCCTCTACGGCGGCCTGGCCGGCGGGGCGAACGTGATCCTGATTCCCGAGATCCCGTTTACGTACGAGAAATTGACGAGCTACATCCAGAGCCGGGAGCGGGACGGGTATTTGAGCAGCCTGGTGGTGGTGGCCGAAGGGGCCAAACCGGCGGGCGGCCAGGAGAGGGTGCGGGCGAGCGTCGAAGGCGGCGAGTACAAGCTGGGCGGGATCGGCGAGGTGGTTGCCGCCGAGATCGCGGCGCGCACCGGCAAGGAAACCCGCACCTGCGTGCTGGGCCATCTCCAGCGCGGCGGCACGCCGACTACGCTGGACCGCATCCTCGGGACGCGTTTCGGGGTGAAAGCGGTGAGCCTGATTAACGAAGGCAAATTCGGCTCCATGGTAAGCTACCAAAACTATCTTTGCACCGGCGTCCCGATTGCGGAAGCCGTGCATAAACTGCGCGTCGTGACGCCCGAGCATCAGATGGTGGAAACGGCCCGCGCGGTGGACGTGTGTTTTGGGGATTAGCGAACGCCCGCCGGATTTTAGACAGAATTACAGAATTTAACAGAATTGGCAGAGCCCGGATTCTGGCCTTTTTCCCTTTTCCCTAATTCTGTTAAATTCTGTAATTCTGTCTAAAAAATTGCCGCATGGACGCCCTCTTGCACCTTCTTCAACGCGATGCCCTCGCCTCCCGCGACGATGTCGCCGCGCAGCTAAACCTCACGCGCGAGGAAGTTGACCAGAAGATCGCGGCCTATGAGCGAGACGGCGTGATTCTCGGCTATCACACCTTGCTGGATGCCGAGAAGCTCGGAGAGGATTCCGTGACCGCGTTGATCGAGGTAAAGATCACTCCGGAACGCGAGGGCGGATTCAACCGGCTCGCCGAACGGATCGCGCGTTTCGACCAGGTGCGCGCGTGTCATCTGATGAGCGGCGGGTACGACCTGCTGGCCGTGGTCGAGGGCCGGAATCTGCGTGAGGTCGCGAGCTTTGTGAGCGAGAAGCTGAGCCCGCTCGCGGGCGTGATCGCCACCGCGACCCATTTCCGACTAAAGGCGTACAAGGAAAACGGCGTCGTCATTTCTCAGGACGGCGGCGCGGAACGGCTCGCCGTTTCGCCGTAGCAGAAAAATGCAAGAGCCGACCCCGAAGGGTCGGCTCTGCGCCCTGCCACCGAGGCGGCAGGGGGATAGATCGTGCAACGTGACGTGCCGGCACATCTTCGTCAATTTATTGTAGGGCAGGCGCTTCGCCTGCCGGAGAGAGCGTACCGCCGCAGCAATCGGGGCGGTCGCCCTACAAAGTCGACATTCAGATATTAGAGCATATAAAGTAAAGCTATAGCCGCTCGACCATCCGAAGTCAGGGACGACACAGAGGTCGTCCCTCCAAATATTTGGAGGGATGGGCTCCGCCCCGTATACTTTTTAATGGCCGTCCCCGTGAGTTGCTGACGGCTAAAATTCAATTTAATACGCTCTAGTTCAATTGATAACCTGCGGGAAACGCATGTCGGTCATTTTCGCGTAAGAGATTGTGCGCTATGCTCGCAATCCCATGACTTCCTCGCCAGTCGCCCGGCACGTCCAGGGCATTCCGCGATCGGGCATCCGCGATTTCTTCGAGGTCGTGCAGAGCATGACCGGGGTGATCAGCCTCGGGATTGGGGAACCTGATTTCGTCACGCCCTGGCACATCCGCGAAGCCGCCATCTATTCGCTCGAAAATGGACACACGGGGTACACGTCCAATCTCGGCCTGCCCCGTCTGCGCGACCTCATCGCCAAACACGTCGCGCGCCACTTCGGCGTGCAATACGACAGCCGCACAGAAGTCCTTGTGTCGGTCGGCGTCAGCGAAGGGATCGATCTTGCCTTGCGCGCTCTGCTCGACCCGGGCGACGAGGTCATTTATCACGAGCCATGCTACGTCTCCTACAGCCCCAGCATCGCTCTGGCGCATGGCGTCGCAGTCGCGGCTGCAACCCGGGCGGGAGATGGGTTCGCCTTGCGCGCGGAGGCGGTCGCCGCGTGCATCACCCCGCGCACCAAGGCGCTGATGCTCAATTTTCCCACCAACCCCACCGGGGCCACGATCCCGCTCGCGGAGTTGGAGGCCATCGCCGAACTCTGCCGGCGCCACGATATCATCGTGCTCAGCGACGAAATTTACAGTGAATTGACCTACGACGGCGCCCCGCACCATTCCATCGCCGCACTGCCCGGGATGCGGGAACGCACGATCTTCCTGCACGGGTTCTCAAAGGCCTTCGCGATGACCGGGTTTCGCATCGGGTACGCCTGCGGCCCGGCGGAGCTGATCGACGCCATGATGCGAATCCATCAATACGGCATTCTTTGCGCGTCCATCACCAGCCAGGAGGCCGCTTGCGAGGCGTTGCTCCATGGCGCGCCCGATGTGGAATCCATGCGGCGCGAGTACGACGCGCGGCGCAACTTCATCTCGGGCGCGCTCACCGGGATCGGGCTCCCCTGCCCGCGGCCCAAGGGCGCCTTCTACGTTTTCCCGGACATCCGCGCCTCCGGGCTGACCAGCGCCGAGTTTTCCCTGCGCCTGCTCAAGGAAAAGAAGGTCGCCGTGGTGCCCGGGACCGCGTTTGGCCCCGGCGGCGAGGGACACGTGCGCTGCTCCTACGCGACGAGCCTCCCCAAGATCAAGACCGCCATCGAGTTGATCGCAGAATTCTGCGCCGAACTCGGCCTCAAACCATGAACGACCACGATCTCCATCCTCCCATCCGTCGCGCCATGCTGCTCGCCGCGGGCCGCGGCACGCGCATGCGGGAACTAACTCTCGACCTTCCAAAACCGATGCTGCCCGTGCGCGGCAAACCGATCCTCGAACACATCGTCGACGGTCTCCAATCCGCGGGCATCCAGGAAATTCTGATTGTGGTCGGGTATCGCGCGGAGATCGTAAAGGACCATTTTGGCGACGGTTCCTCCCGTGGACTGCAGATCACCTACAAACACCAAATCACCCAGGACGGCACGGGCCGCGTGGTGGAACTCGGCCGCGATTTTTGCGGCGGGGATGGCTTCATCCTGAGCTACGGCGATATCCTCATCGAACCGGAAAACTACGGCGTCCTGGCGCATCCCGGAGACGAAGAGGGGATCGTGTCGGTAAAACGAAACGAGGACGTTTCCAAGGGCGGCGCGGTCTTTGTGAACGAGAATTTCGATCTGATCGATCTCCGGGAAAAACCCACTCCCGGCGAGCCGACCAGCCCCTGGTACAATGCGGGCGTGTATTTTTTCCGCCCAAGCATCTTCGAGTTTACCGCCCGGCTGCAGAAATCCGTCCGCGGCGAGTACGAACTCACGGACGCGATCCGTGACCTGGCCCGCAGTGGCCGCCGGGTGCGCGCGTATGAATTAAGCGGGGCCTGGGCGGACGTGCGCGATCCCGAAGTGCTGGCGGGATTGGATCGTTAGGCAGCGACCAATTCGCGGCCGTAAGTCGCAACCTCGCGGGCGGGAACCGGCGCTGCAATGCCTTCAAAGTGGGCGCGAACGCGCCGAAGTTGGTTCAACATAAAGTAGTCACCAAGGTTAAACATGCGGTCGAGCAGGTTAAAGGCGCGCGAAGTGGACTCGTAGCTGACGATCATTTCAACCTCCGTCAGCTGCGATTTGATGGAGTGGAACTTGATGACCCCCATGATCTCGAAATCGCCGTCCAGCGACTTGAAGACAACGGTGTTTTGATCTTCCGAAACTTCCTCGGTCAGAACGAAATCGGCTTTAAAACCCAAGGGCAAGAGCACACTCCAATGAGAAATGCCGTGACCAGTGAATTCCGCTCGTTCCACGCCATCAAGGTGGTGCCGATAGGATCCGATGTTAAACAAACGCTCGCGGGTTTCTTCCGCCGAATTGTTCATGTGGAAAATCTTGTGCAGCATCATAGGTAGGTCCTCAGTGTTTGTAACGGACTCCTCTTTAGCAACGGGTATGCCGTCAGGGCATTTACTCTGGAGCAGCTTGTTTTACCATCATTTTTGTGATTCTCTACGCTACAGCAGTGTAATTTTATTTTACATTATCTGACAGTGTCCATCAAGGCCAGAGAAGCTCGTCGCCCTTCCCAACTTCGCCAAGCACCGGAACCTCCAGCAGATCCTCCAAGATCGCGCGGTTTGTCGCCAGGGCGACATCCTGCGGATCAAGCTCGCTGGCGGCAGCCGCCCCGCGGTTGAGCACCAGCCCCTCGCAGCGCAGACCGGCAGCGCGCACCGCCCGGACGGTCAGCGCCGCGTGGTTTAGGGCCCCAAGCCGATTACGAACGACCGCGACCACCGGCAGGCCAAGCTCCGCCGCCAGATCGGCCACCGCAAAATCCCGCTGGATCGGGACGAGCCAGCCACCGACGCCTTCGACGATCACCGCCCCGCGCTGACTTCGCAGCTCGGCGTATTTCTCGCGCACGAGCGCCAGGTCCAGCGGGCGATTCTCCACCATCGCGGCCACGTAGGGCGCGGCGGGAGTGCGCAGCCAGACCGGATTGATGTCGTTGATCTGCGGCGCTCCCGGCCCGGACGCCGCTTGCAGGATTTCCGCATCTCCCCGCGAGCCGCAGCAGATCGGCTTGAACCCCACTGCGTCGATCCCGCGGGCGCATAATCGCCGGATGATCTGCGCGGCCACGTACGTCTTGCCCGCGCCGGTATCCGTCGCGGTGATGAAATAGCTCACTCGGGGGCTTTATTGGGCGGTCACCGTGGTTTCGGCCAGGGGAGTCTGGCTGCCGTTGGGCAGCGTGTCTCGCAGCAGCCGGAGCACGACCGATTGCCCTCTGCCCAATCCATTGAACTTCACTTGGTACTTGCCGGTCTTCATTTTCGAAACGCTCACCTTCGACTTGTTCGGACCCGCCGCCTTAAGCTTTAACTCGGCATACCTCTTCGGCAGTTGCGTTCCCTCCCGCGCGCCGTCGGTGAAGATCACCCCGCACTTGTAGTTTACCGTGGACCCCGGCGATACCGTGGGCGCGCCCTTGATGAACCCGCTTTCCACCAGCTGGTTGACGTACTCGGGCTCGATCAGGAGCGAACGCGCCTCCTCCGTGATCGCCCGCACATCCGAGAGTGCCGGGTCGGGCGGCGATGTGCCGGCCACCGTCTCGGCCACCACCTGCCACTTGCCGGCGTCGAAAAGATAAAGCGGCCCGCCGCTCATGCCTTCCTGCGTGTAATAATCCGTGCTCTCGTACAACCCGTCGCGCAGCACGGAATACGGCGCCGACGTGCTGACCGCTGCCATCATGTCCCCCGGGAACGACTCGGCCGCGTACCCTATCACCAGACGGTCGCCGGATTGCTCGAGCGCGTTGGGATTGACCTCCCAATCCGCCCAATCATTGCGCGGCGCCGGGCGCACGAAGAGGACGTAACCCAGATCGCGGGCAAAAGCAGGGTCGGAGTTTCCATCCACGTAGGCCGCCGATTGATAACCGCTGAGCACCCCGAACATCGCGGCCGAGGTTTGATCGGAATTGGTCGAGAGATAAAAATGGGGGTCGAACCGGAGGTTGGTCGAGAAACCGGTCTCGCCGTTGTAGAGCAGGTGGCCGCAGGTCAGGGCCGTGTAGCGTCGGATCAACGTGGCCGTGCCGAAGTAATCCTCCGTCCCGTGCGTGACGACGAGCCGGCCCGTGTAGAAATAGGGCGCCTGGCTGTTCTGCGCGGCGGTGATCTCCTTGACCGTGGATTGTGAACGCGCGGCCGGCGCCCCCGTCAGCAGGGATCCCAAAAGCAGCATTGCGCGCAGAGATCGCGGGCGAAACATACGGTATCCTACTCTACAGCAAGGCTCGCGCCCGGCAAATCTCCAGTTGCCGATCAGGCGCCGCCCCTTACAATGGCGCACCGCCTCCATGAACGATTTCCTCGAATGCACCGCCCTCATCACCGGCGCCTCCGCCGGCCTCGGGCGGGAAATGGCGCGCCTGCTGGCGCCGCTGGCCGCGACCCTGGTGCTCGTCGCCCGGCGCTCCGATCGCCTGGAAGAACTCCGCGCCGAACTCGTCGAGCTCAACCCCGACCTCCAGGTTCGCTGCGAGACCGTGGACCTCGGCCAGCCCGCGGAACTCGACGCCCTCTGCGGGCGGCTCGAGCAGGACGGCGTCACGCTCGATTTCCTGATCAACAACGCCGGCTTTGGCGATCGCGGGCCCTTTGAAACCAGCGAGTGGCCCAAGATCGAGTCGATGCTGCAACTCAACGTTGTCGCGCTGACGGCGCTCTGCCACCGGTTGCTCCCGCTCCTGCGCCGGCATCGGCCGGGCGCGATCCTCAACGTCAGCTCCATCGCGGGGATGCTGCCCGTCCCCGAGATGGCGGTGTACGCCGCGACCAAGGCCTACGTGAGCAGCTTCTCGGAAGCCCTGCGCGCGGAGCTGCGCGGCTCGGGCATTTCCGTGACCCACCTCTGCCCCGGCCCGGTCGACACCGAGTTTAACGTCGTCGCCTGCCGCTCGGAGGCGGCGCGCACCGACGTGATGCCGGCGATCTTCAAGGTGAGCCCGGAAAACGTGGCGCGCGCGGGACTGCTGGCGGTGGCGCGCGATCGGGCGCGGGTGGTGCCGGGCGTGCCAATGTTGCTGCTGGCGATTTTCATCGGGATCGTGCCGCTGGCGATCCTGCGCTTGTTTCTCTCCGCCCCGGGCGCGCGCCGCCAGCGGGTGCGCGAGCGGCAACCGGTTTAAGATATGGAATACCACAAGACGTTCCCGTTGCAGGCGGCGCAGATTTACCTGCTGGCGTTTGGCTTGGTAACGATCCTCGGCGGCGTGATGGGCTACGTGAAGGCGAAGAGCACGGCGTCGTTGATCGCTGGCGGCGTCTCCGGGGTTCTCCTGCTCGTGGCCGGCTGGCTGTTGAACACGCATCTCGTCGCCGGCGCGGTGCTGGCGTTGGCGGTCTCGCTGGCGTTGCTGGGGCGGTTCACCCCGGCGCTCGCCCGGGGCAAGCGGATGCCGGCCATTTACATGGTCCCGCTCTCGGCCCTCGGGGTGATCGCAGCCGTCATTCTGCTGATGGCCAGCGGGGGCTGACTTCGATAAGGCGGCATGAAGAGACAAGGCCGCGGCGGTTGCCTGTTCTTTGGGCTGCTGTGTTTCATCGCCGGGATTGCGGCGAGTAAATATTGGTCGGGCCGGGCGGTCGTTCGGCCCGTGGAGCCGATCCATGTCATCCCCACGCCGACGCCGACGCCAACGCCGGAGAAGATCGTCATCCCGCCGCGCACCCGTGACGTGGCGCGGCTTTACAACGGCATCCAAGTGCGCTCGGCGTTGGAATCCGAGCCCGGTCGGCTCGCGAGCCAGGAGCGCGAGACTCCGGCGAGCTACGCGCTCGACCTGAAGCTGCAAATCAAGGAACCGGTCGCCTCGAAGACCCTGCCGGAACTCGCCGCGAGCGCCCCCACCCTCGCCGCCGTCCTGCCCAAGCTGCCGAAGCTGCTGGAAGCCGCGGAGGTCTCCAAATTCTACTCTAGCATTTACCAGCTCAAGACCGATCTCCTGCGTCAAAATCTGACCCGCCTCGACGCCCTGCTGGCGCCCGACACCTTCTACGACACCGAGACCGTCCTCGAACTCCAGGATCCCGACACCCATCGGCGCGCGTTGCTGATCCAGACCGACATGGACGTCGACAGCGACGGCTCCGATGCCGACCGGCTCCTCGATGTCGACTCTTCCGATCCCAACTTCCAGCCATTGACCAGCTACAAGTGGCCCAAACGAACGGCCGTCCAAAGCCCCCTCCTCAAGCCACGCCAGGACCGGCTCGCAAAAGCTGAAAGCGACCTGCGCGACCCCCGCTTGAGCCCGGCGCGCCGGCGCGAACTCACCGCCGCGGCGGAAGTCCTGCGCAACGACGTTTACCAGCTCCAGCACTACAGTTCGCTCATTGCGAGGACCGACCCGTTCATCGTGTTGCCCGGCTTCATGGCGCGGCAGAACGGGCACCCATTCCAACCGAAGCTGGGCGACTATGCGGTGGTGATCGCCGGGGACCGGCTGTACCCGGCGATCTTCGGCGACATCGGGCCCAGCTACAAACTCGGCGAGGCCAGCCTGCGCCTGGCCCAGGCCGTCAACCCGCGCGCGACTCCGGCGCAGAGCCCGGTCAACGATCTCAAAATCACGTACCTCGTGTTCCCGGGAAGCGCGGACACTCCGGCGGGGCCGCCCGATCTGGGGAAGATCCGCGCGCGCTGCCAGGCGTTGCTCGATGAAATCGGCGGCGGCAAGGGGCCGTTATACGAGTGGGCGAATTTGATCCCAACGCCCACTCCCACACCGACGCCGATCCCGACGCCGACCCCCACGGTTTTGCCGACTCCAACGCCCGCCGTGACGCCCACGCCCCCCAAACCGGCATGAAGTCCGCCCTGGAGGATCACGTCACGCGGTTGCGCGCGTGCGTCACGTGCCCGCGGATGTTGCGGCCGGCGGTGTCGGGCGGTCCGGTGATGAGCAACGTGATCCTCATTGGGCAGGCGCCGGGCAGCCATGAGCCGGTGCTCGGTCGACCGTTTGCGTGGACGGCGGGGCGCGCGCTTTTTAAATGGTTCTCCGAGCACTGCGGCGTGCCGGAGGAGCAGTTCCGCCAGACGGTGTACATGGCCGCGGTGTGCCGCTGTTTTCCCGGCAACAAACCGGGCGGCGGCGACCGGGTGCCGGACCCATCGGAGATCAAGGCGTGCAGCCGGTGGCTGCGGGCGGAGTTCGAAATATTAGCGCCGGAGTTGGTGATCCCGGTGGGTAAACTGGCGATCGGGCAATTTTTGCCGCCCGCGCCGCTGACCGATCAGATCGGGCGGAGTTTCCGGGGGGAGTATGCGGGGCGCGCATTCGATTTGATCCCGCTGCCCCATCCGTCGGGGGCGTCACCCTGGCCGCGGATGTCGCCGGGGCGGGAGTTGCTGCATCAGGCGATGGCGCTCATCCGGGCGCACCCGGCGTTCCCGGCTGCCCCTACATAGGTCCTATGGGTCCTATATGACCTATGGGAACATGGAGACTGCCTTCAGCGACCTGCGAGTTCACGTGCGACGGCGGCCGGCAAAGGGCGCGGGCCATCGGTGTGTTCAAGCAGGATGTCCGCTTCTTCCAACCGCCGGATCAAGTCGAGCACTTCCCGGCGCTCGTAAGGTCCGCCCGCGTTCCGGCAGAAGTGGGTCCGGCAACCAAATGGCCGATCCTCATAGATCATGCAGCGGCTCGTGACCGGGTCCAACATCGGGCACGAGCCGTCCTCCGGGGAGGGCATCTCCTTGCGTCCGGTGGCGCGAAAGGCCTTCGCCGCCACGATCGCCTCCACCCGCGTCAGCGACGGCAGCCGCCCGGTCAGCTTGAACTGGCAACACTCCGCCACGCCCGTGCATTGGCGAACAACCGGCCGCGCCGCAAGATCGCGATAAACCGCCCGCACCGCCCGGACCGCATCCTTATCGGCGCCTTTTGCTTTCACGCGGGCGGAGTCGCCAGAGTCGCGGCGAACGCCCGGTGCGCCTCGCTTGCGATGCCGAGTTGCAATTCCGCGTAAGCTTCCGCCTGCGCGCCGCCGAGCACAGAATCAACGGCCAGCCGCAAACCGGGAAAGACCTGGCTCTCGATCACGCCGGCCTCATTGGCGGCTAACGATTGATATTCTCCATCGACGAGTTGCCACCAGTCGATCCGATTTTCCTGCGCGCGCCAGACGAGATACTCCTGCACTCCGTTGCGTTGATAGGCGCGAAACTTGTCCCCGAGATCAAGCGACGCGCTGCTGACGGCCACCTCGGCCACCAACTCCGGCGACCCAGCGACGTATCCGCTAGCCGCCTCGCGACTGCGCGCGCCCCTGACAGGTTCGAGCACGCGCAACATGATGTCCGGCTGCGGTTCGTTGTCGTTGTCCAGCAGGAGGGTCGTATTGTCGGTAACCTCTAATCCTGGAGTATGAATCGCGTAAGTGCCTAACAAACTGATGAGAGTCGCGTGGGCCGACCCGTGCTTGATGCTCACCGGCGAACTCATAATGTAAACAATCCCCTCCACCAACTCAGCCCGGCGAATGTGCGGCGATTTCTCGTAGCGCCGGTGAAATTCCGGACGCGACAACCGGGCACCGTTCTCCAGCGGAGGCGGAACCTCCACGCGTGGGAAAGGTGATCGATTGCCGGCGCGGCGCATCGTCTCAACGGCAGACATATCCCCACTATGCCGCGCCTCCCGCCCCTTGTCACGCGCTCAACCTTTTGACAACCCGCGCCCCTGCCTCCACCGTACGCGCCCATGGCTCTCCAAATCGGCTCCCAAGCTCCTGACTTCACCCTGCCCACCGCGACTGCCGAAGGGCCCAAGCTCGTCACCTTGAGCGAGGGCGCCGGCAAGGCCAATACCGTGTTGCTGTTCTTCCCGATGGCGTTCACCAGCGTATGCACGCAAGAAATGTGCGGCGTGAGCCAGAGCATGGCGCGGTACGCGAGCCTTGGCGCGAACGTCTACGGCATCAGCGGCGACAACCCGTTCGCCCAGGAAGCCTGGGCGCAGAAAGAAGGCATCGCGTTCCCCCTGCTCAGCGACTACGAACACCAGGTCGCCAGCCTCTACCAAGTCGCCTACGAATCGTTCCTGCCGCAGGTTAATCTCCCCATGGGCGGAGTCTCGAAACGGGCGGCCTTCATCGTGGATAAAGCCGGCGTCATCCAACACGCCGAGGTCCTCGAAGACGCCCGCGACCTGCCCGACTTCGAGGCCCTGGTCGCGCGGCTCACCGCGCTCGCCTGAGCCGTTTCCGCGGCGATCGCGGGCGCCGGGGAAATGTTACCCGTCATAGACTACGCTCACGCGAGCTTGGCTCGGCAAATGCTTTACTGATGCCGTCGATCCTCGGATCGCAGCGATGAACTTTTGCACCAGAAACACCGCTTCCGGATGCAAGCGGTGGCGGAGCCCGCTCTGCCTCACGGCTGCGGCGCTCTCATTGGGAGGTGTTCTGGCGCTTCCCGCTCCCCGGGCGCTCGCCCTGGATCCAGCCCGCGCGCTCACGCAATACCAGCGCCGGAGCTGGGGTTCGGAGAACGGATTGCCCAGCAACGATGTCTTGAGCGTCATCCAGGGCTCCGACGGTTATCTCTGGCTCGGCACGGAGGATGGCGTGGTGCGCTTCGACGGGGTGCACAGCCAGGTTTTTGCCCAAAAAAATGATCCGGATGCCGCGATCAATTTCGTCAACAGCGTAAGGGAAGACTTCCGCCGCCCGGGTGAATTGATCCTGGGCACCGCCGGGGGCTTCCGGCGGCTGGTGGACGGGAAAATGCAGGCTTTCTCGTCCGCCGCCAGCCCCGCCAGCCAGCCCGGCAGGGTCATCTTTCAGGACCCGGTCGATGG
>CAXUAZ010000011.1:0-36127 GCA_964249195.1 uncultured Chthoniobacterales bacterium
GTGTTCGGCTGCGGCGACGCGCGCGGCGGGGCGGCGGGCGGGTTGCTCAATCTGCTGCAGCACCCGTCGTTGAACCACCGCTGCGACGTGACGGCCGGAGTGCGCGGCGAGGAATGCGGGGAGATGCTGCGGCAGTTCTTCAAGGAACGGCGCGCCGTGCCAGACGCGTTATAGAATCAGCATACAATCCCCGTAGCTGAAAAATCGATACCTCTCGCGCACCGCCTCGGCATAAGCTTCCAGCATCCACTCGCGACCGGCCATTGCGCTCACGAGCATCAGCAGGGTGGACTTCGGCAAATGGAAGTTCGTGAGCAGCGCGTCGGCCCGGCGGATCGTCTGCGGCGGGTGGAGGAAAATATCCGTGCGTCCGACCTGCGGCGCCACCTTGTCGGACGTGTCGCGCGCACAAGATTCCAGCACGCGAATGCTCGTCGTACCCACCGCAAATATCCGCTCCGCGCCGTTGATCGCCGCCGCCGCATCCGGGGAAATCTCGAAGCGTTCCGAGTGCATCCGGTGCTCGCGAATGTCATCGACTTTCACCGGCTTGAACGTTCCCACGCCGACATGCAGCGTCACGAAGGCGTGAGGCACCGCTTGCAAGATCTCCGGCGTGAAATGCAGCCCCGCGGTGGGCGCCGCCACCGCGCCCGGCGCCCGCGCGAAGACCGTCTGGTATCGCTCCTTGTCCAGCGCCTCCGCCGGACGCTTGAAGTACGGCGGCAGCGGCAACGCGCCGACGGCGTCGAGATCGATGTCCGATTCGAACCGGATCACGCGTTCCCCATCCTCCAGCGTGCGCTCAACCAAGCCATTCACGCCGGCAACCCTGATCGTGCCCCCCGGCCGGACCTTCTTGCCAGGGTAGACGAGGCAAGTCCACAGCGTCGGCTCGGCGCGTTCGACCACGAATAGCTCGACGGCGCCATCTTCGGTGAACACGCGCGCCGGGATCACCCGCGCATCGTTAAGCACCGCCAGATCGCCGGGTTGCAGGAAGCCAGGGAACTCCGCAAATCGCCGGTGTTCGATCCGACGTTCCGCCCGATGCAGGACCATCATGCGGGCATCCGCCCGGCCCGGCGGCGGGTACCGGGCGATCAACGCGTCCGGAAGCGAAAAATCGTAATCTGCGGTGCGGAGCAAAGTGCGGCTACGGCGCGAAGAGTTGGTCTACTTCCACGACGAGTTCAGGCAGTACCTCGACGCTGATCGGCGCGACGAGGCGGCGGATAGACGGCTCTTCGAGGATGGCGACCATCACGCAGGATAAACAAGGACACCCGCGCTGGCAACCGGAGTCAGATAGTGGATGTTTGCCGCCCATGATGACTGCCGCCACCCCGCCGCCGATCTTGCGCGCGGAAGATTTGCGCCAGGCGTTTCAGATCGGGAAGCGTTCGCTGGAGGTGCTGCGCGGCGTCTCCCTCGCGGTGAACCCGGGCGAATCAGTCTTCCTCGTGGGCGCATCCGGCGCGGGCAAAACGACGCTGCTCTACACGCTCGCGGGTCTGGAACGCCCCGCCGGCGGCAAGGTGATCTTCGAAGACCAATCCGTCTACCAACTCAGCCGCCGCGCCCAGGCCCGCCTGCGCAACACGCGCATGGGGTTCGTCTTTCAAGGCTACTTCCTCCTCCCGGAGCTGACCGCCCTCGAGAACGTCCAACTCCCCGCCATGATCGGCCGCCGCCCCGGCGCCGACCGCGCCGCCGAACTCCTCGCCGAAGTCGGCCTCGGCGACCGCCTGCACCATCTCCCGCTCGAACTCAGCGGCGGCGAACAACAGCGCGTCGCCATCGCCCGCGCGCTCATCAATGACCCCAGCATCGTCTTCGCCGACGAGCCCACCGGCAACCTCGACAGCCGCGCGGGCGGCGCGATCATGGAATTGCTGCTTGCGCTCGTGCGCGACAAGCGGAAGACGTTATTGGTCGTCACCCACGACATGAGCTTGGCCGGCCGCGGCGATCGCAAACTCGAAATGCGCGACGGCCTCCTCCAGGCGGAAACTGCCTTCCCATGAAAATCCACGTCGACGGCCAACTCTGCGAAGAAGCAGACGCGAAAATCTCCGTGTTCGATCACGGCCTCCTCTACGGCGACGGCGTTTTCGAGGGCATCCGCTTCTATCACGGCCGCGTCTTCAAGCTCGAGGAACACATCGCGCGCCTGTACGATTCCGCGCGCGCCATCTGCCTGGAGATCCCGCTCAGCGCCGCCGAAATGACCGAGGCATTGCTTTCCACCATCCGCGCGAATGGTCTCCACGATGGTTACGTGCGCCTCGTCGTCACGCGCGGCAAGGGCGACCTCGGGCTCAACCCGCGATTGTGCCCGAAGGCATCGGTCATCATCATCGCCGCGAAGATCGCGCTTTACTCCGAAGCGCTTTATCAGAACGGCCTCGATATCATCACCTGCGCCACGCGCCGGGTGTCGCACGCCGCGTTGCCGCCCGCGGTCAAGTCGCTGAACTACCTCAACAACATCATGGCCAAGATCGAGGCGCTCCAGGCAAACGCTTCGGAGGCGCTGATGCTCAACGACCAGGGATACGTCGCCGAATGCACGGCCGACAACGTGTTCATCATCAAGGGCGGCCAGTTATTTACGCCGCCGGTGAGCGCGGGCTCGTTGAAGGGCATCACGCGCGCCGCGGTGCTTGACCTGGCGCTGGAACTCGGCGTGCCGGTCAGCGAGCCGGAACTGACTCGCTACGACGTTTTTACCGCCGACGAATGCTTCCTCACCGGCACCGCGGCGGAAGTGATCCCGGTGGTGAAGGTGGACTCGCGCGTGATCGGCGACGGCAAGCCCGGACCGGTCACGCTCCAACTGCTCAGCGCCTTCCGCGAGTTGACATCGCGGGTCGGCACGCCGATTGATCCGGCGCCCGCGCGCACCGAAAAACCCCAGCCCGCCAGCCTCCAACCGGCGCTGGCTTAACGCGCGCTTAAATCCGATCATGCAGTGCGACGTTTGCCATTCGAAGGAAGCCAAAGTTTTCCTGACCCAGATCGTCAAGGGCAAGATCCAGAAGGTGAATTTGTGCAACGACTGTTCGCACGAGCGCGGCGTCGATGATCCAGCGGGCTTTGCGTTGACCGAACTGCTGACCGGCCTCGGCACGACCGAGGAAACGGAGAAGCCCGGCAACGGTTCGCACGAGCCGAAGTCGGCGGAGCCGGCGCAGAAATGCCCGGTGTGCGGGTTCACCCAGGCGGACTTCAAGAAGACGGCGCGCCTGGGTTGCAGCGAGTGTTACCGCACGTTTTCCGACAGCCTCGGCAATCTGCTCAAGGCGATGCACAAGGGCAGTTCGCATACGGGCAAGATGCCGGCGCGGCTCGCCCAGACCCATGCCCAGGATGAGCGCCTGCGGTCGTTGCAGGATGATCTCCAACGGGCGGTGACCGAGGAAAATTACGAGAGTGCCGCGAGTCTGCGCGATCAAATCCGCCGGCTGGCGTCCAACTGAATGAACTTCTCCGAGTTGATCTCCAGCCCCGGCGAATGGCTGCGGGCCGACGGGCCGCACCACGACATCGTCATCAGCAGTCGCGTGCGGCTCGCCCGCAACCTGTGCGAACTCCCTTTCCCCGGTTGGGCCAAGAAGGCGGATCGCATTTCGCTGCTCGAGCAGATCAAGCCCCAAGTCGAAGGCTTGCGCGAGATGGACGACGCGTTCTCCGAATATCTCCAGGACCTTTCCGCGTTGGAGAAACAGGTGCTCGTCGAGCGTCATCTCATCAGCCGCGAGCACGCGGCCAAAGGGATCGGCAGCGCGGTGGTGATGAACCACCAGCAGACGCTGAGCATCATGATCAACGAGGAGGATCACCTCCGGATGCAGGCGATCCGCTGCGGCTTCCAGCTCAAGAATGCCTACAAGCTCATCAACCGCGTCGACACCGCGCTCGAGGAGAGCCTGGAATTCGCCTACAGCCCGCAGCTTGGTTACCTGACCGCCTGCCCGACCAACGTCGGCACGGGCATGCGCGCCTCGGCCATGCTGCACTTGCCCGCGCTGGTATTGGACGACGAGATCAACAAGGTGATCCAGGCCGTCAATAAGATTGGCCTCGCCGTCCGCGGGCTTTACGGCGAAGGCACCGAGGCGATGGGCAATCTCTTCCAGGTATCCAACCAGACCACCCTGGGCGAAAAGGAAGAGGACATCATCAACCGTCTGAGCAAAGTGATCGAGCGCGTGATCGAGCAGGAGCAGCGCGCGCGGGAAACGCTGCTGCAAAAGAAGCGCGTGACGTTGATCGACCAGATCGGCCGCGCCTACGGCATTCTCAACAACGCCTACTCGATGACTTCCAAGGAGGCGCTGAATTTCCTGTCGTTCATCCGCCTCGGCGTGGACCTCGGATTTTTCCCGCCGGAGTGCCGCCTGCCGGCCGACGCCCTCTTCATGGAAACGCAGCCTGCGCACCTCCAGAAGAATTCTCAGCAAAAGCTCAGCGCCGATGAACGCGACGCCCTGCGCGCCGACATCGTGCGCACGAAGTTAAAGGCGTTCCCAGCGCCCGACATGTCCGCCCGCCCGCCGGAAGCGGGTGCGGCGGGGGATAGCTAAAAGGAAAGACCGAGCCGGAACGCCTTGCCCATACAAGCCATCGGCATGGTGAAAAGCACTGTCGCTTCGCTGGGGAGGACGCGATGAAACTTCCTGATGACACGACCATCGATACGACGAAGTTCACCGAGTATCTGCTCTTGCCGCAGGCACGTTCCGATAAGTCACGCTACCTCGCCTGCGCCGGCTATACGCTCGAGAACGTGGAAAGAATTATCGCCGACCTCCGAAGTCAGCTTCTGCCGCTCGACGCGATCCTTTCTCGGACAACTTTATTTGGAGACACCTATTGCATTGACGGCTGGCTTGCCGGCCCCTCCGGCATACGCGTCCACGTTCGCACGGTCTGGCAACGACAGCCCTTGTCTGGCGTCGTGCATTTCGTTACCCTGATCCCGAAACCGCAACCCGTCATATGAACTTGGAACTCTACACCGACGTCTCGATTAACCGGGATCTGCCGGCGTGCGGACTCCGTCGCGGCGACATCGTGAAGCTGGTGGATGAGCTCACTGCTCCGAACGGCGACCGCGGCTACGCCGTCGAGGTTTTTAACGCGTTAGGCGGCACCATCGACGTGCAAATCATTCCAGCTCCGGCCGTGGATAGACTGCGCGAAGATGAAGTGCTTTGCGTGCGTCCAAGGCTGGCGTCGGCAGCGTGAGGCGCCCTGCCACATCGAAGCCCCTCCTGTCAGCTAACTTTGCTTGTGAAAATTTTCACTATCGGATAACCTCCGCGCGATGTTTCGCAAGCTTGGCCTCGTTTGCGTCGCGCTCGCCTTCTTCTCGATGGCGGGAGGGCATTTCGCGGCGTTGCAGACCATCGCATGGGCAAAAATGTTGCGCGAGTCGACCCAACGCACCGGCAGCTTGACGGTGGCGGCCGCGCAGACCTTCGATGGGGCGCACCTTTGCGAGCTTTGCTTGCAAATCGCCGCCGCCAAACGGCAGGAACTAAAAGCGCAAGCTGGCCGCCAGAAAGACGCGCCCGACCCATCGCAGACCGTTAAGGCCGAGAAAAACGACAAGGGTGCCTTGGCAGAAATCAGTTTGCTGCCGGAGAGAGTTGTTTCCGGCAGCCTAAGCTGGCCGGCACCTTCCTGCCTCGATGCGCCTTCTCGCGCCGAGCAGCCGCCCACGCCGCCGCCCCGCGCCTTTCGCGCCTAGGGGTCAGCGATTTTCCCCGGCGGGCGTTCCATCGCGCGTGAGGGGGTGATCCCCGTTGGTTGGTGAACCGGTGGCGCCGTGCCCGTGTTGCGAGCGCATGGTTCGCCGCAAATCCGCTGCCTCCGGGCGCATCGCGGCCTTTCCCAGCCCGCGTCACCTCAACGCAAGCGTTCATGACGCTCCCCTTTTGTACGTCGGATGTCCGTCTCCATGAGTCTTCAAATAAATCCTCTTCGCCAATGGCACGGCCGGGCTGCGTTCAGCCTGATCGAGCTGTTCGTGGCCATCCTCATTGTCACCGCCCTCGCCGGCGTGGCGTTGCCGGTTTTGTACAACAGCCAGCAGCGATCCCGGAGCGTGAAATGCCTCAGCAACCTGCGCCAGCTTGGCGCCGCGGCCATGGCCTATGCCGGAGAACACGAGATGACGCTTCCGCTGACCGCCCATCAGCGCAATTCGTGGACCACGACCCTCCAGTCGTATGCCGACGGCAGCGTCGTTTTCCGGTGTCCGGGCGACGAAAATCCGACCCGCACCTACACCTACGCAATCAACGATTTCCTCACGCCCAACCCGGCCGGCGCGCCGGCGCTGGATTTCTCCCGCCTGAGCCAGCTTGAGCGCCCCGCGCAGACCGTGCTTTTTGCGGAGGCCAGCGCGACCTACACCAGCTCCGATCATTTCCATTTTGCCGATTACTACGGCGGCCATGTTCCCGCGACGGATTTTGCCAGCCAGGTCGCAGTGACCCGCCATCTCGGCGCCGCAATTTACGTCTTTGCCGACGGTCATGCTGAAACCCTGGCATGGCCCTCCGTCCGGACGCTTCTTGCCAAATCCGGCTCCCGCTTCGTCGATCCTACCACCAAGTAAACGCAACCATGAAAGCCCCCTCCCTCCTCTTCACCGCCCTCCTCTCCGTCTTGCCGGCGTCTTTGCGCGCTCATGAACATTTTGCCGTCGGCATCACCGACACTAATGGCAACGGGCAAGCTGACGCCGGCGAGCCGCTGGCCTTTGTTGGCGTCTCCGGCACCGACCAGATCTTCCATCTGCTCGCGCGGCCGCAAGGCCAGCCTTGGGGTGGCTACTACATGCTGACCGACAGCAGCCCGCGCACGCTCAATCCCGAGGACGGCTTTTCCATCGTTGCACTATCCGATGGACAGTCGGATGACGCCCAGCCTGGCCACGCCCATACGGGCGCGCAGATCTGGGCAAAGCTCACCGCGGTCACCGGACCCGCGGGCGGGCAACTCGGCTTTTGGGAGACCGGTTGGGGCGATGCTCACACCACCCCCACGGCATCTTTTCCGGCGAACCAAGCCTTCTCTCCTTTTTCCTTTGAGATCAGCGAGCCAGGCAAGGGCATCCCCGATGATCAACAAGATCCTTACGGCCACATCCACGGGCGCGCCTGGTCGGCGACCAAGCCGGGTGATTATTACTTGAGCTTCCAATTCGTGGACCTGAGCACGGTCAACAATGGGGGCCCGTGGCAGACCCCGAGCGGGGTTTACGTCTATCATTTTGTCGCGGGGCCGTCCTTTCAACCCATCGGTCAGCTTCGACCCGGAAGCGGCTATCAACTCACCTGGCCGAGCCGGATGGGCACATGGGACGACATCGGACAGAGCGGGGTCGTCTTTACCATCGAGCGCAGCTCCGCGCTGGATTCCACGAGCTGGCAGACGCTCGGCTCCGTCACCGGAACCACCGCCGAGACGGCGACGTTCACGGATCCCGCGCCTCCCCTCGGGCGCGCTTTTTACCGACTCCGGTACGGCTGGGCGACGCCGTAATTTCTTTCCGCACCCAAAAACCAACCATCAATGAAAGAACTGACATCCACCAACCTCTCGCGAGCGGCCGCCCTGACGCTCGGCGTTCTCAGCTTCGGGGCTCATCAAGCCGTCGCTCACCTCACGTATTCGGGGCGAAACTTCGGCACGTTCGGCGCGAGTCCGCGGTCCGCGACGATCAGCAACATCTCCAGCAAGGCCAACGGCTGGGCGGATGGAACCGACGCAGATTGGGCCGTGCAAGACAACCAGAGATACTTCGAGTTTGTGCTCTCAGATCCCGCCACGGTCACCTTCTCGGTGACTTCCCTGGTCCCGGCGACCTTTTATCCGGCCTTCACGATCTTTTCCGGCCTGGGTCACTCGGCCACCGACCCGGCGCATCCGGACTATGACGGCTCCACGACGACCCAAGCCTATCTCGCCTCGCTGCCCGCTCCTGCGCGGAAAGGTTCTTTCGACGCGCTGGGTAATCTGACCATCGGCAACGACAACGATCCCGCCAATAACTATGTCGGCAGTCTGGTCACCCTCCTCTACCAAGGCAGCGCCGCCGACGGGACCGCCGCCAACTATGGTCCGGCATCCGGGATCAACGGAGACGGACTCCTTGACGGCAATCTGACCGCGTCGTTTGCTTTGCCGGCCGGCGCCTACACGCTGGCGGTCAGCGGTGCGGATTATTATAGTGCGAGCGCCAGCAATTACGGGTTCAACACCACGCTCTCCGTCGTGCCCGAGCCAGGCGCCGGCGCAATGCTGATCACGGCGGCTGCGGCTTGCGGGCTGCTCGTGCGTCGGAAACGACCCGCCTGAAATCGCGCCGGGACTTTTCTCAGGCCGCAGCGACACTTTGGCGCCTTCGTTCGCCAGAGTGTCGCACCCTGCGCCCGCCTTTCCCCCGGAGGAGCCATCGGCATAGGGAGTGCTATAAGCGGTGGCGGGAACTCGGATTGGTTGAATTGCCTGCTGCATCCGCTATCTTGAACGGCAACGCGGTCATTTTCTGCCTACCCAGACCCTCTAAAATGATGAATAATTTCACTCCGAGAGCGCAGCAGGTATTGGCCCTCGCCCGCAAGGAAGCGGATCGATTTAACCATAACTACGTCGGCACGGAGCACCTCTTGCTCGGTCTGATCAAACTCGGCCAGGGGGTGGCCGTTAACGTCCTCCAGAAGATGGGTCTCGACATGGACACCGTCCGCATGGAGATCGAAAAACAGGTCGGCAGCGGGCACGAGACCAAGATGGTCGGCAACATCCCGTACACGCCGCGGGTCAAGAAGGTGCTCGCGCTGGCCGGCAAGGAGGCCAAGAGCCTCAATCACTCTTACGTCGGCACCGAGCACATCCTGCTGGGTTTGCTCCGGGAGGGCGAAGGCGTCGCCGCCCGGGTGCTCAAGAGCCTCGAGGTGGACATCGAGCGCACCCGCAACGAGATCCTCAAGGAGCTCGATCCCAATTTCACCCCGCCTGAGTCTGAGCAGGAACAGCCGGTCGAGAGCGGCAACAAGAAGGACGTCAAGACGCCCGCCCTCAAAGCCTTTGGCCGCGACCTCACCGAACTCGCCAAGAAGGGCGACCTCGATCCGGTCATCGGACGCAAGAACGAAATCGAGCGCGTCATTCAGGTCCTCTGCCGCCGCACCAAAAACAACCCCGTCTTGCTCGGTGAGGCCGGCGTGGGCAAGACCGCGATCGCCGAAGGGCTTGCGCAGGAAATCGCCTCGGGCAACGTGCCGGAGCTGCTGCGCGACAAGAAGGTGATCACGCTCGATCTCGCCCTTATGGTTGCCGGCACGAAGTACCGCGGCCAATTCGAGGAACGCATCAAGGCGGTGATGGATGAGATCCGCCGTTCGCGCAACGTCATCCTGTTCATCGACGAGTTGCACACGATCGTCGGCGCCGGCTCGGCGGAGGGCGCGATGGACGCGTCGAATATCATCAAGCCGGCTTTGAGCCGCGGAGAGCTCCAGTGCGTCGGCGCGACCACGCTTAACGAGTATCGCAAGTACATTGAAAAGGATGCCGCGCTTGAACGCCGGTTTCAGACCGTCAAGGTCGAAGCGCCTAGCGTGGAAGAAGCGATCCTTATTTTGAAAGGCCTCCGCCCGAAGTACGAGGCGCACCACAAGGCGAAACTCACCGACGACGCCCTCGAACAAGCCGTTAAACTTTCCGACCGCTATTTGACGGGCCGTTTCCTGCCCGACAAGGCAATTGACGTCATGGACGAAGCCGGCGCCCGCGCCCGCATCGGCGCCATGACCCGCCCGCCGGACGTGAAGGAAATCGAGAAGGAGATCGACGACATCCGCATCGACAAGGAAGCCGCCATCAAGGCTCAGGATTTCGAGAAAGCCGCCTCCCTGCGCGACACCGAAAAGCAGGCGAAAGACAGGCTGGAGAGGATCCTCGCGGATTGGCGCGAGCAGCGCGAAGAGCGTGAGGTGATCGTCACGCAAGACGATATCATGCACATCGTCAGCAAGTTTACCGGCGTCCCGCTCCAGCGCATGGAGCAGAAAGAAACCGCGAAATTGCTCGCGATGGAAGGCGAACTGCGCCAACAGGTGATAGGTCAGGACGAAGCGGTCGTGGCGATCAGCAAGGCGCTGCGCCGTTCCCGTGCGGATCTCAAGGATCCCCGTCGCCCGATCGGCTCGTTCATCTTCCTGGGCCCGACGGGCGTGGGCAAAACGTTCCTGGCCCGGACGCTGGCGGAGTTCATGTTCGGCGATGGCGACGCGCTCATCCAAATCGACATGAGCGAGTACATGGAGAAGTTCACCGCCTCGCGGTTGATCGGCTCGCCTCCGGGCTATGTCGGTTATGAGGAGGGCGGTCAGCTTTCCGAAGCGGTGCGGCGGCGTCCGTATTCGGTCGTGCTGTTCGACGAGATCGAGAAGGCGCATCCCGATGTGATGAACCTGCTCCTCCAGATCCTGGAAGAGGGCAAAATCACGGATTCGCTCGGCCGCAAGATCGACTTCCGCAACACGATCATCATCATGACGTCGAATGTCGGCGCCGAGTTGATCAAGCGGCAGACGAGCCTCGGCTTCGGCGTGCCCCGCGGCGAACAGGATTACGACGCGATGAAGGACAAGATCCTTGAAGAGGCCAAGCGCGTCTTCAAGCCAGAGTTCCTGAATCGTCTCGACGACCTGATCGTGTTCCATACGCTGGTCCGCACGGACTTACTACGCATCGTCGACCTGGAAGTATCGAAGGTGAAGGCGCGGGTAAAGATCAAGGAGATCGACGTGGTCCTCAACGAGGCCGCGCGCGAGTTCTTGATCGAGAAGGGATATGATCCGACCTACGGCGCGCGCCCGATGCGCCGTGCGGTGGAGCGTTACCTGGAAGACCCGCTCGCCGAGGAACTCTTGCGCGGTAACATCAAGGCCGGCGACACGCTGGAAGTAGTGCAGGATGGGCTGAAGCTGGCCTTCCACGTGACCGAGCCGGAGGTGAGCAGCGGCGAACCGGCGGCTGCGAGTTAGGCCATTCGATCAAGCGGTTTCTTTTGCCGCGAAGCGCCAGGGTGGATCGCGATCTGAGGTATCTACACAAGTTTGACGGCTGGGGTACAGTAGTGGGTATGTGCCGACATTGCCGTCCGTGGATCCAAGGTTGTCCAGGCGTTATCAACGTCTGTTGCGCGAACGCAAGAGTCCCTAGCACGCCGCCGCCAGTGGACTGGGTGGAAGCCGCGGGCAACTACGCGATCCTGCACGCCGGCAGCGCGAACCACATCCTGCGCGAGACCATGAACAGCCTGGAAGAGCAACTAACCGGCGCGACCTTCATGCGGGTCAGCCGCTCGGCGATTCTGAACTTGAGCCGCGTCAAGGAGCTCCAGTCCGTCGCGCCGGGCGAGCACGTCGCGATCCTCGCCGGCGGCCAGCGCGTGCCGATGACTCGGCCCCTGCGCGAAGTCGAGGAACGTTTGCGAGCGGCGTGAAGACTTGCAAGATAGCGCTGGCGGGAGACGGGAAACGCGTCGATTAAACTCGCCATGTCTTACGTTCGCCGTTGCTTGGTCCTGATGAGCGCCTGCTGGTTGGGGGCCGGTTCTGCCCTGGCGTACGGTCCGCTGGGGCACCAAATGGTCGGAGCGATCGCCGACCAGCGCCTCGCCAACACGCCCGCCGGCGCGAAGGTCAAAGCCCTCCTCGATGGCATGCCCCTGGAAACCGTCGCTGTGATCCCGGACGAGATCAAAGGCTGGGACAAGACCGGCCCCGACGATCCCGGCATCTTCCATTACAGCGCGCACCCGACCATCGACGCCCAGTTGCGCGATTTCTGGAAGGCCAACCAACCCACCAATGACGACCACTCGCCCGTGCCGTCGCATCATTGGTTCCACTACACGGACGTCCCGCTGGTCGGCAACGAAAAGTACGCGGACGGCAAGGTGGGCCGCAGCCAGTGGGACATCGTCCACATGATCACCTACTGCGTGCGCGTCCTGCAAGGCGCCACGCCGGAGAATAACGAGCGCAAGATCACCAAGCCCATCGCCATCATCCTGCTGGCGCACTACGTCGGCGACATCCACCAGCCGCTGCACGTGGGCGCGGAATATTTCGACAACGCCGGCAAGCCGATCAACCCCGACACGAACCCCGGCGCCTTCGCCGACCAGGGGGGAAACACGATCATGCTGCATCTGCCGATGTCGCTCGTGCTCGCGCATCGGCGCGGATTGAAACTGCACGGCTTTTGGGATTCCGACGCCGTCTCCGGCAACCTGCCGCCGCTCCCGGAAACGATGCCCAAAGACCAGCGCCGCGCGCAGACCGACGCGGCCGAGGTGAGCCTGGTCCGCGAACTGGCCACGCATGAGCCCAAGGATTGGCGCGAACCCTCGACTCTGCCATTGGTGGGTTACTCCGAGGCGTGGGCCAACGAGATCCTGCCCATCTCGCGCGAGGCTCACGACCGGCTGGCGTTCGTGAACGTCAAGCCGCGCTCTCAGGCCGAGGGCGCCCTGGCCAGCGGAGACGCGGACGACAAGCCCGCCCCCGACGGCGTGAACTATCAGGACTGGGCAACCAAGGTGGTGCGGACGGAGATCCATAAGGCCGGGTGGCGCCTCGCGGATCTCCTGACCAAGGCTGTTTCCTCTTCCGCGCCCGCTGGGACCTCCAAGGCCGATCCCGATCCCTGGCCGTTCCCCTCACCCTCGCCGGTTGTTGTGCCGGCAGCGCCGCCCGCAAGCAGGATGGCGCCGCCGGTGACCCTGCCCAATTCCGGGTTGCATCCGTAGTTTGCGCGTCTGCTGAATATTATTTAACCTAAAACTTTCTCGCCACGGACGCGTAAATAAATCGATCCCTCAAGCTATAAAGGCTGGTGTCGTAGTTGTCGTTGAAGGCGCCAACGGAGACCGGCGGCTCCTGATCGAAGAGGTTGTTACAACCGAGGGTCACTGTTGTGCCGCCAAGCAGCTTCTCGCGCCAATTCGCGCCGGTGGCCGGAGGGGCGGGATTCTCATTGGATCCGCGGAAGTCCTTCCCGTCCTTGGCCGAGGAAGCCGCCGGGGCCTCCGGGGTGCGAAACGTGTAACTCAGTTGAAGGTCGAGCGTGGTGTAGGCCGCTACCTTCCGACTGCGGGTATAGGCGGGATTGGCGGCGTCTTCGATCGGCGTCTCCAGCACGCTGCCGTTGACGGCGCTGCTTTGATCAAGGTAATCTCCGATGTAATTTGCCGTGGCGACAAGGTCGAACCCCTTCCACTGCCATTCGGCCGAAAGAACACCTTTGTTGTACGGGATGCTGCCGGGGGTCAAAGGACTGTCGGAATACCGGCCGAGCAGATCGGTAAAGCCGGAACGGTCGCTCAGGGCAGCATTGAAGCGAAAGAAGTGATTCCAGCCGAGCGTAAACACCCACTTCCCCCAACTAACCGTCGGCAGCTCATAAGCGGCAACAACGTCGACCCCTTCGATATCCCGGCGCGCCGCATTTACCGGTTGCTCGGAAATCCCGAGAAGGTTTCCGCCTGCATCGCGGGAGACCACGTTGGCGAACTGCTTTCCTCCGCTGGCAAAGTTGCTGTCGAGGTAGAACTGCGCGACGCCCGCTCCGGACAGAATCAGGTTCTTTTGATTCAACTGATAGAGATCGGCCGTCACATTCAGGCCGCGGACGAACCTCGGCGAGAGCACGGCGCCAATCGAGTAGGAATCTGTCTTCTCGGGTTTAAGGCTGGGATTGCCCGTCGTCGTATCGCTGGCTTGCACTCGCGCGGGTGTGCCGGCGGGAGCGCCTTGATCGTTGAGCAGAGGAATGCTGCCGCCGGACACCGGCGGCGCAAACAATTCCGGCAACGACGGTGCGCGGAAACTCGTGCTGTAACTCCCGCGCACGGTGATGTCGGGAATCGGCTGCCAGCGAAAGTCGAACTTCGGGTTCGTCGACTGGAAGGAAGGGGAAACCGCACGACCGCTTCCGAACCGAGGTATCCCGGTGGAAATGATCGCCGGCATTCCCTTGGAGTCGACAATGGTCAATGGATCGATCCCCTCCAACTGATAGTTTTGGTAACGCACGGCCGCGGTGAACGCCAGGTTGTAAAGGCCGGGAATATTCATCGCCGGAGAAGTGATCGGCACGTTCAACTCGCCGTAGGCCGACAACACATCCTGCGTCGCATGATAGGGACCGCTCGCGGCAAATCCCTGCGCATCCCGCAACAAGAGCACGGGGTCATCATTCTCCTCATGCGTCTCCCGGCGGTACTCGCCGCCGACCGCAACGCTGAAACCGCCTTGCGGCAGCTTGCTCAGAAAGGTGTCGCTGAGATTCAGGTCTGCGTAGTTTTGATTGTCAAAAACAGCCGTCTGCGCGCTGTAGGCGGCCCGATGCAAGGCGGCGGCATTGTCGTAGGCGAATGGCCCAAGCGTCCCCGTGCGTGGCGCCTTCGCGCCGATGAACGGATTGAGCGTTGCGCCGTACGCGGCGTTCAACGCGGCGGCATTTTGCGCCTCGGCAAGCGGCAGACCGAGGGCGTTTTGAAAGACCGCCGCGTTCAAGACGCCGGCGGGCGCAATCTGGGCGACCAGCAGACTTGTGCGCACGTCCCCCGAAAAGCTGGTCACCAGCTTACTTTCGTCATGCCCAAGAGAAGCGTCGTAGTGGAAGCTGCCAACGTCTCCTTTCCCACCTATTTCGATATGATAATCCTTGTGGTCTTGCAGGCCCAGACGCGCGCCGAGATCGGTCGTGCGAAAGCGGACGGCCTGAATGCCCTGATCCGCGGTGGCCGGAATTGGATTGTACGGGCTCAGATTTGCCACGAGCGCAGGCAGGCCGCCCGGACTGGGAGCGCCTGCGTTATAGAACCGGTTCTCGGAGTATAATTCGAGGGCGTAGAGATCGAGCGCCTTGGGGATCAATTCGTAATCCGTGGCGCCATAATAATGAATCAACTCCTGCTCCGGAATCGCCGGGGTCGCGCGGAAGAAGTTATAGGCATCCGTGCGCGGATTGTACGGTTGGTAGTCGGCGACGGAGGCCGGCGTCACCGTCGACTTTGGGCCTCCGGCCGTCACCAGTTCGACCGGGATGGGGCTGCCGGGCAGAGTGGCGGTTATCCGTCCGTCATAGGTCGGGCTGCCGTTGCTTTGACCGCCGAACCGGGTGAGGTCGGCGTTGGATGAGATAAACCGGTCGCGCGAATAGAGCGCGTTGCGATGGTAGTACTCGCCGTCGAGCACGAGGTGCAACCGATCATTGGCCGTGTTCAAACCCGTGAGAACGGATGCCTGATTCACGCCGGCATCGTTGTTCGTGGTGTCGCCGTAAAGGTAGCGCACTTCGGCGCCTTCAAATCTCTGCCGCAGGATGAAATTCACCACCCCGGCGACCGCGTCCGATCCATACGTCGCTGAGGCCCCGTCTTTGAGAACCTCCACGCGGTCGACCGCAGACAACGGGATGGCATTGAGATCTTGAAATCCGCTGCCGAGCGATGGATTGCCTGCGCGCATCCCGTTGATGAGAACGAGCGTGTTGCGTTGGCCAAGGCCGCGCAGGTTCACCCCGGCCGTTCCAAAACCTTGGTTCGAGTTATTCTCGGTCTGCACGTTGCCGACGAAGGACGGCAATTGACGAAGCCCTTCCGCCGGGGTTTGGGCGCCCAGCTTGCGCAGGTCGTCTTCGGTAAAGGTGGAAACGGGCAGAGGCCCCTCACCTTCCGCCGTCGCAAGGTATGAGCCGGTGACGACAACGCGCTCGGGAGTTGAGCGGTCGCCGGCCGGAGCAGGCGCGGTTTGGCCCCGGGCCGAGCCGGCGGCTAAAGTGATGAGGGCAAGCGCATGGAGGGTGATGAAGTGCTTCACAACGTTTAGGGGTTATCGATTGTTACATCAGGCGCGTTCAATTTGCAGCAGGTCCTGCTCCACCTCCTGCGGCAATTAGCGCGGCCAGTTCCGGCGGGACGTGACCGAAGAGACGCGGTTGCCGGGCGCTCTTGGTGAATGTCTCACCGCGCAATTCCCGGTACTGCCGTTGCCAACGCGCGCCCAGATCGCGCGGCGCGCCGACGGGGTTGGTGGAGATGCCGCCGTGGAGTTGATGGAATGTTCCCTCCCCCAGCAGCAGCACGATCTCCACGTCCGGCAGATCGCAGGCCCGGCGAAACAGGTCGTGATTGACCAGCCCGCCCCCGGGCAAGTCGAACCGTTCGTCGCACCCGCCCAATTCGTCGCGCAGGACCCCGGCCGGCAGGCAGAGGAAGTTGCTTTCGTAAGGCAGCCGGAAGATCCCGTCGCGCGCCGAGTGCGCGGGCGAGGAAATCTCGAACAACCGGTAACCGGCCGTCTCCGGCCACCCGATGGCGGCCAGGGCGGCGTCTTCCCGTTCGGGGGTGTACCCATGGAGGGTGGATTGCTGCTGGCTCTCCGGCCCGAGGTGCCAACCGGTCGTGGCGATCACCGTGCGCGGGCGCGGGCGCGCGGCCGCGATCGCCGCTTGCAAAAGGCCGGGGCTGGCCAACCGGGCGCCGTCGATCATGACGGCGACCATCTCGCCGGCCGCTTGTTGCAACCCGAAGTTGACCGCCCCCGCCGGAGACGCGTTCGCCTCCGCATACGGCAGATAACGAAACTGCCGACCAAAGGCGGCGACCTGCGCGGGATCGAGCGGGTCGGAAGAACCGTTCTCGATCACCAGCACTTCATACTCGTTTGGGTCGACCCCCGTCTGGCCCGCCAGTGAGCGGAGCGTCCGCGCGGCTTCGCGTCGCATGTTGTAGACCACCACGATCACGCTCAGCGCGATCGGCGGCGTCTCATCGGAGGATTTCATGGGGCGGCGGCTCTTGATTAATCTTGGGGCGGCGCTCAGTGTCAAGCGTCCCCATGGAGTTGATCTCGATTCACGTTCCGAAAACCGCGGGGGTCAGCTTCCGGCGGCTTTTGCAACGGGTGTACGGGGAGTCTGAAGTGGCGCTCGATTACGACGACCGGGTGCTCGATCCCACGTCGGATTTTCGTCGGGATCCAGTGGCCTGGATGCAGGGAACCCGGGCCCGGTATCTTGAGACCTTGCGCACCCGGGAACCGGCGGCGCGCGTCGTTCACGGTCACTTCGCGGCCGGCAAGTACGCGGGGGAGTTTCCGGAGGCGCGACGCATCGTCTGGCTGCGGGAGCCGATCGCCCGGCTGGTCTCGCATTATTGTTATTGGCTCGATCTGCCGCCGACGAACAACGCGCTGCACCGGCGGCTCGTGGAGGAGCGGCTGTCGTTGGAGGAGTTTGCCGCGCTGGAGCCCATGCGCGATGTCATGAGCGGGACGTTTCTGGGCGGGGTGGACCTCGAGGAGCTGGACTTTGTTGGGTTGCAGGAGAACTTCGATGAAGACCTGCACCGGCTAGGTCGGCTGCTCGGCTGGCCCCCGGTCCCGGCGCGGGCCGAAGTCGAAAACCGCACGGGCCGCTCCGAAACCATGCTGCGCTCCCTGGACGCCGGGACAGTGTCCCGGCTTCGAGATCTGAACCCCGGCGACGTCGCTCTGTACCAGAAGGCCGCCCGAGACCGGAAGATGGACGCAATGGACGCAATGGACAACCAGACGCCCGAATAGGAATTCTTTCTTCGCCTTTGCCTTTGTATATAGTGCCCTTATGGCTTTTTCGCTTCGGAGCTTGCTCCCTTTTCAAAAGAAGAAGCCGGAGAGCCACTTCGAATTCCTCGACGCCGATCACCGCCCCGTCGAAATCCGCCAGGGCGAAGACGCCTCGGGCATCCAGGACGCCAAGGACATCCTCCAGGACGCCCTCGTCCGCCGCGCCAGCGACGTTCACATCGAACCCGGCGCCGCCGAATGCCGCGTCCGGGTCCGCGTCGATGGCGTCATGAATCCCCTCCTCCGCCTCCCCGTCGAAGACGGCCTCAAACTCGTCGCCGCCCTCAAAACCGCCGCCCAAATGGACACCTCCGAACGCCGCAAGGCCCAGGACGGCCGGTTCGGCGGCCGCGTCAATGGCCGCGAAGTCGATTTCCGCGTCGCCAGCACGCCGTCCGTCATGGGCGAAAAGCTCGTCCTGCGCATCCTCGATCTCAAAAACGGCGTGCGCAATCTCAACGACCTCGGCATGCCCAAGGAAATGATGGAACGCTTCTCGGAAGTCGTCCATTCGCGCAACGGCATGATCATCGCCACCGGCCCCACCGGCTCCGGCAAGACCTCCACGCTCTACGCCGCCTTGCGCACCCTCGACTCCCTCGGGCTCAACCTCGTCACCATCGAGGACCCCGTCGAATACGAGCTCGAAGGCGCCACCCAGATTCCCGTGAACCCGAAGGCGGGTGTCACTTACGAGTCCGGCCTGCGCTCCATCCTGCGGCAGGATCCCGATGTCATCCTGGTCGGCGAAATGCGCGACGAACCCTCCGCGCAGATCGCGCTGCGGTCCGCCCTCACCGGCCACCTGGTCTTCACCTCGCTGCACACCCGGGATGCCATCGGCGCCATCATGCGGATGGAAGACATGGGGATCGAACGCCACCTCGTGGCTTCCGCCGTGTTCGTGGTCCTGTCACAACGCCTGGTGCGGGTGCTCTGCCCCGAGTGCCGGGAGCCCTACCGGTGCAAAGGCAACGAACTGGTCGCGCTCGGGATCGAATTCGAGCCCGGCGACACCGCCTACCACGCCGTCGGGTGCAAACGCTGCGGCGAGTCCGGCTACGCGGGGCGCACCGGCGTCTTCGAGATGCTCGTGCTCGACGACGAATTGCGGCGCGCCATCAACGACGGCGCCGGCGAGGAATCCCTCACCAAAATCGCCCGCGCCAAGGGCTACCGCAGCTACCGCGAAGACGCCGCCGTCAAGGTGCTCCTGGGCGTCACCACGATGGATGAAGTCCTGCGCGCCAACTGATGCACGCCCTTTTTCCAAGAGCCGCCTGCTTCATTTTGTTCGCGGCGCTCACGGTGGGTTGCGGGCTAGTCCGGCCGGCGCGTTTCTGCGTGGGGGCGAAGTACTACGATCGCGCCACGCACCGGTATTATGGCAAGGTCGTGGCGTACGATTCCCGCCACGACTTCGCCGGCGGGCTGTCGGTCCCGGCCATCGCCATCGAGCTCGACGGCGGCAAGAAGACCGTGTGGGCGGCCTGCAACGTTATCGAGCTCGAGTACGAGGCGGACAAGGATCACCAATAGCGCGTTTCGGTCCTGAAGGGCTGCCGGCTCCCCCAGTAGTAATTTCAATTCCGTTCCGTGCGTCCCCCGCCGCGCCCGGTTGCGAATATGCATTAGGCTCTCGCCCTTTATGCCTGACGATCCCGATCTCCCCCTCGCCGATCAGCAGATCGACGAAATGCTTCCCTTCGGCGACCCCGAGACGCGCCGCGTTTTTCTAAAAAAAGTCGCCGGCGCCGGCGCGGCCGTCGCCATGGGGCCCTTGCTCTTCGAGGGCGCCCGGGCTGCCGCGGCGGAACCGATCGACTCCGTGGACCTCACCCTCACGATCAACGGCACACCCCACACCCTGCGGCTTGACCCGCGCGTGACCCTCCTCGACGCCTTGCGCGAACGCCTCGACCTGACCGGCACGAAGAAGGGGTGCGACCACGGCCAATGCGGCGCGTGCACGGTGCTGGTCAACGGCCGGCGGATCAACTCCTGCCTGAGCCTCGCCGCCGTGCACGACGGGGACGACATCACCACCATCGAGGGTCTGGCCAAAGGCGACGAGTTGCACCCCGTCCAAGCGGCGTTCCTCGAGCATGATGGCTTCCAGTGCGGGTACTGCACGCCGGGGCAGATTTGCTCGGCGGTGGCGTTGCTCAATGAAGGGCACGCCGGCAGCGACGCCGAGATCCGCGAATGGATGAGCGGTAACCTCTGCCGCTGCGGCGCTTACCCCAACATCGTCGCCGCGATCAACGACGCGAAATCCAAAACCGCATGAAATCTTTCGCCTTTTCTCGCGCCAAAGACGCGCATCAGGCTGTCCTCAGCCTGCAAACGCAGCCGCGATCCCGGTTGCTCGGCGGCGGCACCAATCTCATCGACCTCATGAAGATGGGCGTCGAAACGCCCGATCGCCTGATCGACATCAACCGCCTTCCCCTCGCCCAGGTGGAAGAACTTCCCGATGGAAGGGGCGTGCGGATCGGAGCGCTGGCGCGCAACTCGGATGTCGCGCAGCATGCTCTCATCAAGACGGCGTACCCGGCCTTGAGCGAGGCGTTCCTGGCCGGGGCGAGCCCGCAGCTCCGCAATCTCGCGACCACCGGCGGCAACCTGCTCCAGCGCACGCGTTGCCCGTACTTTTACGACCCCGATTTCCCCGCGTGCAACAAGCGAGCGCCGGGGACGGGCTGCGGCGCCTTGCAGGGTTACAACCGGATGCATGCGATCCTTGGGCAATCCGACAAATGCATCGCCACGCACCCCAGCGACATGTGCGTGGCCCTCGCCGCCCTCGACGCCGTGATCCGCGTGCAAGGGCCGCGGGGCGAGCGGCAAATCCCCATCGGCGATTTTCACCGGCTGCCGGGCGATGCCCCTGAGCGCGACACGAACCTGGCGCCCGACGAATTGATCACCGCCGTAGACCTGCCGGGCTCCGCCACGCGCTCGCATTACCTCAAGGTGCGCGACCGGGCGAGCTATGCGTTTGCCCTGGTGAGCGTGGCCGTCGTGGTGGAAATGACACCCGATGGCAAGATCAAGGCCGCGCGCATTGCCCTGGGCGGGGTCGCCCACAAGCCCTGGCGCGCCGTCGAAGCGGAGGCGATGCTCGCCGGCCAGGCGCCCGGCGAAGGGCTCTTTGCCTCCGCCGCGACCGCCGCCCTGGCGGGCGCGAAAGGTTACGCGCACAACACCTTTAAAATTGAACTCGCCCGCCGGACCATCGCCCGCGCGCTGGAGGTCGTCACCGCCCAAGCATGAACCCGCCAACCATCACGCCCCGGGTGTTGGGCAAGCCGATCAATCGCGTCGATGGCCGCCTCAAGGTCACCGGCGCGGCCAAATACGCGGCCGAGTTCACCCCGAAGAAGACGCTCTACGCCTTTGCCCGCAAGAGCCCGCTCGCCTGTGGCGCCATCCGCTCCATCGACGCGCGCGCGGCCGAGAAGTCGCCGGGCGTGCGTTGCGTGCTGACCCACCTGAACGCCCCCAAGCTCACGGAGCCCAAGCCCAACCGAAATGCCGGCGGCGGCATCCGCAACGAAGAGCGCCTGCCGCTCAAGGACGGCCATATTTCCTACGCCGGTCAGTACGTTGCGCTCGTGGTGGCCGACAGTTACGAAAACGCGCGCGCCGCCTCGGCGCTCATCGAGATCGCGTACGATCAATTGCCTCATGCGTTGACCCAGGACCGGGTGCGCGACTCCGGCCAGAAGCCCAAGAAGAACAACGGCGAAGCGGTCCAGCTCAAAAAAGGCGACGTGGAAAAAGCGCTCGCCGACCCAAGCCTTGTCGTCATCGAGCGCACCTACGAGACACCGACGGAAACTCACAATCCCATGGAACCCTCGGCCACGGTGGCGGAGTGGATCACCCCGGAGCAGCTCACGGTGCATGACGCCACCCAGCACGTCAAAGGCGTGCAGGACGTTCTTGCGCTCGCCTTCGACCTGAAGAAGGAAAACGTGCGCGTAATCAGCCCGTTCGTCGGAGGCGCCTTCGGTTGCAAGGGCGCCGTGTGGCCGCACGTGATCCTTACGGCGATGGCCGCCCGGGTGGCGGGAGCGCCGGTGAAATTCGCGCTGCATCGCTCTGACATGTTTACGGGCACGGGCCATCGCACGCCGACGCGGCAGACGGTTTCCTTGGCCGCCACGCGCGAGGGCAAACTCCAGGCGATCAAGCACCATGTCGAAACGCTGACCTCGCCCGTCGGCGACTTCGTTGAAAGCGCCGGCGCGCGGTCTTCGGGCATTCTGTACGCGAGCCCTTCGATCACCGTGGAGGAGACCGTCTTCCCGGTGAACGTCGGGACGCCCACCTTCATGCGCGCGCCGGGCGAGTGCCCCGGGTCGTTTGCGCTCGAGTGCGCCATCGACGAGCTCGCGAGCGAGTTGAAGATGGATCCGGTGGAGCTGATCCTCGCCAACCATTCGCTCAAGCACCCGATCAAGGACAAGCCCTGGAGCACGAATCATCTCGAAGAGGCGATGCGGCTGGGCGCGGAGAAATTCGGCTGGGCGCGGCGTTCGCCGGAGCCGCGGTCCATGCAGAAGGACGGCAAACTCATCGGCTGGGGCGTGGCCACCGCCAGTTATCCCGCCAACAAGATGGCCGCCGACGCCTGGGCGCAACTCCGGGCGGATGGCAAGGCCGTGGTGCAATGCGCGGCGCACGATCTCGGCACCGGCGCGTACACGGTGCTCACGCAAATCAGCGCGGAGGCGCTCGGGTTGCCGGTGGAGGACGTAACGTTTGAACTAGGCAACTCCGACCTGCCGATGGGTCCGGTCGCCGGCGGGTCGAACACCACCGCCACGGTGGGCTCCGCGGTCTACAACGCAGCCCAGGCGTTGCACAAGAAGCTGGCGAAGCTCGCGGTCGCCGATGCCGACTCACCCTTGCATGGATTAGCCGAGGACAAGCTGAGCGTGGTCGCGCCGGGTCGTTTTCAAGCGGGCGACGATCCGTCGAAGAGCGATGCGTTCACCGCCATCTTGCAACGGGCCAACCTGAAATCGATCGAGGGCGCGGGGTCGGAGAAGCCGGCGCTGATCTTCAAGCCGGAGGTTGAATTTCACTCGTTTGGCGCGCAGTTTTGCGAGGTCGAGATCGACCCGGCGCTGCCGCTGGTGAAGATCACCCGCTTCGTGTCGGTCATCGATTGCGGGCGGATCATGAACGAGAAAACCGGCCGCAGCCAGATCCTCGGCGGAGTGGTGATGGGCATCGGCATGGCGCTGGAAGAGGAGACGCCCTACGACCCCGCGACGGGTATCCCCGTTTCGCGCAATCTCGCCGATTACCACGTGCCGGTGAACGCCGACATCGCGGACATCGACGTACATTTTGTGGGGACGCCGGATTTCCAGTTCAACCCGATGGGCGCCCGCGGGATGGGCGAGATCGGCATCACCGGAACGGCGGCCGCGATTGCCAACGCCGTGTATCACGCGACCGGCCAACGGGTGCGCAACCTCCCCATTACCCTCGATAAGTTGATTTGATGCGGGAGATCGTCGACATCCTGCGCGAGGCCGAACGCCGGCGGGGTGAGCCGCTGGCGTTGGCGACCCTTGTGCGGGTTGTCGGGTCGAGCTATCGGCGGCCCGGAGCGCGCATGTTGATCGCGGCGGATGGCGCAACGGTGGGTTCGTTGAGCGCGGGCTGCCTCGAGGATGAGGTGGTCGGGAAGGCGCGCGAAGTGTTGGTCACGGGCGTGCCGGCGGCGATGGCGTTCGACACGCGGCGCCGCTTTGGGTGCAACGGGTCGCTCGAGATTTTGGTGGAGCGGGTGAGTCCTGTTTTCCTGGAAACGCTGGCGGGGCACGTGCACGCGCGCCGGTCGTGCCGGGTCGTGACCGGCGCGCAGGGCAGCCGGTTGGTGGACCGCGAGTTTGACGGGGAATTGATGCAGTTGATCGAGCCGCAGATGCAGCTCCTCGTCATCGGCAAGGGGCCGGACAGCGTGGCGCTCCACGGGTTTGCCGAAGCGCTCGGGTGGAAGGTTTGCGCCTTTGACGACGCGACTCAGCTCGCGCCGTTTTACGATGGGCGGACGGCTGCCGTCGTGAAGACGCATAACTACGGGCGCGACTTCGCGGCGTTGCGCGTCCTCCTGCCGATGAACCTGCGGTACGTGGGGTTGATCGGTCCGCGGGCGCGGCGGGAGCAATTGCTGAGCGACCTGCTCGACACGGGGGTCTTCACCGCGCCGGGGCTGCATGCGCCGGCGGGGCTCGACCTCGGAGGGGATACACCGGAGTCGATTGCCCTGGCGATCGTCGCGGAGATCCAGACGGTTTTCGAGGGCGGCACGGGAGAGGCATTGCGCCATCGCCGCCACTCGTCGCGAAACAAGGCAACGCCGTTGAAAGTTTAAGAAGGTGAACGGAGCACTGATCCTCGCGGCGGGTAATTCGTCGCGGCTGGGCGAGCCGAAGCAACTGCTCTCGCATCGCGGCGAGACGTTGATCCGCCGCGCGGTCCGCGCGGCGTTGGAGGCGGGTTGTCAGCCCGTGATTGTAGTGGTCGGCGCGGGACACGAGCGCGTTAGGCAGGAGCTGGACGGATTCCCGGTGGTCGTGTGTCACCATGCGAACTGGGAGCTTGGGATCGGGAGTTCCATCCGCGCCGGGCTGGCCGTGGCGGCGCCGATGGACGCGCTGTTGCTGATGGTGTGCGATCAACCGTTTGTCACGGGTGAGATTCTGCACGCCCTGATTTCCGCGCGCGAGCAGTCCGGCAAACGCGCCGCCGCGTGCGTGTACGCGGAGGCGTTAGGCGTGCCCGCCTTATTCGACCGAACGCTCTTCCCCACCCTCGCCGCGCTCCCCGACGAACACGGCGCCCGGCCGATCCTCGCCGCGTTGGCGGACGAAGTGGCGCGCGTGCCGTTCCCGGATGGCGCCATCGACATTGACACCCCCGCCGACCAATCCAAACATCTGTCCGGTCAGATGCGGGGCGGGCTGGACGTTTGCCGGCGATGATAGAAATCATCGATGGCATGATCGTAGTAAATCCACGCCTTGGCGCTGGGGTGGTTGGCATCGTTGAAGAAATATTTGTCCTGCTCATGGTCGGAGAAGTCGAGCAACGGGTAACCAGAGGGCCGGATGACTTCGCTCAAGCGGTCGTAGTACCCACGCCGAGCCGCCGCGCTCAAGCCCCCCAGATCATGGTAGATTCCATTGAGCGGCTGACTGATAAACACGGCGTCGGCGCCGATCTCCCGGAGGGCATCGGCCAGCAGCGCGAGGTTTTCCCACTCGTCCGAACGCGCGAGGCGATCGGCAAATTGCGCGTCGCAGTCATTGGCGCCATGCCGCTGGAAGTAATTGCGGTCCGCCTTGGCTTCGTGACCCGGAATCGAACTGGCGCTGTAGGGTGTCTCGAGACCGCGCCGCCGGTCGCGCGCCTCGGCTTTTCGCGCGAGATGATCCCACGCCGGGTCGGCCAGGGGCGCGGAGGGCCGCTGCCAGCGTGGCTCCACCGGGGGCTTGCGCGGCGCCCGCCGGCGGAGCAGATCGTGGAAGGACGCCCAGTAATCGAGCCGCGCCAGCAGAAAAGCGCGCAGCCGCCCGACGGGCGTCAGCAGAGCGAAGCGGCAACGGTCGGCCGGCGTCCCGCTGGCCAGGCAGCTCAGGCAAACTCTCAACATCGGCTCGCTCTGCAACCCCTCGCGATGATCGATCAGCCGGCGGGCGAACCGTTGTTTGAGCCCATCGCTCAAGGTGTCGCCAAAAAGCCATGCGGTGAGTTGCGTGGGCGTGACGTTATCCTCCACCTGCGCCGTGTGCATGCTGCGCAAGAACCAGTTGGGCGACAGGAAGATGGCCACCTTCCTCCCACGCGCGGCAGGCCCGGCGGCGGCGATTTTCTCGAGGATCAGCAAACAGGAATTACCCGGCCGGCCGATGGGGAAAACGCGCAGGCCCTCCGGGCGCGCAAGGAAAAACTCCTCCGCGCGGTTGTCCACCGGGTTGTTGAGTTCCGAACTGCCATAGAGCGGCAGGACGCGAGGGGCGGCAAAAGCGGCGACTTGTTCCGCGTTGCCGAGCAGTTTTCGCGAATCCATTTTTTCGGCGAAGCGATTCAGCTTTTGCGGCAGTCTCCAACGCGTGAACGCTTCGACGCCGCTCAGCAGAACGACCACGGCCGCGAGGGCGGCGAGCGCGGCGGCAAAGTGCGGGCATCGCAGGGATCGCGCAGCCGTCTGGACGCCGTTCATACTGCTCTTCATGGGGCCGGGGAACGTACAATCCTTTTTGCCCTTCGCCGCGACAAAAGCTTGGCTCCATTGCGGCTTGACCGCTCGCCGGGAATTTCGATAGCGTCGGGCTCTGAAGTGAACAACTTCTTCATCGCGCAGTCATTCGACTGGGGCTGGCGCCAGCAAGGCCGCGCGCTGAGCCTCGCCAACCGCCTGCTGCGCGCCGCGGGCTCTTCGTGGAGCCTCAGCCGCTCGTTCACTCCCTTCAGCCACACCACCACGCTCGAGCAACGGATCAACCTGTGGCATCTGGTGAGCCAGCCGTTCGCGTACGGCGTGCCCGGCGACGTGGTCGAGCTCGGCTGCTTCGAGGGTCGCACCGCCGTGATCTTCGCGCGGGCCATCGAGCAACTCGCTCCCGGCCGGCAGCTCCATCTCTTCGATCATTTCGGCGTTGGCTTCCACCTGGGCGATCAAGACGTCGAACAAGAGGTGCGCCGCAATTTCGAGCTTGCGGGCTGCGCGCCGCCGATCATCCACCGCGGCGATTTCGCCGACACCGTGCCGACCGGATTGCCGCGGCAAATTGCGTTCGCGCATTTCGACTGCGGCTTTGGCGGCGACGTGCCCGCGCACCGCGCCACGCTGACGAAACTGCTCAGCGACGTCTATCCGCGCATGAGCGTCGGCGCGATTGGAGTCCTGATGGATTGCCACGACCCGGCCGCGGGTGAAGCGCGCAACTGCAACCCCGGCGTCGCGCCAGCCGTCGCCGAGTTCTTCGCCGGCAAACCCGAACGGGTTGTCGGGCTGTGGGGAGGCCAGTACGCGCACGCCTTCTTCCGCAAGACCTGATGTAGAACGCTACAGCGATCCAATCATTAACTGCCCTTGGTGCAAGGTCTCAAGCGACTATGGTCCGCATGTCTCAAAATACGAAATTTCACCCCTTCCGTTACGTATCTGAACGCATTGTAAGCTCTTTGAGGATTTAAAGAAACTGCTCGCCGCATGCAAAAAAAGGGATGCGATGATGCGCATCATTGCGTCCACTCTGCCCGCAAAAGACAAGGTGGCTGAATTGTCAAAGAACAGCCCGAGAAGTAATCCAGGCCAGGGGAACAAGCATACCACAAGTCAGACAGTATGTCAATGCTTATCTTTCATTTTCCTGCCACAATAACTCTCCGTCGCATATCCTTTGTTTCGCGAACGATGCGTTGAAATCGCATGCAAAGCGAGTCAATGTCATCATGGTATGAATTGGCGCGAACACCTTACGATTGATCCAGCGATCCTTGCGGGGAAGCCCGTCATTCGGGGAAGCCGGTTATCGGTCGATTTCATTTTGGGTCTGCTCGGTGAGGGCTGGGATCAAGCGGACATCCTGCGCAACTATCCCGGCATCCAGCCGCAAGACATTGCCGCTTGTCACCAATTCGCTTGCCCGGGCAGTGCTCGGCCGCCGGGTGCTGCTCACCTTCGATAAAGATTTCGGCGAGCTGGCGTGGAGACGCGGATTGCCAGCCGATTGCGGGGTTGTGCTTTTCCGCGCGGTGAAAGGCCCACCGACCGTCATGACCCAAGCGATCATTGCGGCGATTAGTAGCCGGAACGATTGGCCTGGACATTTTAGCGTCGTCACCGCGCGTCATGTGCGCATGCGCCCGCTCGGCAGATAGAGTGTCGTCCCTCGTAATATCTGTATTTCAATCGTTTCCAGAATCGAGAAGTTGCACCTTTATTGCCGCTGCGGCTCTTGACCTCTCAGACCGACAAGCGCGCCTTCCTGGCCAGCGTTGTCTGCCAAGTGACGCAGCGGAGCTTCCACCGCGCGACGGATGCTACCGGCCCCACTTCCGGTACGATTTGAAAGGTGCCACTCCGGCCCTTGCCGCTGGCTGGCGGGCATGCTCAGTTAACGACCGATGATCTTGATCGAATGCAACCCTAGAGTCATGATGGGCAAGCCCGTAGTCAGCGGCACCCGGATCACTGTCGAAAACATTCTTGAGCGCCTTGGCGCTGGAGAATCGATTGAAACGCTGGTCGCCGAACATCCGCGGCTGACGCGCGACGCGGTGCTGGCGGCGGTGAACTTTGGTGCGCAGGCTTTGCGGGCGGATGTGGTTTATCCGCTTACGGGACAAGCGGCGTGATCCTTTTGGCGGATGAAAACATCGATGTCTCGGTGATCGCAAGGCTGCGATCAGTCGGGCATGAAGTTCTCGCGGTAAGCGAAATGGAACGGGGTATCCCGGACGAACTCGTGCTGGCGCTGGGAAACCAGCGAACGGCAATATTGCTGACGGAAGACAAAGACTTTGGCGAACTGGTCTTTCGGCAAGCGCTTGTGCATGCCGGAGTCATTCTTATCCGAATGGAGGGCGCGTCAGCAGACATCAAGGGTGGGTTTCTCGCGAGAATCCTTGAAGAACACGGGAGCAAATTGGTGGGCGCCTTCTCGGTGGTGTCACGCAGTTCACTGCGCGTAAGACGACGCGAAGGGTAGCAGAAGAAATGCGGCGAGGCGCCTTCCAGCGTCAAGCTGTCGAGCGCCTTTTGGCCGCGGATTAAGGCCTTGCCGCCGCCGGGGACGATTCCCTCTTCCACGGCCGCACGGGTCGCATGGAGGGCGTCTTCTTTTGCTTCATCTCCGTCTCGGTCGCCGCGCTCACGTTGATGACAGCCACGCCATCGGTTAGCTTCGCACGGCGCTTCTGGAGCTTCTCGCGGTCGTAGTCGAAGGTCGTCTCTTCGATCGGGCGGTGGAGTTGATTTACCTGACCCCGGATCGCTGTGCTCGTCCACTCGCCTTCCACGATCGTCTTGTTTTCTTTGTCAATGGTGACGCGCTTGGTCTTGCCGAGATCGTCAAGGGTGACGTTCCCCAGCTTAATGCCGAGGTTTCCGGCCGCTTACGCTGCCACCCGTCGCCACGTGACAGCCCGCGTTGCCGCTGCGGCTCTTCACATCCTGGCCGACGAGCGTGGTCAGAACAGCGGCCAGAAGCCAGCCTCCCGAAAATGCCTGTCGTTCGTGAATGCTCGCTCAAGCCCGAGGCGACGCATCACGGCAAATGATAGCTGATCAACCAGCCCGGCAGCGCCTTCTCGTTCCTGTTCGTAGCGCACACACGCCTCAAGCCAGTCGCTCGAATTTGGGAAGATCAACTGGTTACGCACTTCCAAAGCGCGGCGAAAGCCCGCCACCGCCTGCCTATATGGACGGCGCGCCGCCGCGTTCCCGCACTCCGCGATGACATACGACGTGGTGACAAGCACTGCTTTCTCTGCCGTAAGACGCCCGTAGGCTACGACGGCAGGTTGATGCCACTGATCATCCGCATCCCAGATGGCTAGCAGACCAACCGTGTCGAGAAACACCGGCTTCACGGCTGATGTTCATCGTGCCGCGCAGCAACGTCTGACTCTTCCGAGTAAAAGCGTTGATCGAGCAGGGCGTAGATTTCGGCCTGATCAACTGGTCCCTCGTCTGCTAAAGCGGGCCGGGGCTCGAATTCCACATGACTCAGGTCGGCTAGGTCGACTGATTCCAGCGGACGAAAAACACCGTTTTCGTAGATGGCATGAATGGTCTTCATCTTCAATGGCAACGCCGTCATTCTAGAGCAACAGGCACCCGGTACGCAAGGATTGGCGGCAAGACGCAAAACAGCCGGACCACTCTCGCGATCCGGCTGCTCTGATTGTTTGGTCGAACGTTCGTCAGGAACGCTCGGGCCGGGCTGGACCTTAGTAGTCCATCCCGCCCATGCCGCCCATCCCGCCGCCGGGGTGGCCGCCGCCGGCGCCTGGCTTCTCCTTCTCCGGCAAGCGAGTTGGCGAAGAGGAGCTTCCACCGCGCGCTTGATGATCGCGGCGCCCACGGCTTCGTCGCCTTCAAGCTTCAGGCTCTCAAGCGCCTTCTGGGCGCAAATGAGGGCCGTGCCGCCGCCGGGGACGATCCCCTCTTCGACCGCCGCACGGGTCGCGTGCAAGGCGTCCTCGACGCGGGCCTTCTTTTCTTTCATCTCGGTCTCGGTCGCGGCTCCGACGTTAATGACGGCCACGCCACCGGCGAGCTTCGCCAGGCGCTCCTGGAGCTTCTCGCGGTCGTAATCGGAGGTCGTCTCCTCGATCTGGCGACGGAGCTGATTCACCCGGCCCTGGATCGCCTGGTTGGTGCCTTCGCCTTCCACAATCGTCGTGTTTTCCTTGTCGATGGTGACGCGCTTGGTCTTGCCGAGGTCGTCAAGGGTGACGTTCTCGAGCTTGATGCCGAGGTCTTCGGTGAAGCAACGGCCGCCCGTGAGGACCGCGATGTCTTCCATCATGGCCTTGCGGCGATCGCCGAAGCCCGGGGCCTTCACGGCCGCGACTTGGAGCGTGCCACGCAGCTTGTTCACCACGAGCGTCGCGAGCGCCTCGCCCTCGACGTCTTCCGCGATGATGAGCAACGGACGGCCGCTCTTGGCCACCTTCTCGAGCAGCGGGAGCAGGTCCTTCAAGGAGCTGATCTTCTTCTCGTGAATGAGGATGTACGGGTTGTCCAGGATGGTCTCCATCGACTCCGCGTTGGTCACGAAGTACGGCGAGAGGTAACCCTTGTCGAACTGCATGCCCTCGACGACTTCGAGGGTCGTCTCGATGCTCTTGGCTTCCTCCACCGTGATGGTGCCGTCCTTGCCGACCTTGTCCATCGCGTCGGCGATGATCTCGCCGATTACTTCCATACGTTATTCCAAGTGAATCTGTCGCATCATCATATGTCCCGCCGTTTCCCCGTAATCTTCGAGGACATTCAATGTCTTTCCGTCCTCAACCCATTCAACCGCAGTGACCGAATAGTTTTCCAACCGTTCCTTGGAGCCAAACACTCGAAAACTTCCAGTTCTTAGATCGACAACAAACAGCAGGCTGGAGGCGAACTGTTCCTGTCCATTTAACAGCGACCCTGAAAACGCCACTTTGTCACCCGCGGGAGAGATCAGCGGCAAACTCGCATCAATGGTAGCCGGCGTTACTTGCAGTTTGCTATTATCGTCTCCTATAACTTCCACGACTTTCGGCCCCTTCGAGATATCCGGGCTATTGTCCGCCCCGGCAGGCTGCCCACTCTCCACGACAGCCGCCAGAGCAATGGTGCCGTTCTGCGCGAGGCTGCGACGATCGAGAATTGCCTTCGCCTCGAATGCTAACCGTCCACCAATCCAAAGTTGCTGCAGACCGTTCGTACCAACGCGAACATCCCCGACAACCGGCAGCGTCCTATGGCTATGCAAATACTGCATTGTCGCCGGGTCATCCGTAACGCCCGCGAATTCCGACTGATTGTAAGTCACTGTGGTACCCACCGGTAACGCAACACGTAGCGCCGTAAAAACTTCCACCGGAGGCGGAGTTGGTACGGCAGCCATAGCCTTAAGAGTTGACACGCCCCCGGATTGACCCACCCCTACTGTTGGCAACGTAAAAAACACAAGTAGTGTTACGTGAACAGTTGCTACGGTTGCAAATAATGAATTTCTCATTGGAGGTTCGCCTGTACGTGTTGTCGGATTTCTGCTGCCTTCGGAATGATGTTTGCCCCCGGGCAATGTGTAGTCTCTACAACTGGCGGCTTCGCGGCCTGCTGAGCATGGTAGGAAACCCTATCGCCGGTTACCCTGTAACGTCGACAAATTGCAGTTAACGCTTTCTCCAAATCCGTTTGATGAGCCGCAGAAAAGGCCTCACTGTCATAGTTCCCTAAGACGCAAATTGCAATTCCGGCGAGCGTGTTCTTCTTCTTAACGTCTGCCCCTTTTGTATATGGACCACCAGGACTTCCTGGGGACGCTTCAAGTTCCCGGCCAACATAAAGCGCACCATTCTTTGTCAGAACGAAATGGTATGCTATGTCGCCAAAATTCTCTTTGTGCCAAAGATAGTATGGCCACAATAGCTGATGTTCCTTCTGGATACGTTGCAGTTCCGAAACGCCATCACCTGTATTCCCAGAGTGATGAAATGTTACCCCTTCGACCGGCAGCGGGATTGTTCCATCCATGTGAGCTGCAATAATAGGCTGCGCACTCCATGTGCTTCTGCCCTTGAGATCCAAAACCTGGATACTTTTTTGCCAAGCAAGCTGCCCTCCAACGAAAAGTTGAATAACGTTACTCCCGGGAGCACTGGGCACGAAATTGCAGTTTAGTCGATTACCCTGGCTAAACGTGCCGATAACCGGACCTGGGTTTTTCAGTTTCCATTCGCATTTAATGTCTGATATCACCTTGCATAAGGACAACACATCATTAGGGTGACCACTGAAGGTATAAACCTCATTGCAGTTTATTTCCACCGGTATCAACAGCAGGGCGTGATCGACAGCACCCGTACCAAAGTCTCCTTCCGGATCGCCCTGCGTGGCAATAATGCCACTCGCATTGATCATCGAAATCGGGTAGTGGAACCAGATAGACGATGGAATTTCGCGTAAATCCGTCGTTCCATCGTTGAACTCACGAGAAATAAAGTACGCCCATTCCCACCATTCGGTTCCGCTGTTCACGCGCTTTGTTTCCGCATAGAAGCCGATGTGTAACAGAGGCACAACCGTTCCGCTCGGCGGGTCTTCGCGGCGGGAGCTAAGAAACCAAGGAACGACATTCCTAAGCTGCTTACGAAACTGCGAGGGAATTAATGAGGACGCGCCGGATTCATCGTTTATTAGAACCTTTGTTCCTCCTCTTTCAAGAACGTGTGATCCAGTAATCAGTTGGGTTTCTTCATTGTACGTCCCACCGACGATGATATCGTTTGCTTCGTTAATCGCGTATCCCTGGCCCTCCATTGGGCTGAGAACGGTTCCATTCCAAAGCCTCCAGCCTTCGGATGAATACCCGATTGCCCACCCGGAAGAATTTACACTTCCAACGGAAGGATATGGTGCAAACTGTTCGTTTACTACTTTGAGATCTAGGCTCGGCGTGGGACTTCCCGAAGTATTGGGCGGCGTTAGCTGAGAGCAAAACACTGTCACGTGAGAGATCGCATTCTGATCACCGTCCACACTTGTATATACTACCTCGGAACCGTAGGTAACACTGCTTATGACGCCATTGTCACTGAAATAACCTTCAACCAACCCAGCAAAGCTTTTCGACGTTGGCGAGAATGTATCCACGTCCGTGACTGGGGGACGATGTGTGAAAGGCTCGACTCCGTTATAGGGCGGCTCAGAGAAGAAGGGTGGAACCTGGGCTCCGACCCGTGAGACCGTGCCCCCAGACGCTACGTACCCTGATTCTTGGATGGTCGACAACCAGTAATGAACCTGCCCGTTACCGGGATCAACGACTCGCGTATAAAAGTCTTCCTCCAAGTTGCCAAACATTTGGCCATCGGTGCGGAGATAAGACACAGCCGGGGGTGCGCCGAGAAGAATGACATCTGTTGGCGTCCCGTCAGCGGCAGTTGTTTGCACGAATTTAGACGGTATAGTCTGGAAGGTGCTGATTGGTTCAGCGGGAGCCATTACGCCGCCATTCCAGTGTTTTACCACTGTAACGTTAGCACCGCCAGTTTCCGTGTCCCCGTAGCTGAAGAAAACATTACTGGAGTCGTCCAAGGCAACCTCTCCGATATAGCTCGGGTTTAAATCCCCGCTTACGTCCGCGATGGCGTAAGGTTGAAGAGGTATGGGATAAAAGGCAGGCTTCAAAGAGTCGTTAGACGGCCCTGGCGCTCTCGGGCCCGGCTGTGTCTGGCCCGAACAAAGCCAAGGCGTCAACAGCGCAAGAATCAGCAATGAGTTTGCGTTTAGTTTGTTCACGGCGCAGGGATGTTACAGGAGGTGGTGCCAGGCGAAAGTTGCATCAGGAGGTGCCATCCGTCCGATCGCTCCTCGTAAATGTTTACTGGGGTCTGATCGTCGGTATTGTTTTCCCAGCTTAGGCTTTCGCTTCCATCGGCATTCCGATGGCCGATTACGTTCGTTGGTGCAAAAGGGGAAGCGGTCGCGGGCGCGGAGCCGTCGTCACTCGTGACGTTGAATGAGACCTGACTCTGCCGTGCGCCGATGCCGGCGAAAGCCGTGATCTGGCAAGGCTGATTCGCCACGTTTGGAAGTTGGAAATATACTCGGGCTTGCCCCGAAAGGTCCGTTTGGGCGGTCACGGCGTTGGCGACGGCGGCACCGCTAGAAGCCTTGAGACTCCCGCCGCCGCTACTGACGGTGAATGTCACCCACCCGTTTTTCAGGGGTACGCCATTGGCTGCTACACTCACAATCAATGGGGCTGGCAACAGGCTTCCGGGGCCAGCCGTTTGCGGGTCTCCGCTGACTTTCGACAAGGTTGGGCTAAGGCCGTAGTAATAGTCGTTCGGACTCATCCCCTGTTGATACGCCTGAGCATATGTAAGCCCATCGCCCCTGGGAGCGGGCGAATTGGCGTCAGTGCCGGCAGGCACGTGATAGAACGCCTCCCAATCCAGAGGGAGACCATTTGAATCCAGCACTGCCGAAAGCGGATCGGTGCCCTGAAGAAGTTCGTTATACGAACTTACTCCGTCGCCATCGGGGTCTGCCGTGAAGGGATCGTTCGTCGGGATGTCGGAGTACCTGAGCCGCATGAATGAGTGTTCTGCGGTGAAGGTACTGCCCCACTCGATTATCCCACCTGAGCCAAGATCAATAATCGGCAGGTATGTCCAGGCGGCCAGGTCTTCGGATTGTTGGAGGAAGTATGTTCGTCCCGTTATTCCCCACCACGAGAACTGGTAAACGCCCGTCGTGGGATCGTGACTTAGACGAGAGCCTTCGTTCTGATCGTCGCCTGACTGGGCGTTGCTCCTCGCGCCAGCGAGCAGGATCGCAAAGATGAATAGAAGATATCGAAGCCTCATTTCGATGGGAGGACTAATGCGTCTGATTTGTGTAGATGCTGCCTTTTACCGGCAAATAATTAATAACCGCGTCCCGCGGGGTGGGAGTGGGCGTCGGGGGCTGGTTGCTTTGGATTTCGGCATCCACGAGGCGCTTGCGGAAGTCGGCTACGAGCTTCGTCCGATTGGCGTCGAAGTAGACGCACAGGGCGTCTAGGCCGCCTAGCACGTCGGGGTAATCGGCGGTGTTTCCGGCGGTCACCGTGTAGGAGGCGTGATCGGGCAACGAGAGCGTCGGGTCAGGCGGATCGATGTTGATGTTGGCTTCGGCGTCGGCGGAGTCGAAGGCAAAGGCGAGGATGTACAGGTAGTAGGCATTGCTTGTCTCAAGCTGCGACACGCTGCCGAACAGACGGAAATCGACGTTCAGATGGACGTGCAACTCGGGCTTGGCTCCGTAGTAGCCGCGGACCTCGGTGAACAGTTGGTTCTGTTGATCGACCGAGAAGGAGACCACCTTGGACAGCTTTTCGACCACCGAACCCGTTGGAGGTGGCGCAGGGTTTGAGGCGACCGGCGGAGGGGTGGGTGTCGGCGTCGGGATCGGCGGAGGCGCGATGCGGTTGAGCGTGACGGTGTGGTCGCCCATGTCCACCTGCTGTTGGTCGAGCACTTGGACCGGGACGCCTGCCAGCGGATCGGGGGCAGGCGTCGGCTGCTCGGTTTGCCCCTCAGAGAGCAAAGGCAACAGCGCCAGGACCGCCGCGAGCCAAAGCGGCGACGCCCTCAGGTAGGATAAATTTGTTTTCATGGAAAGCCGCGAATAGCCGAGCCGTTTACAGAGGGGCACGCTGGATCATGCACCGGCGCGGGTCAACGAATACATCCCTCCACGCGCGACGCCAAGCGAAAAAGCCGCATATGTGCGGCGGACCACGCTTCGATCAACGGGCAGGCTGGCGGGCGTGTCGATTCGCCAGGTCTTTGGTCAAAATGTCTCCAACCTGCGTGCGCGTGGAGGCTTGACCCAGGAGCAACTCTGCGAGCGGGCAGAGATTGACCGTTCCTATCTGCAACGGATCGAAAGCGGGGCTTCCAATCCGACCATCGAGGTGGCGACTCGACTCAAGAGAGCGCTCCGGTGTTCTTGGGAAGCGCTGCTCAAAGGTTTAGAGTGAAGCAATATAGCGCGGCAGGTGTCGCTGTGTCTTTGCCCAGAACGCAAAACAGCCGGACCGCTCTCGCGCTCCGGCTGCTCTGTATTCGTTGTCGAGCGCTTTTTGAAAACGCTCAGGCTCAGGAACGGACCCTTAGTAGTC
>CAXUAZ010000012.1:0-34770 GCA_964249195.1 uncultured Chthoniobacterales bacterium
CCGCCGTTGCCGCCGGCTGGTTGACGCGGGTGGACGTGCCGGCGACTGCGGCGCTCAAAGCGGAATCGGCCGCCGCTTTCCTGTCGGCCGCAGGCCGGTTCCTGGCCTGGCCCTGGTACGGGTCGCCCTGGGGCGCGGCCATCGCGTTCCTGCCGGCGCTCGGGCTCGCCTGGCACTACGGCAAAGGCACGGCCCCGCCGGGCGCCGAACTCTTGTTGACGATCAGCGGCTGGTGCGTGCTGCAAGCCGCCGCTCTCGCCTACGGGCGCGGCGGTCACGCGGCGCCGCCGGCCTGCCGGTACATGGATTTGCTGGCGGTCGGGCCGCTCGTTAATTTCGTCATTCTGCTCTGGTTCGCGGACGGCCCAAGCAGCTGGCGTTTACGCGGTGCGGCCGTGATTTGGACGGCGCTGCTTCTCACGGGTCTGGCGCGCGAGACCAGCAAAGACTTCAACGGCTGGCTGCCTGGCTTCCGCGCCCAGATGCAGCGTTCTGAATCCAGCGCGGCCGGCTACGTCCGCACGCATGACTTTGGGCGTTATCTTGCCGGCAAGACCGTGCGCGACATTCCTTATCCGGACCCGGGCAGGCTCGCCGCTTTGCTCGACGACCCCACCTTGCGGGCGATCTTCCCGTCTGATCTCCGCGAGCCGCTGGCCCTGCGGGTGAGCGCGCCCAGCGCCCACTTGCTCTCCGATGGGTTGCCGGAAGGGCTGAAGACTTGGGAATCTTCGGCCTCGGCCAATCGGTCCATCCCGTTGCAGGCGGATTGCTCTTCAACGAACGATCTGCCCTATCTAACATTCTATTTCCTCTGCGACCTTGAAGCGGACCATCCGCACTTTCGTTTGCGCAAGAATGTCGCGGGCGCTCCCTGGTCTGAATTTCGACTTTCTCGTCGCGCTCGCGGTCGGTGGCACGCGGACGTTCTGACAAAGCCGGCGCGTGATTTCCAACTCGAAGCGACCGCTGGCAGCGCGACTTCGCCCTTTGCATTCAGCGCTCCGACGGAGGTCGGTTTCTGGTCGTACTGGAGCGCGTTCGCGATGCGGCGCGGGGGCGAAAGTTTTGGGGCTAGTCTAGTGCTTGCGGGCGCGGCATGCTTGATTCAGGTCCGGGTCGGACAGCGGCGCACAACGTCTTGAACACATAAAGCAACCCCGCGGCGGAGGCGAAGAGGGTGAACGAAAGTTCATTGGCCACGTAGCGGTCCGCCGCGAGGGAGTGGACGATCGCGATGGTCAGATTATTGCCGAAGTTATATCCATAGATAAGCCCGAGCAGCAGTGCCGGAGCGAACATCCGCCGTTGCCTCACGGCGACGAGGATCAGCGTCGCCAGCAACCCGGGCAGGTAACACCAGCAAAGGAGATCGCGCAGCGCGGTGGAGAAGGTTTGCGGCGAAATTTCCTGGGGCGTATGGGAAAGGCGCACGGAGTCGGCCCGCAACGCGCGTCCGGGCGGGAAGCCGGTGAATTTCTGCGCGACGGCGGAGTGGATCACCGTGTCCATGAAAGCGACGCTTCGGCCATAGTATGCGCTCACCGGATCGACGCTCGTGCCGAGCAGACCACTCTTGGTGTTGATCCCGAAACGATAAAACTGCCCCAGTTGCACGATCACCTTTCGCCACATGCGGCCGGGTTGCTGCATCACGGTGCGCCGATAAAAATAATTCTCGATCGCGATCCGCAGGAAGCGGCCTTCATGCTTCGGCGGGAGCAGCGATGTGAACGGATTTTGAATGAAGAGCAGGTAGTCCGGACTGAAACCCAGTGTGAGGTAAGGGTGATTCTCGGGCCGCCGGCTTTCGGCCAGCAGGACCAGTAGACGGGCGTGCAGCGCGCTCAGCAGCTCCGGCGCGAATGGGGTTGCGAAATGATGAGCGAGGTCGTCGCCCATTTGATCGGCGATCATGTCGGCGTGAACAGCGAAGAGCGTATCGGGCAGGAATGTCCGGCTGAAAGGGTCCGTCTGCTTGAGCCGGTACTCTGGCACGAGCAAGACGACCGCCGCCGCGACGACGGCCGTGAGGCTGCCCAGCTTGAGCGGACGCGAAATTCCCGGCCGAACCAAGGAGATCAACGCCGGCGCCGCGGCGAAGACGACCCCAAACCCGAACGCGGGTTTGAGCTTGTACAGGATGATCGGAACGATGAGAGCGCCCGCGCCAAGGACAGCGGCTCTGCGCGGCGCGGGTTCCCACCAGCGAAAGCGGATGAGCGCAAGATTGAGCCACAGGCTCAGCATCGCGAAAAAGGGGAACACTGCCTCGGGTCGGAAGCTGTGTTCGTATTGGAGGCTGAGACTGGAGTTCAGGTAAGCCGTCACGGGCAGCAGCCCGGCCAGCCGCAGCAGGAGGGGCAAGGGGCGATTGGAGGGCAGCAGCAGGCGGCAGAGGTCTTCCCACGCGAGCGCCATGAAAATGCCGGTGCCGAGACCCAGCCCATGTTGCACGACGCCGATCGCGCGGAAATCGCCGAAAATACCGAGGAGGGCGTAGACAAACGCGGGATAGAGCGTGTCGCGGCCAAAGGTGTGAATGAACGGGCCGCCGGTGAGTTTGGACAATCCAGGGTTTAGGTAACCCCACGAATCTGGATCGAGGAATGGCTGTTGAGACAAGCCGAAGCGATAACTCGCCGCCACGGCCAGGATGCCCGCGAAAGCCGCCAGGTAGATGAACAGGGCGGGTTTCGCAGGAAGAAATGGAGACGCGGCGGCGATGGAAAATCTCATACGCCAATTCCCGGGTGCGCGGAAGTCAGTATTCACGCCCGCCTCCAAACCCGGTCATCTGAGCAGCGAGCAAAGTGGGACGGCACGGAGGCCATCCCTCCAGCAACTCCCTCTTTTAATCATCGTCCGCGTCGCCGACGGCCACGCGGAAATCGACGTGCTTCTTGAACGTGTCCACGTTGGCCACCTCCACCATCACCTTGTCGCCGATCTGGTACGACTGCTTCGTCTTGCGGCCCGTGAAGCGCTGGCGCACGGCGTCGAATTGATAAAAATCGTCGCGCAACTCGGAAACGTGGACCAACCCGCTGATGACAAAGTCGGGCAGTTCGACCAGCAGCCCGTAGTTGCGCACGTCGACGATCACCGCCTGAAACACGGCGGGTTCCTTGTCGTTGTCGGCGTCGTTTTCGTGCAGGAGGTTTTGGAAGTATTCGAGCTTCTTGAGCTTGACCGATTCGCGCTCGGCGTCGGCGGCGACGCGCTCCATCGCGGAGATGTGCGCGGCGACGGCGTTCATCTCGCCGGCGGCGAGGCGGGCGCGTTTTTCCTCGCCCGTGAGCAGGGCCAGCGCGCGATGCACCACGAGGTCCGCGTACCGGCGGATCGGGCTCGTGAAGTGCGTGTAATTCGCCTTGGCCAGGCCGTAGTGGCCGAGCGGCGCCGTGTCGTACGCGGCGCGCTTGAGACTCTTGAGCAGCCCGAGCTTGATCGCCTCGCCTTCCGGTTTCCCCCGCACCGCCACAAGCAATTTCTGCATCTCCGCGCGCTGCGTGAGATCGCCGACCCGGTAATCGTAACTCTGGACAAAATCGCGGAACTCAAGGAGGCGATCCGGATCCGGATCTTCGTGGATGCGATACAACGCGGGGATGTTGCGATGTTTGAGTTCGCGCGCCACCACCTCGTTGGCGGCGAGCATGAACTCCTCGATGAGCTGATGCGAGATGTCGTTCTCGACGCGCTCGAGCCGCACGGGTTTGCCGGTGTCGTCGAGATGGACTTTGACCTCGGGCATGTCGAGCTCGAGCGATCCGTTTTTGAACCGGTTGGCGCGCAGGAGGGCGGCGAGTTTCCACGCGCGATGCAGCGCGCGCGACACCGGCGTGGCGTCGGCCGGGCCTTGCAAGAGCGTGAATGCCTCGCGGTACGTCAGCCGCGCCGCGCTGCGGATGACCGTGCGCGCGAAGCGGGTGCTCTTAATTCTGCCGCCGGCGCCGAATTCGATAAACGCGGAGTACGTCAGCCGATCCACCTTCGGCTTGAGCGAGCACACGCCGTTGCTCAAGCGCTCGGGCAGCATGGGGATCACGCGGTCGGCAAGGTACACGCTGTTGCCGCGGGCGTATGCCTCGCGGTCCAATACACTGCCGGGTTGCACGTAATGGCTCACGTCGGCGATGTGGACCATCAGGCGCCAGCCGCCGCCCGCTAATTCCTCGACCTCGACGGCGTCGTCGAAGTCGCGCGCGTCGTCGGGATCGATCGTGAGGATGAATCGGCCGCGCAGATCCTCGCGGCGCACGGATTCGGATTCATCCACCTCTTCGGGAATCTGCCCGGCGGCCTGCATCACCGGCTTGGGGAATTCCTCGGGGAGATGGTACTTGCGGATGATCGACAGCATGTCGACCCCCTGCTGGGACGCCGGCCCCAGCACCTCAATGATCTTGCCCTCAGGATTGACGTGCCGCGATTCCCACACGTCCAGCCGCACGACCACCTTATCGCCGAGATCGGGCTGCTTGGGCAGGACGGTCTGGCCGGGATGGACGTAGATGTGATGGATGAACCGCGGGTCGTCCGCGACGACGTAGAAGAACTGCTTCGAGCGTTGCAGCGTGCCGACGACGGTGTCGTTCGCGCGCTGGAGGATGCGGATGACGCGGCCCTCCTTGCGTTCGCCGGCGCCGGGCCCGCGGTAACGGCGGCCGCGCGCATCGATGAACCCTTCCTGGATCACGCGCGCCAGGACGCGATCGCCCTGAAGGGCGGTGGCGCTGTTCTCGGCGGAGATGAACAGATCGGGCTGGCCCTTGGTTTCGTTGATGACGAACGCAAAGCCCTTGTCGTTGAACGTGATGACGCCCGGGAAAAGGTCCGCGGTGTCGGGCAGGACGTAGCGTTCCTTGCGAATGCGGGCGATCGCGCCCTCCTGCTCCATGGCGCGCAGGAGGTCCTTCAATTCGCCGCGATCGTCGGCGCGGAGGCCGAGCTTCTTGGTGAGCTCGACCTTGTCGAGCGGCTGGTACTTGGGCGCGGCGAGGAGCCGCAGGATTTTTGCGCGGAGGTCGGCGCCGGAGGTAGGTTTCATTGATCCCCGGAGGTGCCTATTCGCGTTTGCCGGGGGCGTGGATAGTCAAGCCAGCCATCAACAAACCAGGCAGCGTGTCCGACGATTCGTCGTCGCGGTTGATGTAGGCACGCGAAACGCTCAAAGTGACGTGGTCGTGGGTCGGCACATCGATATGACGGCCATCTGCCATGTGAATGGTAAACGGCTGAAACGGGCTTTGGGCCAAATGCCGGCGAATGTCACCGATCATGAGCGGTGATCTTGAAGTTCATCCGCAACCACCCCGCTGATGGAAGCATCGTACAGGCGCAGAAAATCATCGGTCGATTCATCGTAGACGGTCATCAACTTACCCCCGAAACCAACGTGGTACTGATCGGTGATCCGGACGCGTCGTCCATCGGTCAGCACAATCGTGTAGGGCGAAAACGGCTGATGATTCCTTAACTTGCGCACTTCTTCGATCATGCAGGAGTCATCCTAATCCCCAAATCACAAAAAAACAATCTCCCAGCGCTTGATGATCCGGGCCGGGCCATCCTGTAAATTTCTGCAAATTCGGTCTAAAATAATCCGCCGATTGCCGTTATCGTTCCACCCTCGCCCATGCAAGTCTCCGATCTCCGCGGCATCCTCCAGTACATCCCGCGCTTCCGCGAACGCACGTTCGTCATCGCGGTCGACGGCGAAATCATCGACTCCGAAAATTTCTCCAACCTCCTGCTCGACCTCGCGGTCCTGCGTTCGCTGAGCATCAAGGTCGTCATCGTCCACGGCGCGCGGCATCAGATCGAGGAACGCGCCGCGGCCCTCGGCGTCGGCCTCAGCAACTCGGACGGATCGGGGATCACCGACGAGGCCACGCTCAAGATCAGCCTCGACGCCGCCACGCGCATTACCCACGAGATCATGGAGGGGCTGACCTCCGTCGACCTGCGCGCGACCTATGCGAATTGCGTGATCGCGTACCCGGCCGGCATCCTCGGCGGAATCGACCAGCAGTACACCGGCAAGGTGGAACGCATCGACACGCAGAGCCTGCAGCTTTTCCTCGATCAAGGCATTGTCCCCATCCTGCCGCCGCTTGGGTTCGACGGAGAAGGGAAAACGTACCGCGTAAACTCCGACACGATCGCCGTGGAAGTCGCCGAGGCGCTGCGCGCGGCGAAGATCATTTTCCTGTGCGAAGGCGGCAGCCTGCGGATCGATGACGCGCTCGTGCGGCAGCTTTCCATCGAAGAAGCGGAGGAGTTGATCAACGGCGGGCGCTTGGGCGCGGGGCAGCGCTCGCTTTGCCTCAAGCTCGAGGCCGGTGCGCGCGCGTGCCGCCAGGGCATCCCGCGCGTCCACCTGCTCGACGGCCACGTGAACGAGGCGCTCCTGGCGGAGCTCTTCAGCAGCGAGGGCATCGGCACGATGATTCACTCCAACGAGTATCAGCACATCCGGCGCGCCTTCAAAAAAGACGTGCGCCGGATCATGACGCTCATTCGTCAATCCGTGCAGAACGCCGAGCTGATCCACCGCACGCGCAACGACATTCTGTCGCGCATCCAAGACTACTGGGTGCTCGAGATCGACCGCAATCTCGTGGGCTGCATCGCCCTGCACCCCTACCCGGCCGAGAGCATGGCGGAACTGGCGTGCCTCTACGTGAGCCGGAACAGCGAGAACGCCGGGTACGGGCGCAAACTGATGACGTTCATCGAGGATCTCGCGCGCAAGGAGGGCTTTCGCGAGCTGTTCGCGCTCTCGACGCAGGCCTTTGTTTATCTCCAGCAAAAAGGCGGCTTTCAGGAGGCCGATCCCGCCGTGCTCCCGACTTCCCGGCGCGAGAAATACGAGCAGAGCGGCCGGCACTCGAAGGTGCTCGTGAAGCCGCTGGCCGGCTCCGTGTTCTTGAGCGCGCTGGATATTTGAAACGGCATGGTGGGAGAAAATCCCTAGCAGGTTCTCTACCACGCCCGCGCCCCAAAAAGCGGGACCGCAACGTGCTATGCCCGGCATCGGAGAAACCCCTGCTCTGAAGCGAAAAACGAAAAAATATTTTTGGCGGAAACCCCGCGATTTTCTTGCAAAAAAAGTAAAATTATTGACGCTTTTCTGCTTGTCGAATCGAAGCCAGAAAGACTACTTTCGGCTTCGCTCCAAGCGCGTCCGACGCCCGATTTCTCCGCGGAAAATTTCGCCCGGCGCGCCTCTGGCGAAACCGATTTTTATGATGTTGTCCAGCTCCCTGCCGCCGGTGATTTCACACCGCTCGCGCACGCCCCGGGCGTGGAGTCGATAAGAGGCGGCGTCGCCGTCCCCTCGCGTGTATCATGCAAGACAACTATCGCCAGATTTGGGAAAGGATCGGTGCGGCGATCGAGCCCGAAGTGGGCGCCCACGCGTTCGCGCGCTGGTTTGCGGACATTACCCTCCTGCGGGCCGATGAGCAGACGCTCGCCCTGAGCGTCCCGAACAATATCTATCAACTGTGGATCGAGACCAATTATATGCCGCTCCTGCAGGCGGCCATCGTCGAGGTGCTGGGGGCGACGCGGCAGATTCAATTTGCCGCGGCCGAGGGATCCGACGCGCCGCCCGAGGGCGCGGCCCCGCGCGCCTTGCCCGACGGCAAGGCCTCGTCGTTCTCCCAGGCGGCCGAAGCTTCTGAGGCCGAGGGGGCGGCCAACTCCGGCGGGATGAACCCGCGCAACACGTTCGAGACGTTTGTGATCGGCGAAAATTGCCGGTACGCGCAGGCCGCGAGCCGCGCGGTGGCGGAGGCGCCGGCCAAGGCGTGGAACCCGCTTTTCCTCTACGGCGGCGTCGGCCTGGGCAAGACGCACCTGATGCAGGCGATCGGGCAGTCGATCCTCGCCCGGAAGAAAAACGCGAAGGTCATGTACCTCTCGAGCGAGAAATTCACGAACGAATTCATCGATGCGATCCAACACTCGACGCTCGTGAAATTCCGCCGCCGTTACCGGCTCGCGGATGTGCTCTTAATCGACGACATCCAGTTCCTCGCGGGCAAGGAGCGCAGCCAGGAAGAATTCTTCCACACGTTCAACGCGCTGTTCGACGGGCACAAGCAGATCGTGCTCTCGAGCGACCGGCCGCCGAGCGAAATTCCGAACCTCGAGCAGCGGCTCGTGTCGCGCTTCGAGTGGGGTCTCGCGGCCGAGCTGCAGCCGCCCGACATCGAGACGCGCATGGCGATCTTGCGCAAGAAATCGGAGGCGATGAAGATCAAGCTCGCGCCCGACATTTTCGAGTTCCTCGCGCAGAAGATCCGCACCAACGTGCGCCGGCTCGAGGGCGCCCTGATGCGGGTCGCCAGTTTTTCGTCTTTGAGCGGGCGGGAATTGACCCGGGAGAACGTCGAGCATTTGCTCAAGGACATCCTGCAGGAGGAGGCGCGCAAGACGGTCACGATCGACCAGATTCAGCGCAAGGTGGCCGAGCATTTCGACGTGCGGCTGGCGGATATGACGAGCAAGCGCCGCCCGGCGAACATCGCGTGGCCGCGGCAGGTGGCCATGTATCTCGCGCGGGAGTTGACGAAAAGTTCGCTCAACGAAATCGGCGAGGCCTTTGGGGGGCGCGATCACGGCACGGTGATGCACGCCTGCAAGCTGGTGAAGAAGAAGGCCGCGGGCGACGATAAGTTGCGGCAGATCGTGTCGATGCTCGACAATCAATTGCAGCGGTAGGGCGGCGCTTCGGCCCACAATATCTAGTGACACCCGCGCCAATCATTTGACGCGCGAGAAATAATCTGCGCTATATGTGGGATTCGGTCACTCCATGGAGGAATAGCGATTCCGGCGTATGAAATTTCACCTCTCCAAAGAAAAACTGCTTGAAGGGCTGCAACAGGTTCAAAGCGTCGTCAGCACCCGCACGACATTGCCTATTCTTTCCAACGTCCTGATCCAGGGCGAAGGCAACACGCTCAAGATGACCACCACCGACCTGGACGTCGGCGTGCGTTGCAGCGTGGAAGCGACCATCGACGCTCCGGGCGCGACGACCCTCCCGGCCAAGCGGCTCTTTACGATCATCCGCGAGCTGCCGAACACGGAGGTGGCGTTCGAGTCGGACGCGAAAAACGCGGCGAGCATTCGCAGCGGCCAGAGTTTTTTCAAGATCCTGGGGCTGCCGGAAGAAGAGTTCCCGCCGCTGCCGAAGTTCGAGGGCGCGAAGACGTTCACGCTCGGGCAACAGGCGCTCAAGGACGCCTTCAAGAAGACGAGCTACGCGATCTCCAGCGACGAGACGCGCTACGTGCTCAACGGCATCTACTGTTCGTTCAAGGACAACAAACTCACCCTGGTCGCCACCGACGGCCGCCGGCTGGCGATGGTCGATCTGGATGTCGAAATCCTGCCGGCCAACGAAGGCAATGTGATCGTGCCGGCCAAGGCGATCAACGAGCTCCAGCGCCTGCTTAAGGACGAAGGCGAGATCAAGATCAGCCTCGGGGAGAATCAGGTGGCGTTCGAGCTGAACGGCACGCTGCTCGTTTCCAAATTGATCGAGGGAAACTATCCGAATTACCGGCAGGTGATCCCGGGCGAGGCGAAGGAGCGCATCCCGCTCGAGCGCGAGACGTTCCTGAACGCGGTGCGCCGCGTGTCGCTGTTGACGAGCGAGAAATCGAACTCGGTGAAATTGATCTTCACCAAGAACAACATCGACATCGCCGCCAACAGCCCGGAGATCGGCGAGGCCAAGGAGTCGCTGGCGGTGAAGTACGCCGGCAAGGACTTCACGATTGCGTTCAACCCGGAGTTCCTGATGGCGCCGCTGCGCAACCTGACGAACGACGAGGTGTTCCTGGAGCTGATCGACGAGATGAGCCCGGGCGTGATCAAGATCAACACGAGCTTCCTGTACGTGTTGATGCCGATGCGGATCAGTTATTGAAGGCGAAGGCGAATCAGATCACCGCCGCGGGATTTCCATTCGCCTTCATCCTTCGCCCTCTCCAAGTTCCGTCCAAAGCCGGTCGGCAGGCGTATCGAGTCTGATATGAACGCTGAATCCGTGCCGATGCCCGACGAGGCGCCGCTGATGGTGCTGCCAGGCGCCCTGCTTTTTCCGCACGCGTTGCTGCCGCTCTACATCTTCGAGCCGCGGTACCGGGCGATGCTCGATCACTGCCTCTCGGGCAACCGGATGTTCTGCGTGGCGCTCATCAAACCGGGCTTCGCCGAGACGGCGGGCACGGACGATTTCTTTCATGTGTCGGGCTGCGGATTGGTGCGGGCTTGCGTGGGGAATCCGGATGGAACTTCGAACCTGATCTTGCAAGGGCTCGCGCGGGTGAGGTTCACCGAGTTCACGCAGCAGCGGCCTTATCTCGTCGCGAAGATCGAGGAACTGCCCAGCACCGGCGGCGAAACCGTCGAGGCAGAAGCGCTCGGGGAAAAAGTGCTGGAGCTGTGCCGGCAACTCAAGGAGCGCGGGAGCGAGCCGTCCGCGCAATTGGAGAACTTTCTCTCGCACCTTTCCAACCCGGACATGCTCACGGACCTCGTGGCGCATACTTTTGTATCGAATCCATTCCGGCGACAGGCGCTGCTCGAGGAGTCGTCGATCCCGGTGCGGATGCGGTTGCTGATCCGTTATCTGAGCGAAGAACTGGTGGCGTAGTCCCAGCTGCCTCTAAAAGCTCCGGTTCGGGTACGGCGGGATGGGTGGGATCTGTTTTGCCTTGGTCTTCAACTCTTCCAGGATCACTTCGATCGCTTTGTCGAGCTGCTGATCTTCGCCGTGGAATTCCTTCGTGGGATCGTTATCCACCACGATGTCCGGGTCGACCCCGTGGCTCTCGATCACCCAACCCGTCCCGTCTTTGGAATACGGCGCGAACTCCGGCCGAAAAAGCTGCCCGCCGTCCGTCAACGGGAGCGGCTCGCGAATGCCGATCACACCACCCCAGGTGCGTTTGCCGATCAGTTTGCCCAACCCCAGCGTCTTGAAGCGGAACGGAAAAATATCGCCGTCCGATGCCGAGAACTCGTCGCAAATCGCGTCCATCGGCCCGATGAACGTTTGCGCCGGATTCACCTGCGGCGTGCCGTTGCGGCTCATCTCCACCATCGTCCACGCGCGCCGCAGCCGCTCGATCACCAGCGGCGAGACGAACCCGCCGCCATTGCCGCGCACATCCACGATGAGCGCCTGTTTGTGAATCTGCGGAAAGTACCGCTTCGTGAACTCGTTCAACCCCGGCTTGCCCATGTCCGGGATATGCAGGTACGCGACTTTGCCGTCCGTCTTCTTATTGACATAGTCGATGTTCTTCTGCACCCATTGCAGATAATAAAGCGGCGCCTCATCAGCCGTCGGGACAACGATGACATCGCGCGCCCCTTCGTCCGACGGCTTGGCGTTGACGCGCAAGGTGACCTGCTTGCCGGCCTTGCCGATCAACGCCTCGTACATATTTGGCAACGCCGCAACCGGCTGGCCGTCGATCGCGATCAGGTACTCGCCTTCCTTTACGTCCACGCCGACCGTGCGCAGCGGCGAATGCGTCTCGTCGTTCCAATCCTCGCCGGGGAGAATATGGTCGATGCGATAAGCGCGTGAAGCCGCGTCGCGCGAAAACTCCGCGCCGAGCAGACCCAGCTTGATGCGCGGAGTTTCCGGCCGCTCGCCGCCCCCGGTGTAGGTGTGGCCGTTGTTCAACTCGCCGATCAACTCCCCCAGGATGTACGTGAGATCGTTGCGGTTGTTCACGGACGGCAGCAGCGCCGCGTACTTGTCGCGCATGCCGGCCCAGTTCACGCCGTTCATGTTGGGCGCGTAGAAGAAATCACGCATCTGGCGCCAGGATTCATAATAGATCTGCGCCCACTCCGCGTGGCGGTCGAGCATCAGGTCCAGGCTGTTGAGCTTGAGCTTGTCCTTGAGTTCGATCTTGTCTTTGGGCACGTCGATGATGCCGTAGTCCTTGTCGATCTTGACGAGCATCTTCTTGCCGTCCGCGGTGATCTCGTAAGAGTTGACCTTGCCAAGGACAGTTTCCTTGCGCTCCTTCAAGCTGTAGGAGCCTAACGCCAGCGACTGTTTGCCCGGGCCGAACTCATCTTCCTCGTCGTCCGCATCATCGCCCGCGGTGTGGCGCAGGTAGAAAACCCGGTCGTCCACGAGGCGCAGATCCTTGTAATTGGCGGATGGAATCTTCAGCGCGACCACCCGTTCCTTTAGGCCGTCTTCGTCCACCGTCACGGTCACGGGTTTCTTCGCGCTGTCGTCCTTTTTGTCGTCGTCTTTTTTATCCTCGTTTTGGCCGACCTCGTCGCTCTTGGGCGCGAGGGGCGACGGCGTGGCCCGGGCCAGCGGGAGGAGGTACACGCGATCCATGTCGCGATAGATGTTTACAAATTCCTCCTCGCCAAAGGTCACGTTGAAATCGCGCGCGGAGACGAACAGGAGAAACTTGCCGTCGTCGCTAAAAACCGGATTGCTCGCGCTGTACCAGCCATCGGTCGCCTCGATCTTTTTGCCCGCCGCGAGCGAGAACAGGTAAACCTTCGATTGCGAATTATCCTCGTCGCGCGCCCAGGTAACCCACTGGCTGTCCGGCGCCCAGGCGTAATCGCGGATTTCATTCGTGGCGTTGTGATCGACGGCGGTGATCGCCTTGGTGCCGACGTCGACGATCCGCAGGCGCTGGAGCCGGTCGCCCCAGAGCAGCTTCTTGCTGTCCGGCGACCAGACCGGCGTGAAGTAATACGTGTCCGCCCCTTTGGTGATCTGTTGCGGCTCCCCTTTGCCATCTTGCAAGCGGACGTAGATCTCGTTCTCGCCGGTGCGATCCGAAATGTAGGCGATCGATTTGCCATCGGGGGACCAGCTCGCGTCGCGCTCGTGCGCGGTCGATCCGATGGAAAGATTGCGCGCCTCGCCGTCCTTGGCGGGCACGGAATACAGCTTCCCGCGCGCGACCACGATGGCGCGTTTGCCGTCTGGCGACGGGCTGACGGATTCCAGATGCTTGCCGGCATCGACGAGCGCCGAGCGGCCCGAGGCGAAGTCTTCCTTCACGGAGATCGGCACCTGCACCGCTGAGCCGGCTTTGGGATCGAACTTCCAGATGTAGCCGCCGTTCTCAAAGACAATCAGACCCTTGCCCATGGAAGGGAATTTCACGTCGAACTCCTTGAAGTCGGTGAGCTTCTTCGTCTCCTTGGTTTCGAGGTCGACGGAGAACAGATTCAGGCGGCCGTCGCGGTCGGACGCGAAGTAGATTTTGCCGTCGGGACCCCACATCGGGCAGATGTCCTGGGCCGGGTTGTTGGTGAGGTTTTCGGTGGCGCCGGTTTTGAAATCGTAGAGCCAGATGTCGTCGGCCATGCCGCCGCGGTAATGTTTCCACGTGCGGAACTCCCGGAAGACGCGGTTGTAGACCATCTTGGTGTCGTCGGGGGAGAACGAGATGAATCCCCCGCGCGGCACGGGCAGTTGTTGGGGCAAATCGGCGTCCAGGCCCACGGTGAAGAGCTGGCCAATGAAATCGTTGGTGGACTTCATCCGGGAACGAAAAACGACCTGCGGCGCGGTGTTCTTCCACGTCATGACGAGGTTGTTGGGCCCCATGCGGTCGGAAATGTCGTCCCGGCCGAGGGTGGCCGTGGTGGTGAGCCGCTTGGGCGGGCCGCCGGCGGCGGGCATTGCGTAGACTTCCGTGTTGCCGTCGTACTGGGCGGTGAAGGCGAGCTGGGCGCCATCGGGCGAATAGCGCGGGAACGAACTGTAACCGGGCCCGTCCGTCAGCCGCCGCGCGACGCCGCCCTCGACGCCGACCGTGTAAATCTCGCCGGCATACGTGAATGCAATCTGCGAGCCGTCCGTAGCCGGGAAACGCAGAAGGCGGGTTGCGTCATCCGCGCGGGCGGTGAGGCTGATGACGCAGGCGGCGGCGAGAAGGAACAAAGAGCGTATGGACATGGAGGGCGTGGAGTGGTCAGGCGGGGAGGAAAAAAGGCGCGATTATTACGTAACGGCGGGCCGGCTCCAGAGTAAACCGGAGGAAAAGGAGGACCGCGTTGCGCTTAGGGACATGGGGAGAATCGCAGGTTTGTCGCAGTTCGGGTCCAAGTCGTCGAACATTGGCCCATCCGGCGCCTGGGGCAACGGGAATCGATGCCCAGGGTAGGCACCCTATCAAAAGCTGGGACATCTGTCAATGTAAAAATATCACAAACGTGATTTTTATAGTGAATTCCTTAGACAAATAGAATTGCGCTAAAAGAAAAATCCGGTTTTGTCCTGACCCATGAAAGGTGACTTCCCGGAGCAGTTGATTCGGCGGATCGGGATTAAACCGTTTCTGACGACGTATGCCGCGCCGGGCTTTCACGGAACCAGCGAAGAAAGCGCGTCTGAAATCGTGAAACACGGCAGAAATGCATTGCCAATGCCCAGACGGTGACGCTAGGTTAAACCTCCCACCGGACGACCATGACCGCGCTCGATTCCTTTTTGGAAATAGCCCAAGGTATTTCTCCTGAATCTGAATTCCTGGTGGACATGAACGCGGGCGGGCCGGGAGTTGTGTCTTTTGAGGTTGCCCACATTGCAACGGATTTAGTCCCCTTGGCGGATCGGTATCTCACCGGCGCATCGCGGATCAAGATCGTGGGAGCCGACGGCGCCAGTGTGTGCCAGGAAAATTACCGCTGGACCGGAGATCTCATGCGGTGGGTCGAATTGGGGGCCCATGTTGAATATCTCCTCTTGAACCCCGGTGAATCGGCCATTGCTCGCTTAAGCCGTGAAGCGGAAAAATCCCGCGACAGCGAAGGATCTCTGCATGTGATTCGCCTCGATGCCAACAAGGCCGTGAAGAACGAAGATGCCGCCCTGTTGCAGCGTTGGCAGACGTTCCATTTCATTTCTTTCAGTGACCCAAAGCAGCTTTGGGTGGAACAAAGCCATCCGGCGGGCTCGGTCGCCCACGATTGCGCGTACTATTCTCCCCCGGCAGCGGAGAGGTCCGCCGCTTGGGATTTGCTGACGGCGCAGTTTGAGCACGTGGTGAACACCTACGGCGAGTGCGTCATCCATTCAGACGATCGGTCGCGCGCAAAGCAGCCTCAGGCAGATTTGCTTATCGCCTAGGAATTGCCCGCGGCCCTTCGGGGCGCCGGCGCCATCATTTAGCACCACTCTCAGCCAACCGAAAATGACTGCGCCCCACGCTCCCACGTTCACCGTGCGCGGCGTTTTCACCGGGTTTTTCCGCGACATCTTTGGCAAACGCCGCATGGTCCTGCGCGACGGCGGGCACGAGACATTTTTGAAAGTGTCCAAGGCGCTGCGCCGGGAGTTGCGTGAGGTCCTGGCGCCGGGGGATGAAGTGATCGTCACCGGCCACGAGGACGCCGATGGCCGGCGGGCCGTCACCAGCGTGCGGGCGGCAGGTTCGGAGGTCGTCATCACGAGCCCGATCCTGGTGTGCACGAAGAAGAATTGCTGGCGCAACGGCGGCCATGCGGTCTGGGACGCGCTGGAGCAACGCATTGCATCTGGCGGGCGGGCCGACTTCGTAAAGTTGCGCGGCGCCGATTGCCTGGGGCATTGCAAGAAGGGTCCCAACGTGGAAACGAGCGGCCAGACATTTCACCATTGCAAACCGCGGGATGTTGACCGGATACTCGCGGCCTTCGCCGAATAAGAAAATCATGAGCACTGCCATCACTCCCGCCTCCACCGCCGTCACCCGCAAAGACACCCGCGTCACCGACGGTCTGAATCTCGTCCTGTCGGATTCGTACGCGCTAATGGCCCTGACGCACCTCGCGCATTGGAACGTCGAGGGGCAGGATTTCTTCGCGTTGCACGAGGCGTTTCAGAAGCAGTACGAGAACTTGTTTGAAGCCGTGGACGAGGTGGCCGAGCGCGTGCGGGCGCTGGACGTGTATGCCATCGGGGGCTTGAGCATGCTGGCGCGCGTGGCGGGCATCGAGGAGTTCAAGGCGCCGATGCCGCAGAAGGATTACGTGGCGGCGTTGATCGTGGTCCACGAGAAGGTGGTCGACGACGCGACCCGCACCCGCGACGCCGCCGGCGAGACCGCCGACCTCGAGACGCAGGATCTGATGATCAAGCGCCTGCAATGGCACGAGAAGACGCTCTGGATGCTCAAGAGCTATCTCAAAGGTTAATCTTTCCGTGTTTACCAACCATCCAGAGTGCGCCTCGGCGAACGGGAATCACTGCGTTCCGGCGGATTGTCAGAGTCGCTGCGCGCTGGAGGTGATCGACGAGATGCTGGGCAAGAGTTCGTCCGCGTTCAGCGGGGAGGAGGCCGATTTGTTGCTGGATTTGCGCTGGCGCTTGCGGCAATGCACCGATCCCGACGCGACCCTGCGGCTCTTCTGCGATCTGCGAATCCGGATGGAGCAGCGGCATTACCTGGCGTTCTTCCGGATCCGCCGCTGGCTGGAAAACCATTTGGTGGCCGCGGTGCGGGTGTGTCCCGCGAGCGAACCGGTGCGGGTGCCGGTGCGGTTGAATTTCTATTGCGTGGAAGCGATCCGGCGGCTTTGTCTGTGCGCGGCGCTAGGCCGGGGCGCGGTGCTGCTGGCGCCGCGGTTGAGTTTCGAGTTTTACGGGGTCACGGCGCTGATTCCGAGGGATTCGGCATTGGCTGCTGCTGGAGCGGGAAGCTGAGGGCGACGGCCCTACTTTCGACGAATTCCGACCGGTTAGGCTAATCACCGAATGACGATCAACGCAACTTTAAGAATTCCGCTGATTTCTAGGTTGGATAAGCTAAATTCGGATAGGCAATTAGTTGACCCCATGCGCTAGGTTGCAGGCAGAAACGCAGAGATTAGGGTTGTTCGCCAGCCTCGTCCTCAGCGAGGCTTACATATTTCATCCCTCGCACTCGATGTAAGACGGCCTCAATGGCGGACATCGGAACGCTGATCTCCGAAAGCAGAATAACCCATAACATAGCTTCTAGAGCATATAAAGTAAAGCTATAGCCGCTCGACCATCCGAAGTCAGGGACGACACAGAGGTCGTCCCTCCAAATATTTGGAGGGATGGGCTCCGCCCCGTATACTTTTTAATGGCCGTCCCCGTGACGCCGTTCCTGTTCAGCGTACCGCCTGTTCGCTTAGCTGTCAGTTTCGGCTAATCCAGACGTGCTACTGCGGCGTTGACCTTTATAGAGTGGATGTTCGCGAACGGCGTACCTTGCTTGTTGGGACCGCTGGCAACAATGGGGCAGTGAGTTGCTCGTAGAGGCGGAACAGGTGCTCGATGCGTTCACGATCGGAGTGGAACGGCTCGGGCCGGTAGCATCGTTCAACTACGCGGTCGAGATCGGCGTGAGCCTTGGCAAGCCCGGCGGGCATGCTGTCCGGATTGTACAGGTCGGCCAGCGTAGCGTGGCGGGTCGTTGGTCCGGAAGGAAGAAAACCCACGCGCCCGTCGCCGTGTTCAACCCGCGATTTTAACACACGTTCGGCGGCTTTTTCGACGAGGACTCGGCGTTTGTCCGTCACTCGGTCAGGCCAAGGAAAATTATTGTAGACGATGTTCGAGGAGTACCGTAAATCGGATTTCAGCCGCCCCGCGACGACGCCCGCCCAAGTCATGTGCATCGCTGAAGAAAGGACGCCGAAATGCCACAGGCTCGCATCAGGCACAACGTTCACGAGGTTACTGGCAATTACCGTAGGAGGAAGGAAGCCAATCGGGATGTACTTACGACGTTCGCTGGAGACACCGGGCACGAGAAGGTATCGGCTCGTGGGCTGACGTATTTCACCGAAGATGGCCGGGTAATCCGCGAGCTTTCTCGTCGCCGCACGGTCGCTGCCGCTGCGATGGATGCGGACCGATGCGAGGCAATCCATTACCTTTTTCATGCGCCGGAGGCGTCCGGCGGGCGCATCCACCAGCCATAGGCACCATCGCTCGATGCCGTGCAAAAATTCCTCCGCGCCCACGAAGCGTCGCAGAAATTCGCGCTCCTCGGGTTCCGCTTCCAGCAGCAGCTCCCTGCCGAAGGAAGAAAAAAGGAGGTAGCCTCCATCATTCGGCATGGAGCCAAAGTTCATCGCCGGAACCTCGCAAACGGCACGTTTGCGGGAAGTGATTACAAGATCACTGCCCTCGATTAAATAACAGGAAATGTTGCCGGCGGCAGTTTCAGTCGGCTCGGAAGTGTCGGCGGCGTAGTCGAAAATTTGCTTGCCGGCGCGATCCTCCGCGCCGAAACCGATAATCACGACGTGAACATGAGCTTTGCCCCGCGATTCGCTGACCCACGCGAAGGTGCGGTGAGCGAAGTGAATCTTGAGGTGATAGCGTTGAAAGAGTTCGCCCCAAAGAAGCCCTGCCTGCTCGCCTTGGCTCACGGAGTTGGTCGAAACGAACGCCACCCCGATGCGCGTACCTTCGATGTACCGCGCCGCCTTCACGTACCAAGCCGTGACGTAATCAAGAACGCCCGCGCCTTTCACCGCGCCCCAGATGAGTTCCATGTCGACCTGCTGCTCGGCGTTGCGGAATTGCTTGCCGATGAACGGCGGATTCCCCAGGACGCACGAGCACCGTTCGCGCGGGAGCACGTCGTTCCAATCCAGCCGCAATGCATTGCCGTGCACAATGTGGGGCGAGGCCGTCAGCGGCAGACGGTCCACTGGCCGACCGAATACCTCCCCCGCCGCCGCGTTCATTTGGTGATCCATCAGCCACAGCGCAACCTCCGCGATGCGAACGGGCCATTCGGAGTATTCGATGCCGTGGAACTGATCCACGTTCACAATCGGCAGCAGCCCTTGCCCGCCGCTGACCGTTGAAAGTTTGCGCACCACTTCGATTTCCAGCAAGCGCAGTTCGCGGTAGGCAAGCACGAGAAAATTGCCGCAGCCGCATGCCGGGTCGAGAAACTGGAGCGAGCGCAGCCGCTGGTGGAAACCCTCCAGTCCCGCGCGGCGGCGCGTCGAACGGTCCGCCTTTACCCGTTCCCACTCGGCGCGCAACTCATCGAGGAAGAGCGAGCGCAGCACCTTCATGATGTCGCGTTCACTCGTGTAGTGGGCGCCCTGTTGACGGCGGGCGCGGTCTTCCAGCACGCCCTGAAAGAGCGAGCCAAACACGGCGGGGGAAATCTTCGCCCACTGGAAATCGCAGCAAAAGAGCAGTGCATCTCGCATCACCTGATTGAAGCGCGCAAAGTGCAGAGGTTCACGAAAGAGGCCGCCGTTGACGTAGCGGAAGCCGTAGAAGGGGTCAGTATCCTCCATAGGCCCGTCGGCGCGGGGGTCGTTGAGCCAGTCGAAGAGTTCGTTCAGGCGCGCGCCTAGGTCGGAGCCATCCTCGCGGGTCTGGGTGCGGATGAAGCGGGTGAAGACTTCCGGCTCGGCAAAGATGAAGGTGTCTTCCGCGAAAAGGCAGAAAAGAATGCGCACCAGGAGCCGTTCGAGATCGTGCGCGGCAAAGCCGCCGGTCTTGAGCGCATCGTGCAACTCGCACATGCGGGCGTAGGCTTTTTCGTTCGCCGGATCCTCGGGGTCGAGCCGCACGCGCGTCTGCCCGAGCATGAAGGCAAACTGTCGGATGTGCTGCGGGAACTCGGCGAGCGCGAAGGAGTGCGCGTAGTACCGTTGTCCAGCAAAGAGCGGGAGGTCTCGCTGCTCATCCGGTTCAAGGTCGTACAGGACAAAGCGGGCGAAGTCCGAGACGAGGACGAAGCGCGGCACCTCTTCCCAGCGATCTTCGCTGGCGAGATTTCCGATGTACTCGAACGCTTGGCTGCTCGCCTTGTCGAGGCTTTCTCCAAAGCTCTTGTGCTCGACGAGCAGTTTTCCCTTCCAGAGCAGGTCGATGGCGCCGGTGTTGCCTTTTAGATTTTGGACGTTTTCCTCGAAAGAGGCCAACAAAGCCCGGCGCAGGCCAAACACTTCGAAAAAGTCGTTCCAGAACGTCTGTTTGTCAGCACGCTCGGATCGGGCGTGGGTATGGACGGGGTCACGCGAGAACTTGATCGCACGGTCGCGGACTTCGATCCAAGAAAGGTGGGGCATGCGGCCAAGGATAGAGCACCGCAAAGAGTTGGACAATGATCGAGAGGCGAGCTGCACCGCCGCCAGACATCGCCTCTTTCACAAGCCCAATCTGCATTTGTGAAAAAAAGGTATTGACATGAAGAGAGTTGATGACTAAAGTGCGTCACTGCTCGAATTCCGCATTCGGGCCGCGTTCTTTGAAAACCTAGCTTTTCTCATTCAAAGGGAATGAGGAGGGTGCGAGAAACCCGTTGCGCATCTTACGTGTGGATTTTTCCCGTGCGGCAAGCTTCCGGGCGAGGGCGCTTAGGAGTTACAAGGCGTTACGATACGTAACCGAGAGCATAAAAATCGTTTTTTGCCCATCTGTGCTTGCTTCTGTCATGGCGCCACCGGCACGTCGGCGATGGGGGCGGCGTGGGGGAAGTAGACGTACACGCTCGTGACGCCGGCCGCAGGCGCGGGGAACTGGGCTTCCAGCATCCGGCGCTCGCCCGGCTTTAAGGCGGGATCGATCTTCGAACACAACGCCGCCGTCTGCGTCTCTCGCACCACATCTAGGCGCTGCTTCGACTTCGGATCGATCAGGTAGACGCCAGAGATCTTTTGCGCATCCGCCGGGTCGCTGATCCCGGCGGCGAACTGGCCCGCGGCCTCCAGAAGGCCGCTGCCGTTGTTGGTCAATGCCAGATGCAGGGTAACGCGGCCCGGGCCGGTGCGGTCGAGGCTCGTTGCCTCGACCGTGAACGGCGTGTCGGAGTTGGCGCTTTGCACGGAGCCGTTGGCGACGCCGCGTGAGCCGGGCGGGGTGATCCCCTGCTGGTTCACGTACAAATCCGGGCGGTAATTCGTGCCCGGTTGATCGATTGCCGCAGCCGTCCCCTGCGGCAGGGGCGAGGCGGGCGCGGGCGCTTTGCCGGGGTCGCCGATCGCCGCCCCGGGCAGCACGGGCTGCCCGGCGGTGGGTAACCCGATCGGCACCCCGGCGATCGCACGCGCCTTGGGGAAGACGATCGTCACCACGCTCGAGGTGCTCGGCGGCGCCGCCAGTTGGGTGAAAATCTGGCGCGTCTCGCCGGGTTGCAGCGGCGGATTGAGCACCGAACAAAGCGGCTTGCCGTCGGGCGCGCGCACGACGCCGAATTTGCCCTGGCCATTGGGATCGACCGCATACACGCCGGAGATCGTGTTGCCGTCGGCCGCCTGGCCGGGCAGCGCGAAGTCGAGCGAGGCCGGCATCGCGGCCGCGCCGTGGTTGGTGATCCCCAAGCGGACGAGCAGCGTGTTGGAAATGGTGCGCCGGGCGTCGATCACCTCGATGGCAAACGGTTGCGCGGCATCGCCGCTCGATTTGAAATCCGGCACGCCGGAAGATGTGGAGGCGGGGATCTGGGCGCGGCCAGCCGGGACGAGGCAAAGCAAGGCGAGGGCAAGGAAGGGTCGAATGCTCATGGGAGTTTTCTATTCGGAGCGGGAACCGCGCCACGCCTTATTGCAACCCAATGGCAATCCCCGACAGGATGGCGATCAGGCCAATCGCGGCGAGGCCGGCGTACAGCGGAAGCGTGAAACGCAGCCAATCTTGATATCGGACGCCAGCCGCGCCGAGGATGGCCATGAGCGCGCCATTCGTGGGGATGAGCAACTCGCAAAGGCCGGCCCCATATTGGTAGGCCAGCACCACCACCTGGCGCGAGAGCCCCAGCAGATCCGCCAGCGGCACGAGCACGGGCAGCGTCAGCACCGCCTGGCCGCCGACGCTCGGCACGGCCGGGTGCAGGAGCGTCTGCACGCCCATCATGCCCATCGCGCAGAGGGCCACCGGCAGGCGCGCGAGCGGCGCGAAGAGGCCGGAGACGATCGTGTCCACGACTCGCCCGTCTTCCAGCACCACGAAGATCGCGCGGGCAAAGCCGATCAGCAGCGCGGCGAACGCCATGGAGCGGAACCCTTCGAGAAACGCCTCGGCCGTGCCGCTGAAGCCGAGCCGCCCGATCAGCCCAGCGGCCAGTCCCATGACGAAGAAGACGGCCGCCATTTTCTCAAAGCCCCATTGGTAGCGCACCACGCCCGTGACAAACGCCGCGAACGCCACCGCGACCAGCGCGAGGATCCACCCCGCCCGGGCGCTCGGCGCCGCTTGCGACATCGGCTCGGCCACGGCGGCGGTCGCGGTGCGGCGTGCGTGGCGTTGGACGCCCCAGATCCACAGCGAGAGCGCCGGGATCAGGAACGCCACGCGGAACCCGGCGGCGGACAACTTCGGCAGCTCGGCGAGTTGCTGGGCGAGCACTGCCTGGAACGGGTTCACCGGGCTGAACGCCGAACCCACCGACGCGGCGCCGATGCTCATCGCGGCGGCGGTCAGCGAGTCGAACCCGAGCCGCCGGCACAGCACGAGCAACACGGGCGTCATCGCGATGATCTCCTCCTGGAGATTCTCGAGCGCGCCGCCGAGGGCGAAGACCGTGCACACGATGGGGATCACGGCGCCCTTGCGATCCTGCAGCGCCGCCGCCATCCAGTCGACGCCGGAATGCAACGCGCCGGTGCGGTCGACCGCAGTGAAGGCGCCGCCGGCGAGGAACACGAAGAAGACGACGTCGGCGGCGGCGATGAGCCCTTTCGGGATGGCAACCGCGGCGTCGAACGGGCCAATAGGGTTGGCCGGAACGGAGTGGTAGGTGCCGTTGATGACGATCTGTTTGCCGGTGGCGGCGTCTTCGCGGCGATCGTATTTGCCGGCAGGGACGATCCAGGTCAGCGCCGCCGCAAGCACGATGCCGGCGACCAGCAGCACGAAGGGGTGCGGGAAGGAGAAGCGGGGAGTGAGTTGAGCGGACGCCATTATTTTGCGAGCCGGTCGTGCCGCTTGAGGATCTCGCGCACTGCGTCGTGCGGCAGGGCGTCCAGATGCCGGCCGCCGGCGCCCGTCATCGGCTCGGCGGCGACGAGGGCGTTGAGGATGGCCTCCTCGGTGGCCTGAACCGCGCCTTCGAAGAGCGGGTTGAGATCGTCGTTGGCGAGGATCTGCACGTTGGCCACGCCCTCCGTCGCGGCGGCGGCGACGTTCGCGGTGGAGAAGGCGATGAAGATGTCTCCCGAGCCGTTGCCCGACACGCTCCCCGTGCGCGCCAAGCCCAGGCTCGCCCGGCGGGCGATCCGCTTGAGCTGGTGCGGCATGAGCGGCGCGTCCGTCGCGAGCACGATGATGATGGAACCCGCCTCCCGCTTTTGGCCGGACGCATCCGCCAATTCGCGACCCACCGGCACGCCCGCGATAGTGAGTTGTTCGCGCAACCCGCAGTTGGCCTGCACCAGCGCGCCTACCGTGTACAGGCCGGCTTTGCGCGAGGCGGTCCCGATCCCGCCCTTGAATCCATAACAACGCGCCCCCGTGCCGCCGCCCACGTTGCCCTCGGCCACCGGGCCGGCCGCGGCGCTGTCGAGCGCGTGGAAGACGAGTTCATCGGTCACGTGGAATCCGTTGATGTCGTTGAGAAATCCGTCGAACACCTCGGCCACCACGGGCGTGCTCCACCAATACCCGGTCTTGTCCGCCCCGCCGTGGGCCACGCGCCACTTGATCGTCGCGTCGCGCACCGTGCCGACGCTGTGCGTGTTCGTCAGCATGACGGGACCCTCCAACTGGCCGCCTTCGTCGACCCATTCCATGCCGGTCATCTCGCCGTTGCCGTTCAGGCTGAAGCCGCCGGCAAACACCGAGTGATCCAGCGAATCCGCGCCGCGCGGGAGGATCGCGGTGACGCCCGTTCGCACCGCCTCTTTCCCCTCGCCGGAAATCAGCGTGGTCTGCCCGACCTCCAACCCGGCGATGTCCGTGATGGCATCGAGCGGGCCGGGCGTCCCATCCAACGGAATGCCGAGCAGACGGGCGCGCGGTTGATCGGCGCCGCTGGCCGATCCGGCGAGCAGCAGCATGGCCGCCAGCAGCCAGTTATTTCGCAAGCTCACTCCGGCTGCGGGCGCGCAGGCCCAGTTCGATTTCCGCCGCCTGGCGCAGCGCGGCGCCGTTAGCCGGGGGCAACTGCGTGGCCGGCGACCCGCCCGCGGGCATCCCCGACGAACCACCCGCCGGCGGCCGCAAAGGCAGCGAAACATTGACGCACACCCCGGCGCCCGTGGCGTCCACCTCGATGCGCCCGCCATGATCGAGCACCACGCGCTGGGCGATGGCCAACCCCAGGCCCATGCCCTGCGCCTTGATCGTGCAAAACGGGGAAAACACCTTGGGCTGCAACTCGGGCGGGATGCCGTCGCCGTTGTCGAGGATCGAAAGTTTCACGCCGGCCACCTGCTCGCCGGCGCGTTGCGGCACGATGCGCACGCGGATCACCGCCCGGGTGCGCTTGCGCGCGGCGGCTTCGATCGCGTTCGTGAAAAGGTGTTGAAAGCTCTGCCCGAGGCTCCCCGGATCGCCGTAAACGGTCGGGAGATCGTCATCCGCCGAGATGGTGATCTTGGCCTCCTCGGCCCCGGTCGACTTGCGGGCGGCGGCGGCGGCTTTTTCCAGCAGCGCCGGCATGTCGATGGACCCCACATCGGACGTCACCGGCGGGTGCGCGAAGCCTTCAATCTGCGAGACGATGGTCTCCAGGCGGCCCACCTCGCGCGCCATCGCGCCGGCGAAATCCTGGCGAAACTCGGCGTCGGCATGGCGCTTGGGCAGCAGTTGGGTGAATGTCTTGATGGCCACGAGCGGGTTGCGAATCTCGTGGCTCAAGCCGGCGGCGAGATCCCGCCAGAACACGGCGCGCTCCTGCTGCTCCTGCTGCGCGTCGAGGAAGAGCTTTTCGGTGATGTCGTCGATCAACGCCACGGCGCCCAGGCACGCGCCGTTGCTCAAGAGCTGCCGCGTGCGGGCCGAGAGGATGCGCCCCCCCGCGGACTGGCTTTCCCAAACGCGCGGCTCGCGCGTCGGCTCGCCCGAGAGGGCGTCGCGCAGGAGGCCCGCGACGCGGCTGCCGAGATCTTCGGCGGGGATCAACGGGATCGGTTTGCCGCTCGTCGGCACGACGTTGTGCTTGAGCGCGGGGAACAACTTCTCGGCCGGCGCGTTGCACCAGCGCACGTTCCCCTCCGGGTCGACCGTGATGACGGCCGTGGGCATCATCTGGAGCAGGTTTTCGCCGAGATCCTTCTGCCGCAACACCTCGTGATGGCGGATGGTGTTTTCCATCGACTGCACGACGTGCTCGCTGAGCAGGCTCAACTCCGGGTGATCGTTGTAATCGAACGGCAACCCGTCCGACTGACCCGTAAATAGCCAGCCGAGCACGCGGCCGCGCAGGTTCAACGGGATGAACGTCTCCGCGCCCAACACATCGAGCGAACGCCGCAGGAGCGAGCGTTCCGTGGGGTCGGCGATGTGTTCGAGCGAGGCGCGCGTGATCAACCGCGGGTGCCGCTGCAGCCAGCGCACCAGCGGATCGCGATCCGAAAATTCCAGGGCCGCCGTGTCGTCCAGGCAACAGCGCTGCGCCTGCAAACGGTAGTTGGCCTCGCCCGCGTACCGGTAAAACAAGCCCACGCGCGAGACCATCGCGGAGCTCGCCACGCCTTCGACGATCTTCTCGAAAAGCTCCTCCAAGGGGTCCAACTGCCGCGTCGCCTTGACCAGCGGCTGGAGCTTGATCGACGTGCGTTCCGCCACGCCTCGCCCGCCCCCGCCGCCGCCATGTTGCTGGAGCAAGCGCAGTCGCGCCAGCTCTTCGCGCAGCATCTGGTTTTCCTGCATCCAGCCGACCCTCTCCAGGGCCGCGTCGATGATCGCGCGCAGCAATCGCGGCTCGGTCTCGAGCGCTTCCACCCGATAGATGCCCGCGCTTTTCGCGCCGATGAAGGGGTCGCTCTCCGGCATCCCCAGCGCCAGCGCGACCACGTGCGGATGCAACCGGTGAAGATGTTGCACGATCGACAGCGCGTCGGGCGTGCGCAGGTCGACGATCAACAAGAGCGGCTCCGGGCCTTCCAACAACTCATCGAGCCGGTTCTGATCCGGCGCGTGGCAGACGTAGGCGCGATCCTGCAGCGAGTGCGCGAGCCGATCGCGCAGGACTGCATCTTCCGAGTGCAGAATGCACAGGGAACGCGCGGGGGCGATGGGACCGCTGACGCTTGTCATTGAATGATGGATGATGTCCCGCCGGCCGACGGCTCGCATCTTACGATCAAGCGACCGGGAGGTAAATAGAGAAGCACGTGCCTTCGCCGGTTTCGCTGGTCACCTCCATGCGGCCCTTGTGCTCGGCGATGATGTTGTAGCTTACCGAGAGACCCAACCCGGTGCCTTCACTCTTGGTGGTGAAGAATGGATCGAAGATGTGCGGGAGCATTTCCTTGGAAATGCCGTGTCCGCCGTCGCGCACGTCGAGCCGGATGGATGGCTCGTTGAGGAGCGAGCCCTCCTCGCTTTCGGTCAGCAACTCCACCCAGCCGCCTGGTTCGCTGGCCTGGAGCGCGTTGAGGATCAGGTTGAGCAACACCTGCTGCAGCCGGTCGCGATCCGCCGCGACGAAGTCGGTGCGCGCATGGAGCGCGGTGCGCACCTCGATGTTCAACTTCGCCGCCTGGGGAGTGACGAGGCGCACGGAGGCCGCAATGATGTCGTGCAGGTTCAACGGCTCGATCATCAAGGGCGCCGGCCGGGCGAAAGCGAGCAGGTCGTTGACGATGCGTTCGATGCGCAGGATCTCGTTGCCGCCGAGGAGCGCGAAGTCGCTGCGAAATTCCGGGTCGCCGTAACGCTTGGGCAGGAGTTGGGTGAAAGTCTTGAGCGCGGTGAGCGGGTTCTTGATTTCGTGCGCCATGCCGGAGGCGAGCGTGCCGATGCTCGCGAGGCGGTCGGCCTGGCGGATCTGGCGCTGGAGGCGCTCGATGGCGGAGTAATCGTTGAGCACGAGCACGGCGCCCAGGAGCCGGCTGATCTCGCTGGCAAACGGCAGACAGCTCACCCGCAGGTTCACCTCGTCGCGCGCGCCGGCGTGCAGGATGATCTCCTCATCGCGGCCGACGAAATCCCCTTCGAGGGTGGCGGGGATGAGGCGCGCGATTTCCTCCGGCAGGTCGAGATCGGCAGGCGGCGCCAGTTCATCGAGCCCCAGCAGGCGGCGGGCTTCCGGATTGACGACGTTGAGACTGCCGGCGCGATCGGTCGCGATGACGCCGCACGTGAGGTGATCGACCAGGAACTGGTTGTAAGCCTGGCTTTGGCGCGCCTCCGTGTAGAGACGGGAGTTGGCGATGGCCACGCCGAGCTGTTCGGTGATGATCTGCAAGCTAAAAAGGCCTGACCGCCCGTACAACCTTCCCGAAGGCCTTTCCGCAAAAACCAACAACCCGCTCAGTTCTCCATGGTAGCGGATCGGCAGGACCAAATCGGACCTGAGTTCGTCCAACTGCCGGAGCAGGCAGTCGCGTTCTGCGGTCGGAGCGCGTCGTTGGAGATCTTCGAGCGCGATCGTGGGGGCGCCTTCCCGCATCGCCGCCACAATCGGTCCGCCGTCGGAAAGAAACATGGAATCGGGGACGAGCTGGGAAACCCAGTCGCCGCTCGTTTCGTCGCGGAGCAGCACGCTGATCCGCGGGCTGCCGACGGCTCGAGTGAGCGCGGTGGAAAACTTGGCGACTAACTCCTCCAGCGTCGCGACCGACTGCACGAGCTTGCTCACGTCGGTGACGAGGTCTTCGAGGTCGATGTCAGGCGGCAAGATACGTTTGGTGATGCGCCGCACCGGGGTGGCGGTGGAATTGAGCAGCAACGCCGTTGCCACCGCCGCGAACAGCGCGAGCGCGAAGTTGCCGCCGGCCAAGCCTAACGCCAATCGCAGTGTCAGCCAGGAGATGGTAAAGAGGAGCGCCACGTAGCCCACGTAGAAGGCGTATGACAACACGAGCCGGAAGACGGCCCGAACGTGCAAAATCCCGCGCGAGGTAATGCCATAGGCAATGATCACGTCAAACACCACCACCCGCAGGGGCGCGTACTTGACCGGCTGCGCGCTGCCCGCCATGCGCTGAAAAAAACTCGTTGCAAAGATGCCGGCCACGGCCGCCAGACAGGCCATGATGACAAATTGCAACTCCACCTTCCGCACCCCAAGCACCTGATTGCGCCGGCGAAACTGATCGGAGGCCAGCAAGTAGGTGATCGCCGCCGCCGAAATGAGCAAATACGTCAGGCAAACCGAATCGGCCCAGCCGTAGACCGGCTCAGGAACGGCGCCCGCCGGACCCGGCGCCGGTATCCGCACTTCCTTTAGAAAAAAGGGCGTAAACGACAGGACCCCACACGCCAGGCCCGCGGCAAACCACCAGCGGTTACGCCAAATGTGCCGCGACCACTCCTCTTGATAGTAAATGATCGAGGTGCGCAGCAGCGCGAACGACGGCAGAATCAAATACCCGAACACCGAACATAACCTGATGCAGAGCGCGGCTTGATTAACTGTCGTTGCGACGAAGGCCAGATCCAACGTGACCAGCCATCCGCCGGTAAAAACGGTCAAAAGGAGGAAGCTGCGGCTCGTCGGGCGCTTGCTGTTGGCGAGAACGACGAGGACGCCGAGCAGCACGTGGCAAATCAACGCGATCAGCGCTAGGCGATTTGCACCGTCCATAAATTTAATCGAGCCGTACCGAGAGGGCGATCTTTAGCGGATATCAGACCGCGCGACCGACGACCAGGGACGTATTGCCCCCTCCCAAGCCATGAGAATTCAGCACCGAGTGACGCACGGCGGCAGAGCGACTCTCGCCGACAATATAGTCCAGATCGCAATCGATGTCGCTGTGCTCGCAGTTGGCGGTCGGAGGCAATATCCCGTGGCGATACGTCAGCGCCATCGCGATCAATTGCAGCGCTCCCGCCGCCGCCAACGGGCTGCCGATCACCCCTTTGATCGAGCTTACCGCCAAGTTGTACGCGTGCGCGCCGAAGACCTCCTTGATGGCCATCGTCTCCACGTGGTCCAACTCCGGGTGCCCGCAACCCCAGGCCGAGATGAAGTCGATGTCTCGCGGCTCACGCGCGGCGTTGTTTAAAGCTCCGCGCATGGCGGGCGCAAACCCGCTCCCCGATAGTTGCGGATCGGGGTCCACGCACGAGTAATCGCCGGCGATGATCGCGTAGGGCTTCGCCCCCCGATCAAGAGCGGTCTCAAGATTTTCCAGCACGACCACTCCGCAGCCTTCGCCCAGGAGACCCATCTCACGTTCGCGATCGAAGGGGCGGACGGCGCGGCCCGGCTCGTCATTGCGGGTGGAATTTAACCCCAGGATCGTAAACTCTGCCCATGGGGTAAGCGAAAGCGGCGCATCGGTCCCACCGCAGATGACCGTGTCAAAGTGGTTGGACTTGATCAAATCGCAGCCGGCTTTGATTGCGTCGACGCCCGCGGCGCAGGCCGTAGAGATGCCCAGGGAGTAGGCGCGGTCAAGTTCAAGCAACTCGGCGACCGCCAGCGCGGAAGCATGCAGATTGGCCATGACCACCCCGACCGGGTTGCCGTGTTCCACGCCCTTGGCCTGCATCTTCAGGGCGGACTCCGTCACGACGTCCACCGCGCATGTCGACGATCCAATCACCACGCCGACTCTTCGCGAGGGAGGGGCGCCGCCCTCCAGGCCCGCGTCCCGCCACGCCTCCTGCGCGGCGACCACGGCGAACTGGGCCTGACGCGACATCCGAGCGGGCTTGAGCCGCGGCGCGATCAGTTGTCGGCCTTCAAAGTTGCGCACCTCGCCCGCGATCCGCGAGGCCAACCCTTCGGTGTTGAAACGGGTGATCGCTCGAATGCCGCTGCGCGCGTGCAAAAGCGAATCCCACAACGGGGCCACCCCAACCCCCGCCGCCGAGACCGCTCCGAGCCCGGTGATCGCCACGCACGGCCGAGCGCCCGCTCGATCAATCCGCAAAGACGGCTTCGCGTTGGGTCTCATTAACGAGCGAAGCTGAATTTCACGATGACGATTGGCAATCCGCGCGCAATGATTTATTGCTTAGACGCCCTCCAAGGTTAAGCCAAGATGATTCGTTGGTCACTTTTCCTTGAAAACAATCGCGGATTTTCTAGCATCATCACAGTTTGACGCGAGAAAGGCTCACCGCCAAGACAGATACTTCTCTCCTATGACGAATCTCCGTGACTCACCCGCCGCAACTGCCGTGGTGGCGCCGCCGGCCGATGCGTCGAAACCCAAGATCCTCATCGTCGACGATGATTACGGCCCGCGTGAGAGCCTTCGCATCCTTCTCAAATACGATTACGACGTGCTGGTGGCCGGGTCGGTGGCCGAAGGCGTCGAAGCGCTCAAGAGCACCCAGGTTGACACCATCATCATGGACAACCGCATGCCCGGTCGGACCGGGGTGGAAGGCATCCTCGATGTGCGCGCCATCGACGAGAACGTCGCCATCATCATGCTAACGGGCTACGGCACGCTGGAGACCGCGTGCGAGGCGTTTCGCAATCAGGCCACCGACTTCATGACGAAGCCGCCGGACACCGACGCGATGCTGGACGCCGTGGTCAAGAACGTCGCGCTGACCCGCGCCAAGCGCACGCGTTCGGCGGTTTCCAAGGAATTGGCCGAGATGAACCTCAACCTCAGCGCCGAGTTGTCGGAGACTCGCAGCCTGGCGAAACTGGGGCAGCGTTCCGACGAGATCATCCATGATCTCGGCAACCCGTTGACGATTTTGACCTGCTGCATCGACCTGTTGCAGACCAAGGTGGACGAGATGCGGCCCGAAGCGGGCGGCCAGTGGATGGAGGCGCTCGGCTACATCCAGATGATCAAGCGCAGCGTACAGCATTGCTGCGGTCTGGCCGACACCTGGCGCCAGTTGCGCGACGATATTTCGCAGGATCGCAACAAGGTCAACGCCTGCGAATTTCTCCAGGAGGCGGTGGACTCCATGCAACCCATGGCGGCCATGTGCAAGGTGAAGCTCAGCCTGGATTGCGCCGGCGTTTCGCGCTCGGCGCGGATCAACATCGATCCAGTGCAAATGCGCCGCGTCGCCCACAATCTGATCAACAACGCGCTGCAGGCGATGGAGAAAGACAAGGGCGCCGTGGACGTCACGGGCGACATCCAGGAAGACTATCTGGAGTTTAGCGTGACCGACGATGGCTCCGGCATCCCGGCCGACCGGCTGGCGATGATCTTCGAGCCCTATTTTTCCACGAAGAGCAACGGCACCGGGCTAGGTCTGGCGATCACCAAGCGGATCGTCGAAGAGCACGGCGGCACACTGCGCGCGGAGAGCGAAATGGGCAAGGGCTCCGTGTTTACGGTGCGCCTGCCGATCGTTCCGGAGTCGGGGATTTAGCGGGACGAACTGCCGACGCCAGAGCAGATGGAATCGACCCGGATGACCCACGCTGACTTTCAGCATCAGGTGATTACGGGACGCATCCAAAGCCACTCCAGTTGTAGCGGCGGTCTATGACCGTCGGTGATCGCTGGCGGGGTACACGCCCCTCTCCGAAACCAATCTACCGACGGTCATAGATCTCCGGTCCGCCGTGCCCCTGTTGTTGCCGCGCGGAAACGTTTTGCCTTTTCCTCTGCGTCTCTGCGCCTCTGCGTGAGATAAAGAGTCCTCATAAAGTGAACGGCCTGGAGCGATCTCGGCTGCTTTCCTCTTATTTCACGCAGAGGCGCAGAGACGCAGAGGAAAGGAGCCGAAGCGGGGGGCGGAGGGCGCAGAGGGTTTACAAGGCGTTCGGGTACGTTACGGAGCATAAAAAAACGAAAAATCGCCGGAAAAGATGGCACGCTGTTCTTCGGCGAAAACGCGCCCAGTTGCGTAATCGGCGCGTATTATCAGGGAGTCAAAAACCCCATGCCCCTTGCCTTCCCACCCAACTTTCTTTGGGGCGCGGCCACCTCCGGCTACCAGATCGAGGGTGCGCCCGCGGCGGATGGCAAAGGACCCTCCATCTGGGATCGCTTCACCCATACCCCGGGCAAGATCTTCAACGGCGACACCGGCGATCGCGCTTGTGAAACGTACGATCCGCGGCGGCTGGCCGGCGATCTTGATCTGATGGCGGATCTTGGGCTGAAATCCTACATCTTTTCGGTCCAATGGCCGCGCATCCAGGCCGATGGCAAGGGACCCGCAAATGCGCGCGGTCTCGATTACTATCAGCGGCTGGTCGACGGGCTGCTCAAGCGCGGGATCGCTCCGGCATTGACGCTCTACCATTGGGAATTGCCGCAGGCGCTCCAGGAGCGCGGCGGCTGGCTCAATCGCGACACCGTCGAGCGGTTTGCTGACTACTCGGCGCTGCTTTTCGCGGCGCTCGGCGCGCTGGTCCCCTACTGGATCACGCAGAACGAGCCGCACACCACCGCTTGGCTCGGGTACGGCAGCGGAAAACATGCGCCGGGCGTCACGGGCGACGGGAACGCGATCACGGCGGCGCACCATTTGCTGCTCTCCCACGGGCGGGTCGTGCAGGCGCTGCGCGGGCAGCATGGCGCGCGCTTCGGCCCGGTCATTGCCGTGACCCCGGTGCGGCCCGGCGACCCCGCGAAACCGGCAGACATCGCCGCCGCGCGGCGCGTGGACGGCGAACAGAATCGCCTGTTCCTCGACCCGATCTTCCACGGAGAATACCCGCAGGACGTGCGGACGCGTTACGGGGCCGCGACCCGTGACTTCGCCTTCGTGCGCGACCACGATTTGTCGGTCATCCACGCGCCGTTCGACTTCCTGGGCGTGAATTACTATACGCCCACGGTGATCTCCGCCGGACCCAACGACGGCCTGATCCTGCGCGAGCCGACCGGCCCGAAAACCGCGATGGGCTGGGCCATCGATCCCGCCGGTTTGCGCGAGGCGCTCGGGCGCACGAAGCATGAATACACGGGCAATCTGCCGCTCTGGATCTCGGAAAACGGGGCGTCGTTCCGCGATGCGCTCGACGCGCAGGGCAACTGCCACGACCCCGAGCGCGTCGATTTTTTGAAGGCCCACGTGACGGAGGCTCATCGCGCCATTGCCGATGGCGTGCCACTCGCGGGTTACTTCATCTGGTCGCTGCTGGACAACTTCGAATGGGACAGCGGTTACCGGGAACGCTTCGGCCTTACGTACGTCGACTACCCGACCCAGCGGCGTATCCCGAAGACATCGTTCGGCTGGTATCGGGATGTCATCAAAGCAAATGGGGCGCCCGGTTAGTCGCTTCGTGCAACCAATCAGAAGGCCGCGTAGGGATCGTCGGGATCCGCGCCCGACGCTTTTGCCGTCTCGGCCAGCCCGAGCTGGGCGCGTCCGTCGCCGCAGCGGCGGAAGCCGGCGAGCGGCTCGTCCGACGCGGGCACGTTCTTCTCAAAGCAGATGAACTTGAACGCCATCCCCATCGTCGACGGGTGCATCAACGTCTTGAAACTGCGGATGTAATGCAGCGCCTCGGGCGTCACCTCGCCGAGCGAACGCTCCAGTTCCAACAGTTCCTCCTCACCGAGGCCGACCATGAAATGGTGCTGGTCGCAGTAGCCGTTCAAACGCAGGCCGCTCAGCTCCGCGCGTTCGGCCAGGGTCGTAAAATCCACGTGCGCGGTGATGTCCGCCTCGCCGACCGCCACCAGCGGATTGTCGCCCCGTTGATGCTCGCGGTAGGTCGACAGCGTGCCTTCGGACCGTTCCGGCAGGTAGTAAACGTCCCGGGGAAATCCGTAGTCGGCCACCACAATGTACCCTTGGCCGAGGGTCTTCGACAGGTCCTCGATCCAGCGCGGCGCGGCGAGGTTGACCTCCGTGCAGTAATTCCCGTCGCCGCCGCACAGCGTCGCGGGGGGCGGCAGCCGGGCGAGTTGCGCGATGAGCTGGCTGTTGGAGGGCGGGCCGTAGACGAAGCGGAAGCCGTCCTTGCCGATGTCGACGAAGTTTTCCTGCCAATCCCCGCCCCCCGTGGTGACCATGTGCACGGGGAAGGAGTCGAGCAACTCGTTGGAAAAATGCACGCCGCAGATCGTGCCCACTTCAAACGCGGCGAGGTCTTTCACCCACCGCACCTTGTTGCGCGGCCAAACGCTCAAGGCGGCCTGCTGCTCGGCCTGCAGGCGCGGGTTGGGCTCGGCGATCCAGTATTTTACCTTCGGGTAAAGATCGGGAGAGAACTTCTGCAGCCAGCCCAGCACGTCGTCGGCAAACTGCCCACCGTGCGCGCCTTCCTCGACGATGGCGAAACTCACCGGCGAGTTCATCCGCAGCCACATTTCCTCGAACTGCTTGGCCATCAGCTCGCCGAAGATCTTTCCCACGCTTACATTCGTGTAGAAATCCCCGCGCCATCCGATCCGCGCCCGGCTTCCGCCGTAGTAGCCGTGCTGCGGGTGGTAAAGGACCTGCTGCATGAACCACTTGAAGGTCACCGGCCCATGCGTCGAGATCTGCGCGCGCAGGAGCTTCACCAAATCCGCGTTGCCGGGAGACTGGACCATAGACGCCTTATGCACGATGCTGCCCTTCCGCCGATCCAGCAACGGGGTTTGCACAATAAAATGATTGCCCGCCGTTCCATCTCGTGAAAAGGACTGCCGACGAACGCCTCCCGGCCAACGCGCGTTCCAATCGCCGCATGCGAAACCGTTCCCATCGCCCGCCCTACTACCGCCGGCACTGGTTTCTGGCGGGGTTGATGGGGCTCGGGATTTTGG
>CAXUAZ010000013.1:0-33872 GCA_964249195.1 uncultured Chthoniobacterales bacterium
ACGTAAAGCCGCAGGGTCGCCTTCTGGACGTTAGCCGCGGTGACGCCGGCCGGGAGCGCATCCAATTGGAACTGCACGAAGGCGCTTTTGGTGTTGGCGACCTTCAGAGAACCGCTCGTGCCGCCGGGGGCGGTTGGAGCGCCGGCGTTGGTGGTGCCGTCCGCGATGTTGGTGGCGTCGAGGGCGAGGGCCGCCAGGGGAGCGCAGGCCAGGAGGACAAGGACCGTCGCGGCAATGGATCCGCGGCGCCGATGGGGAGCAGGGGGTTGATGGAGTGTCATAAACGCCGAGGATATGATAGTCGAGCGAGCGGAGTCTAGGCTAATCTCTTTGCGAGAGCCGCTTAACTTCGGTTAGCGAGTGGTCATCAAGCTGGAATCTTCGTATCCGCCTGAGGAATCAGGACGTAGAATTTGCATGATGACACTTTCCGTTAACCATCGTTTCATCTTCGGCCTCATCGCGTTCGTCCTGCTGCGGGCGAGTTCCGCGCCGGCGGCGCCCGTCGAGGAAAAGCTGGTGGCGGCGTACCATGCGCGCGGCGAGTTCGACGGCGTGGTGCTGGTGGCTGACGGAGAGAAGATTCGCTATCTAGGCGCCTTTGGTCCCGCCGGCCCCGCTCCGGACGCCGCGCCGCTGACCCCGCAGACGGTCTTTCCGATTTGCTCGATCACCAAGCAGTTTACCGCCGTCCTGGTGTTGCAATTGGTGGACGCCGGCAAGCTCGGGCTCGACTCCACCCTCGGCGAGGTGCTGCCGGATTTCCGCTCCGATGCGCCGGGCCGCGCCGTGACCGTGCGCCAGTTGCTCACCCACAGCTCCGGATTGCCGAATCTCGATGCGGTCTTGCCCGAGACGGACGGCGGGGAGGGATTTTACCGGTTGAAAGACGTGGACTTCGCCCATCCGCTTTCCGTCTTGCAGAAGTACGTGCGCGGTCCGCTGGAGTTCACGCCGGGCGAGCGTTTCGCGTATAACAACTCCGACTATTGGGCGCTCGGCGCGATCGTCGAACAACTCGCCCACCGGTCCTACGACACCCTGCTAGCCGAGAGCATCCTCACGCCGCTGGGAATGACGCACACCGGTCTCTGCACTCCTTCCCGCCCGCTGCCGCCGGGCAGCGCGCAAGGCCGCGTGCGCGACCCGACGACCGGCGCCATCTCCGCGGGGAAAAGCGGGCGGCTGGAGAACTTCTGGGCGGCCGGCGCGATGTTTTCCACCGCGGAGGATCTCCTGCGTTGGAGCGTGGCGCTCGACTCGGGCAAGTTGCTCTCGCCGGCCATGCAGACCGCGATGTTCAAGCCCGATCCCAAGCTGGGTTTCGTCGCCCTGAGCACCTGGGCGTACCGGACGACGGTCCCGGGTCGCGCGGGGAAGGTCCTGCTTCTGGAGCGTCAGGGGGAGATCGACGCCTTTCACACGTTGAGCCTTCGCTTGCCGGAGCAGCACGGGCACATTCTCCTCTTGAGCAACCTGGAGGTCGCCGATCTGAACTCGACCTACCTGAGCAAAGGATTGCCCGCGGAACTGGTGCGGGCGTTTCTCACGCCGTAAGGAGGGAACGCGTCGTCCGCGCAGGCGTTCAGAAGCTTCTGGCCCGGAGGATTTTCGCGATGTTTCGACCGCGCAAGGCGGCGAACGGTTCAACAAAATATGCACAAATGTCATAAAAGTTTTTGACAGGCGGGCAGGATTCTCTTTAAGCTCCGCGTCATGTTTGTGAGGAAATCTAAATTCATCCCGTCCGTCCCTCTTGCCGCCGCCGCGTTGTTGAGCGTTACCCTGCTGGGTTCTTCCGCCTTCGCGGGTCCGGAAGAGTCCAAGGACGCCAAGAAGCAGGTCATGGAGCAGCCCGACACCGCGCCTAAGTGGTACCTGAGCCTCGGGGGCAACACGGATTTTGACCTTCACGCCGTGAACTACACGGATGACGCCGTCGGCAGCGTTTTCGGCCTGCCGGCCACCATCGAGTCCCGCTCCTTCGGCGCGGTGCACGATCAGCCTTACAGCGTGCATGTTGAACTCGGCTACGTCGTCAACCCGCACTGGGAAATCTTTGGCGCCGTCTATTATGATGGCGCCGGCGGCGCCGAAGAGCGCATCGGTTCCGTGACGGATCCGGCGGGCTCGATTGGGCCGGTGGGCGGCAAATATCGGCTCAACGGCGAGTTTGACGACTACCATTCGGTCGGCATCGAACTGGGCGCTCGTTACTTTTTCCTGCCCAAGACGGCGCGCCTGCGTCCGTTCATCTCCGTTTCGGCCGGCGGCCGTTACGTCGATAGCCAGGACCTCAAGTTGTCGGTGGGGAATCTCTCGACGACCACGTCCTTCTATGACGATTCGTTCTCGTTGAGCGCTTCATTGTTGGCGGGCATTGAGTTCGCGGTCACCGACCGGTTCTCGGTTGGTCTGCAAAGCGGCATCAACTATCAGTTTGAACAAACCCAACGTGACGAGAAGCTGACGCCCAATTCCGCGCAATTCACCACGGGCGGCATCGCCGGCCTTCAGAGCGCGAATGATGACGGCGACCGTCTCTACATTCCGGTTTCGGTTTACGGCAAGTTCCGGTTCTAAAGATTCATCTTACTTCAGCGGCCTCGCGTTGCTGATTGATCGTCAAGCCAGCCCGGCCGAGTTTCTCGACCGGGCTGTTTTGTGTTTAGTCAGGCTCACACGTTCCGAAACCACCCGATGCGCGAAGGGTTCAGGTTCGTGTTGATCTGCTTGACCTCCGTATATGCCTCCAGCCCGTACGTGCCCAACTCCCGCCCGATCCCGCTCTGTTTGTAGCCGCCCCACGGCGCTTCGTTGAAGGTCGGGTGGTAGGCGTTGATCCAGGTGACGCCGGCGCGCAACTTGCGGATGACGCGCTGGGCTCGCGACCCGTCCGAAGTGAATACCGCGCCGGCGAGTCCGTACACCGAGTCGTTAGCCAGCCGCAGCGCCTCGGTTTCGTCGTCGAAGAGTTGGACCGCCAGCACGGGCCCGAAGATTTCCTCCTGCACGATCCGCATGGAGGGCTGCGTGTCGACGAAGATCGTCGGCGCGACGAAGTTGCCGGCAGCGCGCGCCGCATCCTCGTACCCGGCGCCTCCGCACAAAACCCGCGGATCGCGCCGTCACGCGCCGTCTGCCATTTGCCGTTGATGTAATTGCGTTGCGGACTCATCGGTTCAATATAGCCGGCGCCGCTGCGTGCTAAAGTCCTGCCTGTGGGCGGGATTGCGTCTCCAAGGCAGAGGAGTTAAGCTGTGCTCGGATGAGGGTCGCATCGATTTTGAGCCGCCCGAGGGAAAGCCGCGTCTACGCCGAATTTCTCGCGCCGGAGCGCTTGCCGGATGGCTGCGAGCCCGAGGATCGTTTTGTCCAAGGGGGCGTTTCTTGGGAGCGCTATTTGGCGTTTGACGAGGCACTGGGCGATGACCGTCCGGGCCCACGCTTCTATTACTTGGACGAGGAACTCGAAATTGTGACCACCTCCAACGAGCACGAGCGGATCAAGAAATGGGTCGCCAGTTTCATTGAAGACTATTTCCTGGAAAAAGGATTGGAGATCGCCACTCGCGGGCAGGCCACGATGCGCTCCGTCCTGAAGAAGGCTGGGGCCGAACCGGACGAATCGTGGTGCGTTGGTGAGGAGAGCGAATTTCCCAACCTCGTGCTCGAGATCGCCTTGTCGAGCGGAGGGGTGCGCAAGCTCGAACTTTACCGCCGCTTCGCAGTGGCGGAGGTGTGGTTTTGGCGGCGGGGCAAGCTTGAGTTTCAGGCGTTGCGCGAAGACGGCAGCGCCTACGATGAGTTGCCGGCCCAAAGCCGTTTATTGCCGGGCCTTGACCGGGCGCTGCTGGAGCGCTGCGTTGTCATTCCTTCGTGGCAAAAGGCGCGCCAAGCCTTTCGCGCGGGGCTGGTCCCGAGCAAGACCCGTTCGCCCGGAGTCTAACGCGATGATGATCACTCTGGCCCGCCGCTTGCGGACGAATGAGCATTACTCGCTATTGCTGCGAAAGGCACGCGGTCTTGGGTTGCACGGCGTTGAGGAGTTGATCGGGCTGGCGATCGCACGCGGGTGCCGCCACTATTCGGGTGGACCGGAGCCCACGCCATCAATGGCCGTGTCCGACGTGGATTTTTCGGACGAGGAATTGGCCATCGCGCTGCTTTCCCCTTGCCTTCCTTACAACCTTCGAGCTGTCCGGATCGGCGCGCAAATGCTTGGCAGCCATGGCAACCAACCGCGACGGCTCGCTTTCCTCGCACGCCAGGAGCGGGCGGAAGCGATTGTGTGTCACATTGCCGCTGCCGGTAGGCAAACCGAACCGCACGAGTCTTTTTGGCCGGAACTCCTCGGCGCTTTAGCGCCTGGGTCATCGAGCGATGGGGACGTGCCTTTGGGGGTCCTGCCGCACCCCAGCCGTTTCCGTTCCGAAACCGGGCTCACCGATCCGCGTGATCCTACGACGCAGGGCGGCCCCTCGCGCACGTGGCTGCGCCCATCTCCTCGGCGTCGTCTGCCGCACGATGAATAATCCGCTGCGCATTCTTGAGGCGGTTGACGCCCGGCTTGATCAGACCGTCGAGCTTTGCCTTTTTGGACGTGCGGCTCTGGCGTTGGGGTTCGACAATCCTCCGCAAGCGTCGATGGCGACGCAAGATGTGGACGCAATCATCCCGCGTGATCTTGTTGCCAGTTTGCACGATAACCTTGATTGGTGGGACGCCCTCGAGAGTGCAAATCGCGAGTTGGAAAGCGAAGGGCTGTATTTGACTCACCTTTTCGAGGAGGAGCAGGTGATTCTTCGCTCGAACTGGCGTCAGCACGTGGTTGCAATAAAAAATCCCGGGTTGCGTTTCCTAAGGCTCCAGCGACCGGCAACCACGGATCTAATTTTAACTAAGATGATGCGGGGCGCCGATCCCCAAGATATGGAGGACGTGCGTTTCTACCTGAACGATCAACCCGATCTCAGCGCCGAATGCCTCCAGACGGCTTTTGCGCTCGCGATCGGACCGGACGTTCCGGAAATCTGGGAGCATTTCGAGGCTGCCAAGCCGGCGGTGCTGGCTATGGCGGGCGCAAAACGACAAGCGTGGTGAAGCAAGCGTCCATCGCTCCCGCTAAGCGGCAGCGCAGTTGAAGCCGAAAATTAAATTCTCCAAGAGAATAGTCTTGCTTGGAAAAGGGCCATTCTGGCATCAAACGCGAACTCGAATGGGGTAAACACCCTAGCTTTACCCGGGCGCGAGTTCATCGAATGGGCGGTCCAAAGAAAATACCATCAACCGGGAAGCAGCCGGTGCAAATCCGCCGCGCGACTGCCTTGCTGCCTCCGTTTGCGGGGGTGGTTGTCTCCGGCTTAATCTGGATCACAGTCTTGAGGTCCAGCCAGGCGCAGACCACCTATTCCTATGCCGGCGGCAACGCCGGAACCTGGATCAGCGCCCCCAACTGGACGGGCGGCGCCGCAGGGAAGACCCCGGGCGTGGACGGGAACGCCAACACCACGACCGACGGGACGACGGCAGACATCGCTGCGTTCACCAGCAGCTCGAGCATCAAGAGTGTCGGCATCAATTTCAATACCGGCTCGGGTAACGGGTTCAGCGCCAACGGGGCGGCGAACCAATCGCTGAGCCTGGGCGCGATCACCCTCGCTGATGGCGATGCCAGTGGCACGTTTACGATCGGCAACAGCTCGACCACTCTTTCAGGCGCTCTGACCTTGAACGGGGTGAGCGTGGGCGACTCACAAAACATCGTCCTCAGGAACTCGAGCGCAAGTATGCTGACGGTTTCGAACGCCATTCCCGGCGGCAATCAGAACATGGACGTCGCGCTGGGGAATGCGACCGCAAACGTTGTCCGGATCGATGGCTCGGGAAACATTTACATTACTTCTGCCATCACTGGCGCCGGGAAGAACCTGACGAAAGACGGCGCGGGAACGGGGAGTCTCATCCTCGCGGGCTTGACGCCGAATACCTTTTCTGGCGCCGCGATCATCAACGCTGGCTCGTTAAGCGCGCAGACAGCCGGATCTCTGGGAAGCACGTCGGGCATTACGGTGAACAACGGGGGCACGCTGTTGCTCACGGGATCCGGCGGGACGGATCGCATCAATAACAACGCGGGCTTAACGCTCGCCGGAGGCGCGACTTTCAACACGAGCGGCCTGAAGGAGGGAACGCGTCCTGGCGCCCCGAGTAATGGCACTCCCGGCGCGGTCGGGATCGGCGCGCTGACTCTCCAGGGCGCCTCCGCGTCCTTGCATGCCACGATTGACTTCGGCGCGAGCGGCAGCGGCAGCGTTTTGGTGTTCAACAGTCTATCGGGCGGTGGTTATCTCGACGTGCTGAACTGGACCGGCGCGGCGCGGGGTGATGACGGCGCATCGCCCAACGATCGATTGCTGTTCGCGACCAATCCGGGCCTGACGGATGCACAACTCGCAAATCTGACGTTCTACAACGACAGCGGGATCGCCTACGGCGCCGGAGGAACGATCATCCCATATGGCAACGAGTACGAGATCGTGCCTGCCCCGGAGCCCGGCACGGTATGGGGCGGGATTTTGATGTTGATGACGGTTGCCGGGTGCGTGCGTCACCGGTTTGGTTTGAACCCTGACGCGCGAAGCGCCTGAGCCTGGTGGATCGTGCTCTCCGAGCGCGATGGCAAAGTGACAGCGGCGCAGCCGCTCTCGAAGAAAGCAGTGAGCCGCAGGCCAGTGGGATGGTCACCCCTCGCGTTCGGAGAGCGCGAGGCGCCTGGGTCAGTGCGCCCATCTGTCCTGGAGGGCTGCGCTCCGTCGCAGCCGTGACTGGATTGCCTCTCGGTGCGCCTCTCCTGTAATCGAAAATGGATCGCTTCGGAACCAAATAAGAACGGTACGGGGGGATCGAAGGTTTGAAGCAGGAAAAAGGAAGATCGGCTTCCGTGTTCTCCGCGCGCTCCATGCGAAAGGTCCCTGCGGGCTCGGAAAAAGGATCAAGGTCCAAGGAAGGCCTAAGGTTCAAAAAAATGGGACACCCTGGACGGCTACGCTCCGGAGGGCGGTCTCGGAACGGTCCAAGGGTTCAGGATTCCAAGCAGGGAGACCAGCGACCAGTCGTTTTGGCCTTCGAACTTTGTCAGGCCGCGGTTTGCCCGATCAGGCCTGCGCTTTCACTTCGCCAAGGATGGCGGCCAGATGCAGGGCCGAGATCGCCACATCGCGACCATCGTCGAGGTAGACGTACAGTTGATGACCCCCAGGGCGGATATGAGCGTGATCGGGCGTAGCGATGTGATATTCGCGCCCAGCACTCGTCCTGATGTCAAACGGCTGAAACGGCGCGGCGCGCAAGAACTGTCGGATTTGTTCGATCATCGGGCGGAGAATGGCTTTTGAGTGGGAGATTGATCCTCGTTGTTTCTCAAGGAAGTTTCAAGGATCAAGGTCCAAGCAGATGGCTTTTGCTCCTCCCTTTGAACCTTGGGCCTTGAACCTTCTTCGACCTTGAACCTTGAAACTTTTCTGCCAGGTGGCTCTTGATCCTTGAACCCTTTTCAATCCCAGCCCTTTTCAGACATTCGCCTTGCCGATCAGGAAAACTCATCAAATCCGTACAAAAAGCTTGCGCTGTCGCGTAAAAACTGACATTGATGCCGTAAAGGGAAGCCAGCGAAACCACGGGATGTATGGTTTCGCAGTAAGTGACAGCAACGTCACAATACAAGATTAGCATGCTGGGCCGGTCTCAACGAGAAAGGCTCATACACTGTGAAGTCGATCCCAGCTGACCGCGGAATCAATTGGAATGAAAAAGATCAAATCGAAGCGACATACAAGGCCTCATCCAATGCCAGTGTTGGCTGAACAACAGGTCACTTACAAGGAATGGGCTGTCATATCTGTTGACTGACTAACCCGTACCGCAGATCTCGATACAGCGAAAAGTGGCAATTACCTAAAGAAAGAAAGCTATATGAAATTATCTTACAACCTGCTGGACCAAGGCGCTGAGGGAAACGGTCTTCGCCTATTGGTGAAGCTTGGAATCATTGCTGCAGGCCTGTTCGTCACTGTGTTCCCGCAGTCCGCCACCGCGCAGACCCTTCTTGCGGGGTATGATTTTCAAACCACTACTAGCGGTGGAACCGCTGCCGCCGCGGCTCCTGGCTCTCCGCTCGTTTATTATTCAGGATTTGGGCTGCAGACTGGCAGCACTGGTGGAGCGGCCATCTACTTGGACGGTACGAACGGTTCAAGTGCGTTTACTTCCCTGGCCACTAATCCTCAAGTAACAGCCTTCAATGGCACAGCGGTAAACGCCGGAACGGGCTTCAGCACGACAACATCAGGCGCCTCGGCGCTCGCGGTAGCCAACAGCTCTGCGGTTGGGAATCGAATTGTTTTCACCCTTTCGACAACCGGATATCAAAACGTGGTTTTAAGCTTCGCGACACTTGGGTCTAGTACCGGATTCAAGACCAACCAGTTCAGCTACAGCACGGATGGATCGACCTTCACCAACTTCGGGGCAACCGTGTCACCTCCTACGAGTACCCCATTTAGCACCGTCACAGAGGACTTCTCGTCGATCACTGCTCTTAATAACGCAACGACTATCTATATTGGGTACACTCTTGCTGGTGCTACCAGTGCCTCGGGTAATAATCGTTTGGATAATATTCAGTTTAACGCCTCTGCTATAACTGTCGTGCCGGAACCAAGTACTTACCTTGGTGGAGGATTGATGATAGGTGCCTTCGGATGGAGCCAGCGTCGTCGTCTGGCGAGTCTGAAGCGGTCGAGTTTAGTCTGATTGAACCTATCGGCTCTAACGCGTTTGTGAATCCCTCGCAGTGTTTTGCTGCGGGGGATTTTTCTTTTTCATAGTGAACCTCCCTTCACTCGAACCAAAAGCCGCCGCCATAACGAGCGATCCGGACGAACTCCTAACGCCGGAAGAACTCCGTGATCAACGGCGTCGTGGGCGACTGCTCTGGGGATTGCCGTCGCTAGGCGCCATTCTCGTTTGTTTGTACTTCGGTGCTCCCGCGGTTTCTCACGCAGTCAAAAGCTGGCAATCACGCCGGTTAGCGCGAGAAGCCTTCGCGCTCATGGGAGACGCGCAGTGGGCTGCGGCGTCGGGAAAGGCGCGGGACGCCTACCAGTTGCGTCCCGTTGAACCGGAAGCCTTGCGCGCGATCGGAACGCTGCTCAGCCGAGCTGGCCAACCCGCCGCAGCGCTGGAATGGTGGCGTGGTCTCGCCAAGATGAGTCGGCTCACCGCCGAGGATCGTCGGAACTACGCCAGTGATGCCCTTGCCGTCGACAATCTGGATGAGGCACGCCGCCAGATTGACATCTTAACGGCGACAACCCACCCACTCCTCCCCGCCGACGCGCTCCTCATTTCTCAACTCGCCTCCTGTCAGAGAGATCCCGAGCAGGCGACGGATTATGCCTTACGCGCTTTGCGCGATCCGCAGAGCAAGCCGCACCAGAGAATGGCGGCTATTGTCCAACTTTATGGCTTGAACCCAACAGACTCAGCCGAATTCACCGAAGCGCGGGCGCAACTAATCAAACTGGCGCGCGAGCCGGCTAACCCGATGTCGCTGGACGCGCTACTCCTGCTCGCTCGCGAGACGCTGCCCTCGCTTTCTCCTCCCAAGCCCTTCTTTTCCGCGCCGAACTCGACGGCAGACGGGATGTCTCTCGCTGAGGTAGCCGCCGCCATTGAGGCACATCCCAAGGCCGCCATCCCGGACCGACTGGTCGCTCTCGGGTTGCGTGTGCGTCAGGACCCCGCTGGAGCGGATGCCACTGCGGCCGAGGCCGTGCGACGCTTCGGCGGCGGAGACGACGAGACCGTTGCTTCCCTCGCGCGCTTCTTGAACGCCCAAAAGCAATATGCGCTGACCCTCCAGGCAATCTCCCCTGAGCGAGCGCAAAAGGCGCGAGCGCTCACCCTTGCTTACCTCGACGCCCTTGCGGGCTTGAGCCGCTGGGCGGACTTTAAAAAGTTGCTCACTGACAGCCGCCTCCCTCTTGATCCGGTTGTGAGGAACGTGTATTCCGCGGCCGCGAGCCTGAAGCAGGACGAGCCCAAAGGGGCAGCCAGCCAATGGGATCAGGCGCTGTCGGCGGCTGGAGCTAACGCGTCCAAATTAGCGGCAGTGGGAGATTACGCCGAAAAACAAGGCGCCATCGGCATTGCGGATCAGGCCTATGCGGCTGCAGTCAAGGCTGACCCTGCCACGCGCTCTGCCTACGTTGCTCAGCGCAAGCTGGCCCACGACCGGGGCGAAACTGCTCTGGAGCGAAACGTCTTGGGGGAAATTGTTCGCCGATGGCCGGATGACGCACGGGCGAAAAGTGACGAAGTATATCTGAACCTTCTGCTGGATGGATCAGTCCCCAACTCGAAAGCTGCTGCCCAGTTCGTCCTGCCGCAAGCGCTAAAGCAACCGGCCGACTGGCTTGCCCGAGCAACGCTTGCGCTTGCTCGATTGCGGCAAGGTGAGCGATCTGCCGCGTTGGCGGCCTTCTCCGGTGATCGAGGCACAATGAACCCGCAAGCACAGCCTGGAGAGGATGTGCCGGCAGGTGCGCAGGCAATCTATGCGGCTACCTTGGCCGCCAACGGATGGAAGACAGAAGCTGAGAGCGTGGCGTGCCAAGCGGCAGAAAGACAGTTGCTCCCACAAGAGCAGGAATTAATCGCCCCTTTGCTGCCAAAAAACTAATTTTTGAAGGGTGGCGCAAATCGGGCAGAAAGGGATCGGGCAACAAAGATTCGGGTCGATGCGGACCTATCTCGTGGCCTGAGTTTTCGTCAAAGTAACGGTCCGTTCGCGGCAATGCCGGATCCGCGCTGGATGGGGGCGGGGGGAACAGGAGTGCGGAGAGATTGGGGGATGTTTTTCCTCGAGTGCAGTGTAACATTGAATTCGGCCACGCGATCTTATACCCACTTCACGAATAATCTGGATATTGAAAAAGGACCGCCTCCAAACGGGTCATCCTGAGCAGCGAGCTTGCGAGCGTCGCCGAAGGACCTTACTGACTTCTTCCGGCGCACGGGCAGCTTTGATCGGAGTCCACCGGCGCCGAACCAAAGTCAGTAGGGTGTTTCGACTGCGCTCGTCCCTCGCTTCGCTCAACATGACGGCTTTAAATGGCCAGCCAGATAATTACTGAAGATGGTATTACTCTGTCCTTCAAGAAATTGCGCAGTCGACCAAAATCCTTCTCCGAGTTAATCGTGTGGCCGATCTCAATGCAACATTACACCCGTGTGCAAAGTCCCTCTGGTCGCACGTTCCCGGTCCAACTAACCTGGAGGGCGCTGCCGGCGTCCATTGTGCTCCCACCCCCTTTGCTCCCCCGGTGTCAAAACTTTTGAGGCAACAGGTATTTTCACGAAGATATCAGAATTACATTGACATGTGAATGCCGCGGTGGCATGATGAAGGCGGTTCTTTGAAAATTGAATATTTGCGACTCCGCAACGGTGGGGGGCCGCCCGCGTTCACGGCCTGATCTAGGTGGATTGTGCTCTCCGAGCGCGATGGTGGACGCAGGGGTTCGCTCGCGCCGTGGCTAGGTGCTCCACGCACTTCGATTCGGGAGGCTAATGTTGCCTGTATTCTCAAAATTGAGGCGCTGCCGAAAGCACGGTGCGTTGCAGGATTCATGAGGGAGATGAAGCTGCGTTGCGTAATAATCGATCGATAATTGCAGCGTCTGACGTTTAGTTCAATCGATGAAGCATTCATGAGAATATTAGTACGAATGTGAATTCGCGGATGTGAGATTAGGGAAAAAGGCGGAAGGAGATCCAAGGTTCGGCGGCCCGCCTTCATCCTTCATCCTTCATCCTTCATCCTTCGCCTTCGCCTTCGCCTTCATCTTGACGCCTCGGCGCATGGTTCGTAAGCTCCATCGCGTATGCCGATCACGCCGCTGCCCGCCGTCACCGCCCTTCAAGGGGCGCGTCTGGAGCCGTTGACGGCCGACGACTACCGCGAACTAACCCCGGATTTTGGCGCCGGCGGGCCGCGCTACCAACTTGTGGAGGGTCAACTTCTCACCATGGCTGCGCCCAACCGATTTCATCAAAAAATTGTCGGTAATCTGTTCCGCGTCATCGATGTTCACTTGCAGGCGCAATCCTCTCCTGTGGGAGATATTTATGTGGCGCCTTTCGACGTTTACCTGGACGAGACCAACGTTTTCCAACCAGACCTCCTTTTCGTTTCCGCCGCTCGCGCGGCGAAGGTGCTCGTGCCGGAAGGCGTGCGAGGCGCGCCGGACTTAGCGGTGGAAATCCTCTCCCCGTCCAGCGCGCTGCTCGACCGCCGGCAAAAGCGCCAGGTATATGCCCGCGCCGGTACGCGGGAATTGTGGCTCATCGACCCGATCTTGCGTCAGGTGCAAGTCTATGATCTCGCGCGGGATCCTGAACGGCCGGGTGCGTTCCTCGAAGAAACTGATGCGCTTGCGACCCCGCTCTTGCCCGGGCTGACCATCACCCTCGCGGAAGTCTTCGCCTCTCGACTGGGGTAAGAATCCGCGACGATTGACGCGGACTCATGATAAAGGTACTTACGCGAGATGACTTGGGATGAGATTTGCGAGGACCCGAATTTGCGGGATTTGCCGTTCAAGGTTGAAACCAATCAGCGCGGTCAGATCGTCATGAGTCCCGCACGCAGCCGGCACGGAGAGTATCAGCACGAAGTCGGTGCTCTCCTTAGACAGTTTCTTCCCCATGGGCGGGTCGTGGTCGAATGCCCGATTCAGACCTCAGCCGGGGTGCGCGTGCCCGACGTGGCCTGGACCACGCCGGAACGCCGCCAGCCGGTCATTTACACGCTAGCGCCCGAGATTTGCGTGGAAGTGCTGTCGCCGTACAACGATGAGGAGGAAATGGCCGAAAAGCGCGCTCTGTATTTCGAAGCTGGCGCGTTGGAGGCATGGATCTGCACTGAAGATGGCAAGATGACCTTCCATAGATCGGCCGGACCGTTGCCACGCTCGCAAATATGTCCGGGGTTTCCGACCCAAATTGAGATCTAATGGCCGCGCAGAGGCGCCGTAATCGGATGACTTGCGGGGAATTGACGGCGCACGGGCTGCTTTCTAGAATGCAACTATGAGCGTGGCGCTTGAGCATGGCTGGTGGGTCAGTCCGGAAGAATACTTGCAGGGAGAAGAGTTGGCCGAGACCAAACATGAGTATGTCGGCGGCGTCGTGTCTGGGATGGCGGGCGCGAAGAATCGACACAATCAGATTGCCAGAAACATCCTGGGCGAGTTGTACGGAATGCTCCGAGGGCATACCTGCGAGCCGTTTAACTCCGATGCGAAGGTCCGCATCCGCAACGGCGATGATGTACGCTTCTACTATCCGGATGCCATGGTCGTTTGCGAACTGAACCCGCCGGAGGAGGTGTTTCAGGATCGGCCCGTGGTCTTGTTCGAGGTGCTGTCCGAGTCAACCGCACGGGTTGATCGAGAGGAAAAGCTGCGCGCTTACCAGAGCATTCCCTCGGTGCGGGCATACGTCATCATCGAAAGCGAGGGCGTCGGGGTGACGTCGTATTATCGGGCGAGCGAAGGGGCGGAGTGGGCGGTGGAATCCTTGGATGCACGAGGGGAAAGCATCAGGCTGGATTCCATCGGATGCACCTTGTCGCTCGAAGCACTGTACGCGCGGACGGGGCTCTGATTCCGTTGGTCGATCAGCCGATTGGGAGCGACAGAAAACGCCGCGACCCGCCGTGCTACTTCGGCTTGTCCTTCTGCTTCTTGGGCTTCTTGACTTCCTTGCGATGACTGTTGTTGCCTTTGGCCATAAGAAAGTTGGGTTAAGAGGTTGAATGAGCGACGGGAAAGAGTCCGCGAGATTCCGCCCGTGCGCAAGCGCTTGCTCGGGCGACCGCCGCGTGCGATGGAAGGGACATGAAACGCAATGGCAAAGGGTTTGTCGCAGCTTTGGCCGTCGCCGCCTGGGTGTTGCAAGGCGCCGCGGCGCAGGCTTGCGAAGGGTGCAAACAGGCTATTCAAAACGGACAGGGGCCTGAACAGCTCAGCGCGGCGAGCATCGGCTACGGCTGGAGCGTCGGGTTCATGCTCTTGATGACATTCTCGGTCCTCGGCAGCCTCGGGTGGATGATGTTTCGCAGTTGCCAGACGCTGGCGCGCGTTCACGCCCAGGCGGAGTCGGCGGATCGGTGCGAACCATGACCCTGGCGGAATTTCCGGCGCTCAACGCGACGCTTAACGGGTTGAGCACCGTCTTTATCGCGTCCGGTTGGACGTTGATCCGCCGAGAACGCAAGCGGGCGCACATTGCGTGCATGTGCGCGGCTGTGCTGACGTCGTCGGCGTTTTTGTCCTGCTACCTGTATTTTCATTATCATGTGCCGGGTGGGTCGATCCATTTCGATTATCCGAACGCGACGGCCAAGTGGGTGTATTTCCCGCTGTTGATCACGCACGTGACGCTGGCTTTTGCGGTGGTGCCGCTAGTGGTCTGCAGCGTGATCCCGGCGCTGCGGGCGCGTTGGGGGAAACACCGGGCGGTATCGGCTTATACGATGCCGATCTGGCTGTATGTGTCGGTGACCGGCGTGATCGTTTACTTTATGCTTTACCAGTGGTTTCCCAGCGGGGAAATCCAGACGAAGTTGCACCCGGGCAGGCAAGTGGCGCAGGCGGGGAACTGAAAAAGGAACGGAAAGGACCGAAGGGACTCAAGGGACGTTGATCGAGCCCTCGAAGTAAGTGACGGCTTCGCCGCCCATGCGCACGCGCTCGCCCCGAAGCTCGCAATGGAATTCACCGCCGCGGGACGAGACCTGACGGGCCGTAAGTTTGAGGCGGCCTAACCGGCTGGCCCAATAGGGGATCAGCGTGCAGTGGGATGAACCCGTCGCCGGGTCCTCCGGGATGCCGACGCGCGGCGCGAAATAGCGGGAAACAAAGTCGCAATCGTCGCCCGGCGCCGTGGCAATGACTCCCATGGATGGCAACCGGCCGAGGGCGACGAAATCGGGCTGCAACGCTCGCACCTCCGCCGCGTTTGCAAATACCGCGAGGTGGTCGCGCGCCAGGCAGACCTCCACGGGGGTCGCTCCCAGGCCTTGTTCCAGATCCGTCTCCAACGGGCACGAGACGCCTGGCCGGCTGGGGAAGTCGAGCACCCAGTGGCGGCCGTCGCGATGGACGCTCATCTGGCCGCTCTGAGTTTGAAAAACGATCGGCAACTTCGTCACGCCCCGGTGTTCACTGAGCACGTGGGCCGCGGCGAGCGTGGCGTGTCCGCAGAGATCCACCTCCACCTTGGGCGTGAACCAGCGCAACCCGTAGCCGTCGCCTTCCGGGATTACGAACGCGGTTTCCGCGAGACCGTTCTCAAACGCGATCCTCTGCATCGCATCGTCCGGCAGCCACCCGTCGAGCAGGCAGACGCCAGCCGGGTTGCCGCCAAAAAGCCGGGGCGTGAAGGAGTCGACCTGATAATACGGGATTCTCATCGGGAGGTGATCAATTCGGTGATGCGATGGCGCGCCCAGACGGAAAAGGCCGCGGCGTTTTCGACGAACTCATGGCCAAAGCCTGCCCAAGACATCTGAGGGCAAGCGGTGACGAGCAGGGCGGCCAGCAGCGCGAGGTTGGCAAGGTAAATGATCACGAGCGAGAAAAACGTGCCGTGCAGAAGGAGATCGGTCTGGCGTTTTGGAATCATCCAGCACGTGAAGCTAAAGTGGAAGGCCCAGGTGAATCCCACCGCGCCGAAGAGCCAGCGCCGGTACTGCCAGATCTCGTCGACCGCGAAGCCCAGCGCGGCGAAGAGCCCGATGGCGGCAATGCTGTACAAGGGGAAGAAATACGGCGCGAGCGAAACCAGGAAATCGCGCCGGTTTGCGATGATGTAGCCGCCGCCGCGCCCCACGCGGAACTCGCTGACGCGCCCGCCCATCGCCCACACCCAGAGGGCGTGGGTCAGTTCATGGCCGAAGACGTAGATCAGGAGCGGGCGCGGAAGGCCGAAGAAGGCGATCGTCCACAGGAGCGCGCCGAGCGTGAAGAAGTAAAATTCTTCCGTGGTCCAGAAGTGGTGGGCAATGGTGGCGCGGGTAAAGTCATCGAAGAACGTCTTGCTCAAGACCCAGCACACCGGCAGGAGCAAAACGCCGGCGACGAATTTGAGCCAGCGCGTGGGAACAACGATGGGTTGACTCGCGGCGGCGACCGACTGCAAGCGCAGGGGCTTGCCGCGCTGGCGGGGGGCGTTGGTTGCGCGCTGCTTCTTCTTGGGACTCGCCACGGTGGTTGGAGCTGCCTGAAAGATAGATAAGCGAGCTCTGACGCCCAAGGCTATGCAAAATTGATGTTGCCGCGGAGTCCATCCCCGCCCGCTCTACGGATCAACTGAAGGAGTTTGCCGCACTCCGCCATTTCGCCTCTGCGCCGGATCAGGATGATCAAACCGTGGTGGGGAAGATGAGCGGCGAGTTCGAGAAAGTCGTTACGGTTACAGGTCACCATGATGCAGCCGGACTGCACCGCGTGAGCGAACACCGCGTCATCCTGCGCGTCTCTCGGCAATACATCGGTGACCTGTGAAACCTCAAATCGGTGTCTCTCCAATCCCTCACGGACCGCTCGCGGAACGTCGTGATCCAGGAAGAACTTCACGCCTGCATCGATTCGAGCTGGGCCAGCGCCAGTGTCTCGACGGCCGCCTTATGGTCCTCATAATACGCGAGGCATTCGTAGATCTGGGCGCGGGTCAGATCGGGCAAGCGCTGCTGGATCCCGTCCACATCAACGCCGAGTAATATATAGCTGATCACATCATGCACCCCAATGCGGGTGCCATCGACACGAGCTTGCCCGCCGCGGACTCCCGGAGTTTCCACGATGTAGCGATAACCGGTGAGCGCATCCACGCGGGGAATTTCCTGCCTGCGCGGCAGAGTGTCAAGCGCCTACGCCCGGCCCATGTATGCGCCGGTGCGCGTGTCGATCTTGAGCGACTCGCCTTCTTTGATGAAAAGCGGCACCTGAACGCTTTTGCCGGTCTCAAGCACGGCCGTCTTCTGGACGTTGTTCGCGCTGTCGCCGCGCACGCCGTCCGCCGATTGCGCCACCTTTAATACGACCGAACTCGGCAACTCGATCTCCACCGGCTTGCCTTCCGCGTAGAGCACCGTCACCGCAAGATTTTCCGTGATGTAATCCTTGTTCTGTCCCACCAGGGCCTCGCTGATAACCGTGTCGTCATACGTCTTCGGATCCATGAAATGGTAGCCGTCGCCGTCCTTGTACGAGAACTCCAGCGTCTCGCGGTTTACCTCGACGAGATCCACTTTCTCGGTGGAAGAAAACCGGATGTCACTGCTTTTGCCCGTCTTGATCGAGCGCACGATGGCTTGCACAAACGCGCGCAGATTGCCGGGCGTGCGGTGCTGCACCTCGAGCACGATGGCGATGTCGCCGTTGTAGCGGATCGCCTGTCCTTTGCGAAGATCGTTGGCTGCTGGCATGGGAGTGGAGGGGTTGAATGTACCTTTGGGGGGAGACCAAACTCACAGCAATTTGAGCCGCGTCAAGTCCTGGGTGTCCACCAGACCCACGGGGCGCCGCTCGGCGTCGAGCACGACGAGATCGTCGATGCGCGAATGTTCCAGCAATTGCAGAATCTCCACCGCCAGCCGGTCGCCGCCGATCGTCACCGGCTCGCGCGTCATGTAATCGCCGACCGGGCGTTCGCCCAGCGCGGGGTCGTTCTGGAAATGCCGGGCAAAATCGCCGTGGGTGAAAATGCCCGCGAGCCGCCCCCCGGCGTCGACCACCACCGCCGCGCCGGCCCGGCAGCGCGCGATCTCCGCGAGGACGGCGCGGATCGTGTCCCCTGCGGCCACCAGCGCGACCGCATCCCGAGGACGCATCACCTGGCTGACCTTCAACAACAGGCTGCGCCCCAGCCGCCCGCCCGGGTGGAACCGCGCGAAGTCTTCCTTTTCAAAGCCGCGCGCCTCCAGGAGCACCATCGCCAGCGCATCGCCCAGGGCGAGCATGACGGTGGTGCTGGAAGTCGGCGCGAGGTTCAACGGGCAGGCCTCCTGCGTCACGCTCACGTCGAGTTGCACGTGGCTGCTCTGAGCCAGCGTGCTGTCGGGGCGGCCGGTCAACGCAATGAGGGTCACGTCGAAGCGCAGCAGGGCAGGGAGGAGATCGACCAACTCGTCGGTCTCGCCGCTGGCGCTTAGAGCGAGGATCGCGTCGCCATCGGCCACGACCCCGAGGTCGCCGTGCAGGGCGTTGAGCGAATTGAGCACGACGGCGGGAGAGCCCGTGCTGGTGAGCGTGGCCGCGATCTTCTCGCCGATGTGCCCGCTCTTGCCGACGCCAATGACCACGATCTTCCCCCGGCGTTCCAGGCAGGCCAGGAGCAGCTCGATCGCGCGGGAAAAAGCGGGGCCGTCCAGCCGATCGTGCAGCCGTTGCAGTTCGGCGGTTTCCAACGCCAGCACCCGGCGCGCTTTTTCCAGGTAATCCATGGCGCGTCAGGCCGACGGGCGTTCGCGGATCTCCTGCTCGCGGAATTCGACCATCAAGGCCGCGAGGCTCTTCAATGCCTCGGCCTCGCCCGGGCCATCGGCTTCCAAGAGGAAAGTCGCGCCCTGGTCGAGATTGGCGGTAAGAACATCCAGGATGCTGGTGGCCGAATAGGTTTCATCGCCGCGGCGCAGGCGGATCTGCGTCGTGGGGTACTTCTGGGCACAACGCACGAACTCTGAGGCTGGGCGGGCATGCAGCCCCAGTTCGTTGAGGACTTCTAATTGAATCGACAGTGCCATGGTTGAAGGCGCAACCTACGGGAGCCGTCGCAGGCATACAACCCCTCGCGGCGCCTCGTCCGATCTCTTCAGTGAACCGTCCAATTCTATGAAAACCGCACTTCTCCTCGCTGTATCTGTTTCGTTGCTGGCTGCCAGCGTCCAGGCGCAGAGTCCGACGACGACCCGTCGCTCCCGGGTGCGCACCACGCAAGACGGCACGTTCGTTGCGCCTCGCGTCACGGCTCCCAACGCAGCCGCGATTGCCCCCACGTCCGGAGCGGATGGCGTGATCCCGCGGGCCATCCGCTCTGGCAATCCCTTGCAGATGATCAACCCTTTCGCGCCTGCCGAATATGGCGGCAGCCAGGAAGTCGTGCGCCATGAAAACGGCGACCCCTACCAGAATCCAAAGGGCATCAAGTTCGTGTCGTACACGTTCTAGATAGTGGAAAGCCGACCGGTTGTCGCCAGCTACTGCGCGACGTTCCTCAGGCCGGAGATGTTGCACATCTACCGGCAGGTGACCAGTCTGCGCAAGTTTCAGCCGGTTGTCGTGGCCCAGAAACGGGAGAACGCCGACCGGTTTCCTTTTCGAGACGTTCGCCTCGTCCAGCGCGGTCGAGGGAAATGGCTGCGACGATTTTGGCAGCGGCAGATCTGTGGGCGACCGGTGACGTTAGGCGGAGGGGAGACCAAGCGTTTATCAGGAGCAATTCGAGCGTCCGGCGCTAGGCTGCTGCATGTGTATTTCGGTCATATCGCGGTGCAGTTGTTGCCTCTGCTGCGAACTATCGACATTCCCACCGTGGTTTCCTTTCATGGAGCGGATGTGCTAGTAGACCTGGAGCGTCCGAAGTATCGGCAAATGGCGATTGAGATGCTTGGGCGCGTGAACTTGGTGCTGGCGCGATCGGATTCGTTGTTAGACGCATTGCGCGCGCTGGGTTGCCCGCCGGGGAAGCTGCGGTTGCATCGCACGGGCATTCCGCTGGCGGAGTTTTCCAATCGCGAGAGAACGGAGCCGGTAGATGGAGCGTGGCGGCTGTTCCAGGCCTGCCGGCTGGTGGAGAAGAAGGGGCTCTTCGTGACGCTCCGCGCGTTCCGGGATTTCAGCCGACGATGGCCGCGGGCGAGGTTGACCATCGCGGGCGAGGGACCCTTGGAAGCGGCCTTGCGCGAGACGGCGGTTGAGTTGGAGATCGCTGCTCAGGTTGACTTCGTGGGGTTTCTCCCGCAGGACGCCCTGCGGGCAAAGCTATACGAGTCGCACCTGTTTCTGCACCCGAGCGAACTCGGCGCCGATGGGAACCAGGAAGGCGTGCCCAACTCGCTCCTGGAGGCGATGGCCACGGGGTTGCCGGTGTTCGCGACCCGTCACGGCGGCATCCCGGAGGCGGTGGAGCACGGGGTGAGCGGTTGGCTGGGCAACGAGGGAGACGCCGAGGGTCTCGCGAGCGCGTTGTTGGCGGCCGCCGGCGATCCATCCCGGCTGAAGTCATGGGGAGCCGCCGCATCGTCGGCCGTGGCGGAGAAGTTTGAGCTCGGCAAACAGGTCGCGCGCCTGGAAGAAATCTACCGCGAGGCCATCGCGCCGTGACGACCCGCCTGCCCATCTACGAGCTCGAGCGCGAACTCGTCTCGCGTCTCCGCGCGGCCAACCGGCTCATCCTCCAGGCGCCCACCGGCTCCGGCAAATCCACCCAGGTCCCGCAAATGCTCCTCGACGCTGGGCTGCTCGGCGACCGCGGACGCGTCGTGGTCCTTCAGCCGCGCCGCCTCGCCGCGCGCATGCTCGCCGCCCGCGTCGCCCGCGAGCGCGACGTCCCCCTCGGCCAGGAAGTCGGCTACCGCATCCGGCTCGATAACGTCACCTCTGCCCGCACCCGCATTGAGTTCGTCACCGAGGGGATCCTCCTGCGCCAGATGCTCGGCGATCCGACCCTGGCGGGCATCGGCGCCATCCTCTTCGACGAATTCCACGAGCGCCATCTCTACGGCGACATCACCCTCGCGCGCGCCTTGCAGATCCAGGAAACGGCGCGGCCCGATCTGCTCCTGGGCGTCATGTCGGCGACGCTGGAGACCGGCCCCCTCCAAGCCTACCTCGCCCCGTGCACGACGCTTACCTCGGGCGGCCGCACCTTCCCGGTGACCGTTGAATACGTGCCGCGCTCGGTGTCTTTTGAACGCGTCCCCGTCTGGGAACAAGCCGCCGAGGAATTGGCCCGCCTCGCCCATTCCCAGCCCGAAGGCGACGCGCTGATCTTCATGCCGGGCGCGTACGAGATCAGCCGCACGTTGAGCGAGCTGCGGCATCGGCTCGGCGGCGAATGGATCATCCTCCCGCTCCACGGAGAGCTCCCGCCCGCGGAGCAGGACGCCGCCGTGGCCGCTTACGCGGGGCGCCGCAAGGCGGTCGTCGCCACAAACGTCGCCGAGACCTCGCTCACGATCGACGGCGTGCGGATCGTGATCGATTCCGGCCTCGCGCGCACTGCCCGGTTCGACCCTTACCGCGGCATCAACACGCTCCTCGTTGAACGCATCAGCCGCGCCTCCGCCGACCAGCGCGCCGGCCGGGCGGGCCGCACCGCGCCGGGCCATTGCCTGCGCCTCTGGACCGAGCTCGAACACGCCGACCGACCCGCGCAGGAGACGCCCGAAGTGCGCCGGCTCGATCTCGCGGAAGTCGTGCTGACGTTGAAGGCGAGCGGCGTCGATGACGTCCACGCGTTCCGCTGGCTCGAGCCGCCCGAGCGGCGTTCGCTGGATCGCGCCGAGGGTCTGCTCGGCGACCTTGGCGCGCTCGACCGCGCGACGGGCGCGATCACTCCGACCGGCCGGCGGATGCTGGCCTATCCGGTCCATCCGCGCTACGGCCGGATGCTGCTGGCTGCGGCAGAGTGGGATTGCGTGCGGCCGGTGGCGCTGCTCGCCGCGCTGACCCAATCCCGGAATCTCCTGACGCGCAACGAGGGCAAGCACGTCGAGCAAGCCCGCGAAGACGTGCTCGGGGCCGAGCCCGAGTCTGACTTCTTCCTGCTGATGCGCGCCTTCAAGTACGCGGAGAATTCGCGGTTCGACCCGGGCCGGTGCAAGCGGCTCGGGATTCACGCGCTGGCCGCCCGTCAGGCGGGAGAACTCTTCGAGCAATTCCTCAAGATCGCGGAGATCAAGGGCGAGGCGCCGGCGTCGCCCGCGCCTGACGACGCCATCCGCCGCTGTGTGCTCGTGGGGTTCTCCGATCAACTGGCGCGCCGGCTCGATGCCGGGACCTTGCGTTGCCAGCTCGTCGGCAATCGGCGCGGGGTGTTGGCGCGCGAGAGCGCGGTGCACGGCGCGACGCTGCTGGTCGCCGGCGAGGTGCGCGAGGTGCAGAGCCGGGATGAGTTGACCGTGCTGCTGAGCCTGGCGACGCAGGTGGAGGAAAGCTGGTTGCGGGAGATGTTCCCGCAGGATTTCAGCGCGGGCGAAGACGTATTCTTCGATGCGACCGCGCGCCGCGTGCAGGTGCGGCGGCAACGGCGCTTCCGCGATCTGCCGCTCGACGAAAAGGTGTCGGATGACCCGCCGCTGGAACAGGCGGCGGCGCTCCTGGCCGAGGAGGTGATCGCCGGCCGCTGCCCACTAAAGGGTTGGGATGCGCCGGTCGAGCAATGGATCGCGCGTCTCAATGGGCTCGCGTCGTGGATGCCCGAGCTTGGGTTGCCGCGGATCGGGCCGCCGGAGCGGCGGGCGTTGATCGAGCAAATCTGCTACGGAGCGTCGACGTACAAGGCGATCAAGGAGCGCCCCGTCTGGGCCGCGGTGAAGGCGTGGCTTTCGCCGCAACAGGGCGCGTGGGTGGATGAATATGCGCCGGAGCGGGCGGAGTTGAGCACGAGCAAGGGCCCGCGCCGGGTGAAGCTGACCTACCCGGAAGCGGGCGACGGATCGCCGCCTGTGCTGGCGGCGCGAATTCAGGAATTGTTCGACGTGACGGGCGGCTTGCGGGTGGCGGCCGGCCGGGCGCCGGTGACGATCCAGGTGCTGGCGCCCAATCAGCGGCCAATTCAGGTGACGCAGGATCTGGCGAATTTCTGGCGGGAGAGTTACCCGAAGATCAATCAGGAGCTCCAGCGCAAATATCCTAAACACGAGTGGCGTTAGGCGGCCGGAATTTTTTAGACAGAATTAACAGAATTTAACAGAATTTTGAGAAGACAGAATTGAGGAAACAGCGCCGATCCAGGATTTTCAATTCTGTTAAATTCTGTTAATTCTGTCTAAAATTCCGGAGCGCGTTATTTGACCAGAAACTCCGCCGTCAACTGTTGCCCCAGGAAGTAAATTCCCAACGCCGCGAAGCCGAGGCTCACGAACCAGAACGTCCGCCGGCCCACCAGCACCGACACCGCGGCGATCGCAATCGAGATTTGGAACATCGTCACCGAGCGCGCGAGGATCACGTGCCAGCCCAGGTGGCGCTCGCCTTCCTCCTTCAACGTCTCGGCCTCGTGCTCGAAACCTTCCGCCTTCGCCCTGATGTCCTCCTGCTCCTTTTCGTAACGCGCCAGGTTCGACTCGTCTTTGTCGCCCGGCGCTTTCTCGAGTTGCTTGAGCAGGTCGATCTTGCTTGCGAGCACCGCTGCCTTCACGCCCTTCGCCTGATAGAGAGACCACTGGTCGCTCGCTTTGACGACCTTGTCGTTGCCGTCGATCCGGGAGATCAGCGCCTCGTTGACGTGATGCCCCGCGAGCAGTGACGCCACCGCGGCAAACGCCGCAAAGACCGCCGCGCTCAGCGCCACGCCCAGCACCCACTTCCTGCCTTCCGCGTGCTCCGCGTGGTGGTTAATGTGCTCCTGCGCCGCTTCCAAAGGAACTTCGGGATCTTCCATACTTTCGCCAAGAGTAGGACCGGTTCCTGCTTTTCGCAAAGGCCGCCATGCTCAAAGCGCACCTGGATCATCTGCTCAATGCCATCCTCGACAGCCACGAAGGCATCGCCGATTTGTTCTTCGTCGTGGGGCGGCCTTTCCAGGTGGAGGCTTTCGGCAAACTCAAGCCGGTGCAAGTCGATCCGCCCGTCGAGTCGCTTACCCCGTTTCAAGTCGAACGCATCGTCAACCGCCTGGTCGGTCACAGCCCGCGGCTCGTCCGCGATTTGCTCACAACCGGCTCGTGCGACTCCTCGTACCAGGTCGGCGACCGGTGCCGTTTGCGGGTCAATATTTTCCGGCAGCGCGGGAACTATGGAGTCGTCATGCGAATCCTCGCCACCAAGATCCCCACGCTCCAGGCGCTGAACCTCCCACCGGTTTTTCAGAAGATGACCAAGGAAAAAACGGGCCTGGTGCTCGTCACCGGCGCCACGGGCTCGGGTAAGACGACCACGCTCGCCGCGGTGCTCAACGAGTTCAACGAACAGCTCCCCGGCCACATCGTGACGCTTGAGGATCCCATCGAGTTCATGCACCCGCACAAGACCTCGACCTTCTGCCAGCGCGAACTCGGCGGCGATTTCAACACGTTCGCCACGGGCCTGCGCGCCGCGCTGCGGGAGGCGCCCAAGGTGATCTTTGTCGGCGAATTGCGCGACCGCGAGACGACCGAGATCGCCATCAGCGCGGCGGAGACGGGCCACCTCGTCGTCAGCACGCTTCACACAATCAACGCCGGCCAATCCATCAACCGCATCCTCGGCATGTTCGACCAGGCCGAGCAGGGGCAGATGCGCCAGCGGCTCGCCGAGACCGTGCGCTATATCGTCGCCCAACGCCTCGCGCCGCGGATCGGCGGCGGGCGCCAGCTCCTCATGGAAATCATGGGCAGCAATCTGCGCACGCGAGAGGCCATTCTGCTCGGCGAGAGCGACGAGCGCAGCTTCTACGACATTACCGCGGCTTCGGCGACGTACGGCTGGCAGACGTTCGATCAATCCATCCTCGCCGCGTTTAAATCGGACTTGATCGACGAGGAAACCGCGCTCGCCTACGCGTCGCGCAAGGCGATCGTCGGGCGCGGGATCGACATGCACAAGCATTCCATGAGCGAGGGCAAAGAGGCGTCGGGCCTGCGCATGATCAACAAGAACGGCGCCGCTGTCGACGACCCCGAAGCGGCGCCCGCCCTCGCGGTCAGCCTCTAACCCATTTATCGACATGTCGTCCCCCATGCGAATCCCGCTTCCGCACGCCGCCGAGCCACCCCCGCCGGCCGGCACGGACGACAAGATCGGCCGCGACGACCGCTCGGCGTTGATCTGTTGCCACGAGCCGGCGTATCGCGAATTTCTGCACGAGCAATTGCGCTCGCTGGGCTTCAAGGTGCATCACGCGCCCACGGCGCAAGCCGCCTTGCAGCGAATGGCGGTGCGCACCTACCAGACGGTGGCGCTGCTGGAAAATCTCGAAGGCTGCACGCTGGACCGCAATACCCTTTTGCAGTATCTCGTCGCGCTGCCGACCGACGAGCGGCGCGGGATGTACCTAGTGCTGCTTTGCCAGTCGTTCGCGACGGGCGATGAGTTGAACAGCTACGCGCAGAGCGTGGATTTGTTGATCAACTACCAGGACATCCAGCGTTTTGCCGAGTTGGTGGGGCCCGCCCTGGAAGAGCACGAGGCCGGCAATCGCCACTTTACCGCGGCGTTGGCGGAGATGGGGCAGTAGGACTTCTGCCTGGAGGGCGACGCTCCCGCGTCGCCAATCGCGTATGGGCGCCGGCGGGGCGTCGCCCTCCAGGGCCGCGACCCCAGCAACTCGGCCACCAGCGCCTTCTCTTCCTTCAACTCGCTGACAGTGGCGTCGATCCGCTTCTGGCTGAAGTCGCTGACCGGCAGGCTATCGACGATTTCCCAGGATTTCCCGTCTTCGGTGCGCACGGGGAACGAGCAGATGAGCCCCGGCTCGATGCCGTATTTGTCTCCCGGCGAACACACCGCCACGCTGGTCCAATCGCCGGGCGTGGTAGGGGTCACCAGTGAGCGCACGGTGTCGACCACCGCGTTGGCCGCGGAGGCCGCGGACGACTGCCCGCGCGCCTTGATGATCGCCGCGCCGCGCTGCTGCACGTTGGCAATGAATTCTCCCTCCAGCCAGGCTTGATCGGTCACTACTTCGTTTGCGGGTCGGCCGCCGATGCGGGCGTTGGTGAAGTCGGGGTATTGCGTGGCGGAATGGTTGCCCCAGATGGCCACATTGGTTACTTCGGCGACGGGCACGCCGGCCTTGGCGGCGAGCTGCGCTTTGGCGCGGTTTTCGTCGAGCCGGGTCATGGCGAACCAGCGATCGGCCGGGATGTCGCGGGCGTTGCTCATCGCGATGAGGCAATTCGTGTTGCAAGGATTGCCAACGACCAGCGTGCGGACATCAGATGCGGCGTTGCGCGCAATGGCCTGGCCCTGGCCGGTGAAAATCTTGCCGTTGATGCCGAGGAGATCTTTGCGTTCCATCCCGGCTTTGCGCGGCACGCTGCCGACGAGGAGCGCCCAGTTCACGCCGCGAAAGCCTTCGTCGAGATCGGAGGTTTGCACAATGTCGGCGAGCAGGGGGAAGGCGCAGTCGTCGAGTTCCATGGCGACGCCGGCGAGCACGGGGAGCGCCGGTTCGATCTCGATCAGGTGCAGGGCGACCGGTTGATCCGGCCCGAACATGGCGCCCGAAGCGATCCGGAAGAGCAGCGAATAACCAATCTGACCTGCGGGTCCGGTGACGGCGATGCGAATGGGGGCGTTCATAAGGTAAAAAGGGATATCAACGGACCACGGGCGCGGCTGGCTGACAAATCGATATTTGGCGACCGGGCGCGAAAGAAAAACATCGCCTCTTCCCGCGCCGGGATCGTTTGCGTTCAGCCGGTCGCGTGTGGCAGGTTTGGCGATGCGGCATCTTTCATTGGCGGGTTTCGCGGCGGCGCTGTTGATGTTGACCGCATGTCATCGAGCGCCGCGAACGGCCGCCGAGTTGCTCGAGCGCATGCCGCGCCGGTTTACGGGGGAGGTCCACTTGCAAGGGGATGCGAGCCCGCAGGCGGTGCGGATCGAAGCGCGGCAACTGGCGACGCGGAGTGCGTTGCTGCTGGAGTTCAGCGGGGTAAACGTGGTGATGCTCAACGGCAGCGGCGCCGTGCAATCCGAGCATGCCGCCGCGTGCCGGGGGACGATTTCGACGCCGGATCTGGACATTCGCATCGAAGACATCGGCGGCGCCGAGGACATCCTCAAGGCCGGAACGTTTACCGGCAAAATGAGCGCCGATTTGCAGAAGGTTGAAGCGAGTTGGACCACGAATTTCGGCACAAGCGGCAGCCTGAAATTGACGGCAAGCCCGTAGAAAAAGGCAGAAGGATGAAGGATGAAGGCAGAAGGAGGAATCATGCTGCGGGGGTCGCCTTTGCCTTCTCCCCTCTGCCCGGGCTGGTCTGGATCTTCTTTCTGATATGGACCGCGATTGGCGCGGTCGTCATGCCGCTGGGGATTGGCCAGAGCCAAATTGAGTCGTGGATCGGCCAACCCGATCTTCGCGCGGCGGCGCTGGCGATCCTCCACGGGTCAGATGCCTTTTGGATCGTGCTGGCGGCGATCAACGTCTACTTCGCGACGGCAATGCACGAGGGGCTCAACGTCACGCGGCGCTGGGCGTCGATCATTCTGGTGGGATCGGCGATGTGCGAGTGGGTCGGGGCGCGGACGGGGTTTCCCTTTGGACCTTACCGGTACACTGATAATTTCGGCTGGCGGCTCGGCGGGGTGCTGCCTTTTACGATTCCGCTGGCGTGGCTGGTTATTCTGTTGAGTGGGCGCCGGTTGGTGCTGGTGGTGCGGCCCGAGGTGACGCGGCTCGGGCTTGCGCTCGGCACGGGGCTGGTGGCGTTAGCCACTGATCTGAACCTCGAGCCGGTGGCGTGGAAGATCCGGGCCTATTGGGTGTGGTACCCTGGGCGCGAGGCGGCACCTTCCGGTTGGCCGCCGGTGCAGAATTATGTGAGTTGGTTCGCGATCGCCTGCCTGCTCACCTACGCGCTCCCGCCCAATTATGCGCTGCGACCCCCTTCGAGGATCGCCAATCGGCCGGTGGCCGTGCTGGTGCTGATGAACGTGCTGTTCCTGCTGGTGAACGGGGCGCATTGGGCCGGGGCACGCTGAAAAAGGACCAAAGGGACCGAAAGGACAAAAAGGACCGAAGACAGAGATCCGAGATCGGGGTCCATTGCGTCCATAGCGTCCATAGCGTCCATCTTCCCCTATGGCCCCAGCGGGTTCACCTGCCACATCTTCGCCGAATAATCGCTCTTCTTGAGATACCGTACACTCCCATCGACAAACAAATAGTTCGCCCCGCCATCAAACGCTGCCGGGTTCAACAGACTCGTCAACAACGAGATCGGTTTGGTCAATAAATCGACGCAGAAATCCGTGGCCCCGATCGCCTTCTGGCTCATCAAGATCGTGCTCATCGGGTGATCGAGCGAGGCCACCAATACCGTCTCCGGCGGGGTCGTGCCGTCTCCCATCTCATCGAAACCGTTGTAAATGTACCCGGTGTTATTCTGGGCATTGGAGAGCACCTCAGCTACCGGCAGGCTCGCGGCGGCGGAGTCCGTGGGGTCGATGAACACCCGGGGATCGTTCGGCGACAGGTACCCGCAAAAGAGCGCCGGCCAGCGGTCGATTGTGATCTCGCCCGATGCCGGCACGCCGCCGCCGGGGAGTTGCTGCTGGTGATCGTTGGCGTACAGGCGCGCCGCGACCCCGATCTGCCGCAGGTTGGAGAGCGACTTCACCCGCGCCGAATACCGACCGATCCCGCTGCTGGCCGGGATGGCGATGGCGGCCAGCACCGCCATCACCGCGATGACGAAGAGCAACTCCAACAATGTAAAAGCAGACCTCACGACGACACGAGCCGATCATAGGGCTTTCGCCCCAGCAAGACAAACCCGCATTGCACCTTGCGCACGCCCGACCCCCGGGCGAAGGAACCCGGACGCCGATGGCGTTCCATGGACGCGCTTTCGATGAGGGAAAATCGACCGGGCCAACCCCTGCGACCCCGCGCGAAAAGCGGGCGCCGCCTCCTCGCTCGCGCCCTCCTCGCCGCCCTGCCGGTCCTGGGGATCACCCTTTACCTGTATCTGGAGAGCGCCAACTCGGAGCGTCTGCTCGTCGAGGCCGAGACCTCCCGGCAGGCGGATAACTCGGCGCTGCAATTCCACGCGTTCGTCGAGACGCACCTCGACGCCCTCAAAAGCATCGGCAACTTCGCCGCCAGCGCCGCGGCGCCCTTGCCGGACGAATACGCCCTCTTCGTCGAGCGAGCCATCGCCGACACCCCGGGCTTCGAGGTCATCCAATGGTACGGCCCGACTGGGGCGCCCGGGCCCGTTCTTCCCGCCAGCCGCTCGGCCGCGCCGGTCGCGATGGATGGCGCAATCGCGCGCGACGCCGCCCGCAAGGCGATCGCCTCCCGCGCTCCCGCGGGCACGGATGTCTTCGAGATCGCCCCGGGCGAGCCGGCCGTTTCGCTGGCGCTCCCGATCTTCCGCGGCGCGCATTACGAGGGGATGGTCGTCGGCGCGGTGCGGTTGCGGGACGTGTTCCGCAACCTATACGGCGCCGGGTTGCAGGATTTTTGGAACATGGAGATGCGCGATCACACCGATCACCTGGTTTTTGCCGCGGTTTCGTCCCCGGCCGGGGCGGTGATCGACAGCCACGTGGCGATGGCCGACCGCTCGTGGAAGCTGCGGCTGTGGGCCACGCCGCAGTTCATCGCCGCGCTGCGCACGGCGGCGCCGCAACGCATCCTCGCGCTGGGTCTCCTGGCCACGGCGGTGGTGGCGACGGCGACTTTTGTGCTCGCGCGGCGCCAGGAAAGCCTTGCCGCCTCCCTGCGCGAGAGCACGCGGCTGGCGGCGGATGTCGCCGCGGCGCAGCGGCGCTTGAGCGACCTCGTCAACGGCATCGAGGCGATGGTGTGGGAGAGCGATCTCTCCATGGAGCGCTTCACGTTTGTCAACGATTACGGGCGCAAGCTGCTCGGGCTCGACGCGCCCGATTGGGCCGGCGAACCGAGCTTCTGGTACGAGCACGTGCACGCCGACGACCGGGAACGCGCGCGCGCAAACGCCCGCAACGCCCTCCGGCCCGGCCGCACCTACCCGGAGGAATACCGGGTCATCACCGCCGACGAACGCACGCTCTGGGTGCGTGAGATCATCACCGTGATCGATGAGGACGGCCGGGCGCTGGGCCGCCGCGGGGTCATCGTGGACATCACCGCGCGCGTGCAGGCGGAGGAGGCATTGCGCCAAAGCCAGAAGCTCGAGAGCCTGGGTGTGCTGGCTGGCGGCATCGCGCACGATTTCAACAACCTGCTCACCACCATCCTCGGCAACGCGGAAATGCTCGGGCGCCAGCTCGGGGCCGCGCCCGCCGCCGCGGCGGCCTATCTGGACAAGATCGAGCGCACCACCCGCCGCCTGGCCGAGCTGACCCGCCAGATGCTCGCCTACTCGGGGCGCGGCAAATTCACCGTCGCCGAGCTGGACCTCAACGCCATCATTGCCGAGATGACCGAGTTGCTCGCCGTCTCCATCTCGAAAAACGTGGAGGTGAACTACCATTTTGATCGACGCCTGCCGACGCTCGATGGCGATGCGACCCAGATCCGCCAGGTCGTGCTCAACCTCCTGACCAATGCGGCCGAGGCGATCGGCGACCAGAAACGCGGCGATGTGACGATCCGCACCGCGTCCTGCCATCTCTCGGCGGCCGACGCCGAGCAGCAATTTCCGGGGCAGGAACTTCCCCCCGGGCGGTACGCGCAACTCGAGGTGAGCGACACCGGTTGCGGCATGTCGCCGGAGACGATCTCGAAGATGTTCGATCCGTTCTTTACCACCAAATTCACGGGGCGCGGGCTCGGGCTGGCGGCGTTGCGCGGGATCGTGCGCAGTCATCGGGGCGGGATCCGGATTTTCAGTCAGCAAGGGGAGGGAACGGTGTTTACGTTGATCTTCCCCGTCTCGGCGCACCCGCAGGACGCGGGGAGCGCAAATGGCGGGAGGGCCGCCGGTTTGCGGAAGCCGGAGCCGAGACGCCTGCAGGCGTTGATCGTCGACGACGAGGAAGGGCTGCGCGGCCTGATGGCGGAGGCGTTGCGGGAGGCGGGCTTCGACGTGCTGGAAGCGTCGGATGGGGTGCAGGGCGTCGCACTATTTCGACGGCACGCGGGCGAGATTGACATCGTGATTCTGGACCTGACTATGCCGAGGATGAACGGCGACGAAGCGCTGGCGCAGATCACCGCGTTGCGGCCGGATGCGTGCGTGATCCTCTGCTCCGGTTACACGAAGGAGGAGATTGACCGGCAGTTTACGGGGAGGCGGCTGGCGGGGTTCATCGAGAAGCCGTTCACGCCGTCGGAACTCATCGCGCGGATCCGCGCCGTGTTGGCGGAACGCCGCGCGCTGATGGCCGAGGGCGCGTGGCCGCGGGACGAGCGCCGTTTTTCATTGAACATCGGCGAGGCGTCTCCGGATGGATCGCCCGACGTATCTTCTTCGTGATCCTGCCATGCAATACCTGAATCTGCGGACCTTTTTCAAACGGGTGCTCGCGCCGGAGCGCCCGTTGCACGCGGTGGACCGGCGGCTGGCCAAGGAGTGGATCAAGCGGCGGCTGGCGAGCGTGTTCCCGGAGTTGCGCGGCGATCCGGTGGCGTTGGAGCAGGCGTATCGGGATCTCGATCTGGAGCCGACGGGCACCGTGCGGCGTTCCGACGGCGCCGAGGTGAAGTCGTACGAGATGAATTTGCCCGACCGGCTGGGGGATGGGTTTGAGCAACGGTAAATGAAGGATGAAGGAAGCGCCGAACCTGGATTTTCATTCGCCTTCGCCTCTTTCTGGCGGAGGGTAAATCCCTTCCTCGGTCTGGCCCTCTGCGCGGGCGCCGGAATCCTCGCGGCGGATTGGATCGATCCCGATCCGTGGCTCGCTCTCGGCATTTGCCTGCTCGCAAACCTTGCCTGGGCGCTTTGGCGAAGACTGGAGCTCTGCTGGCTGGCGGCGGCGGTCGCGTTTGCCACGCTCCATGCGTTTACCCTCCATCGCCTCCCCACCGAAACCCTCGCGCGCCAGCTCTCCTCCCGGGCGCAAACCGTGCGGGCCATCGGCACGGTCGTCGATGAGCCGCGGTATTCCGCGACGGGAACGACGGCGCGATTCACCCTCGAACTCGAAAGCATCGAGCTCGGCGGCAGCGCCTTTGCCACCCATGCGCCGGTGCTCACGGAATGGCTAAACGGCAATCCGCAATGCGGTGACCGCCTCGAAATCACCGGCGGCGCCCGCAACCTGCCGGGCCCGCGCAACCCGGGCGAATTTGACTACGCGGACCGCGAGCGCCGACAGGGCATCCTCTCCGAAATCCGCTGCCGCGGCCTCAACGACGTGCGCGTCATCTCCCACGAAAACGGCGCAAGCGTGCGGCGGATCGCGGTTCGTTTTCACGATTGGATCCGCGATTCGCTCCGGCTCGGCTTGAGCCCCGGCCAACCGACGACGGCCGTGATCTCCACCATGCTGCTCGGCTTGCGGGATGACCCGGGATTGGGAGATCTGGAGGATGTCTTTCAACGCACCGGGACGCTCCATTACTTTGCAATCGACGGGCTCAAACTCGCGCTCCTTTCCTGCCTCGCCTTGTGGCTCATGGAACGCGCGGGCGTTCCGCGCGGCTGGGCGCGCACGCTGAGCCTGCCGCCGTTAGTCTTTTATGCCATGGCCACCGGCCTCGGACCCGCCAGCGTGCGGGCAACCTGCATGGCAACCATGCTGCTGGGCGCCTTCTGGATCGAACGGCCCGCCCGCCCGCTGAACCTGCTCGGCGCCGCCGTGTTCTTGATCCTCGGCTATGATACGAACCAACTCTTCGATCTCGGATTCCAACTGACGTTCCTCGTCGTGCTGGCGGTGATCGCGCTGGCCGGCCCCTTGCAGCGAAAATTGACGGCGATCGGTGCGCCGGATCCTTTCCTGCCGCCGCGGTTGTACTCGCGCGGGTTGCGCGTTTGGGAGATTACCCGATTCTGGGGCTGGGGCATTGTCAGCGTGTCGTTGATCGCCTGGCTGGGCTCGCTTCCCATCATGATCTTGCGGTTCCACATCGTTTCGCCGATCTCGCCGCTGGCCAACGTCGTGACCTTCCCGCTCGCCTGGACCGTGCTGACGCTGGGCGTAGGCGTGCTGTGCCTCGCCGGGGTCGGGGCCGCTTCACTCGCGGGCGGGTTGAACCAACTGAACCTTCTGACTGCAAAAGGGTTCCTCGCCGCCGTGCACTTCTTCGATGCGGCGCCCCGCGGCAGTTTCTACGTGCCGGCGCCCTCCGCCTGGACCCTCGGGCCCCGGCCCGCCGCGGAGCTGACCGTCCTCGATCTGGGCGCCACGCGTTCGATGCACCTGCGGGTTGGCGGCGCCGACTGGCTGCTCGACGCGGCGCAACCCTTCGATTATGCCCGCAGCGTGCAGCCATCCCTGCACGCCCGCGGCGTGAACCGGCTCGACGGATTGATCCTCACCCAGGCCGACACCCGGCACGCGGGCGGCGCCTCGCTGGCGTGGGCTGATTTCGCCCCGCGCCGTGTGATCGATTCTAGCCCGCTGCCCGGCCGATCGCCGCGCCGGCAGGAATTCTTGCGCTTGCTCCGCGAGCATGGACGCTCCGCGGAAATCGTGGACGCCGGCGCGATTCTCCCGTTGGAGCGCGGCGTGGAATTGCGGGCGTTTTACCCGCCCGAGGGGCTGAAAGCGGGCGGGTCGTCGGATCGGGCGCTCGTGCTCCAACTGCGCGCCGGCGGCTGGCGCGTGTTGCTGATGGCGGATGCGGAAGCGAACGTCGGACGCTGGCTCGCGGCGCACGTCGCGCCCGCGGAGTTGCGCAGCGATGCGGTGGTCACCGGCGCGTTTGACGCCCCCGGGTCGGAGTTCATGCAGGCGGCGGCGCCTCGCGTCGTTATCGGGCAGGCGCTCGAC
>CAXUAZ010000013.1:33915-34201 GCA_964249195.1 uncultured Chthoniobacterales bacterium
GGATCGGCGAGGCGGCCTCACGCGCCCTCCGAAAGGCGCTCGACGCGGGCGAGGGCATTGTGTCGACGAAGGATTGCGGCGCGATCTGCCTGCGGCTCTGGCCGGATCGCATGGAAATCGCCGGGTTTGTCAACGGCCTGCGGCAGACGATCAGAGCTTCCCCATCAACAAGATAGGCCCCTTGCCCTCGGGAACGCCGCCCGCTTCTTCCAAACTGAGCGCAAACGCCTGCGCGCTCCCCGTGCCGGAGCCGACCGGCTTGAAGACCGCCTGCCCGGTCCCGCCC